>JANYCF010000309.1 GCA_025360455.1 Opitutaceae bacterium | reverse complement strand
GCGCCCGAGCCCCCCTACCCCAATGAGCTCAGCGAATCCTCCTATCGTACCCGTCGGTCTCACGCCGGCCAATCTCACCCTCCCGAAAGAAGGCACCTACTTCACGTTCGTGCTCATTCTCTCAATTCTATTCTGGCTGGTGATCGCCGTCAGCATCATCGGCCTTTTCTATGCACTGTTCATCGGATTCTTTCTCTGGCTCGGGAATGGCCTGCTCATTGCCCACCTCCGCTCCGAAGCCGTCCGTGTCGACGAACGCCAGCTTCCCGAACTGCACGCCACTTTTCTCGCGGTTTGTCAGCAACACGGGGTCGCCCTGCCTCCGGCGCTTTATGTGGTTCAGGCCGGCGGGATGCTGAATGCCTTTGCCACTCGTTTCTCCGGACGGGACTTCGTGGTGGTGTACTCTGATTTTCTGGAAGCCCTCGGTCCGACCTCGCCGGAAATGAAATTCATCCTCGGCCACGAGCTGGGCCACATCAAGAGCCGCCACATCCTCAAGCAACTCTTTCTCGGACCCGGGATGCTTTCCCCTCTGATCGGCCCGGCTTATCGGCGCGCCTGGGAATCATCTTGCGATCGTTACGGTGCTTTCGCCGCCCAAGACGTGGAAGGTTCACTGCGCGCCATGATGATTCTCAGTGGTGGCAAGGAGCATGGGCGGACGCTTAGTGCGGAGGCCTTTGCCGGCCAGCATGTAGATGAACGCGGTTTCTTTGTCTCGCTGCACGAACTCACGGCCACCTATCCCACTTCGTCACGACGCGTTTCAGATTTATTGACCCTCAGAACTGGTCAGCCTGCGCGAAAGCCTGATCGCAATCCATTCGCCTACTTCGTGGCTCTTTTCATGCCCGGCGGTCATACGGGCAGAGGGGGCGGCGGACTCGCTGATACGATGATTGTCGTGGTAATCATCGGCCTGCTGGCCGCGATGGCTATTCCTGCTTTTCAAAAAGTCCGGGAATCTTCGATTAATAAAGTCTGCATAAACAACCAGCGCCAGCTCGCAGCCGCTTTTGAGCAAAGCAGTCTCGAAGCGGGCAAGGCACCGACTGAAATCGGAGATCTCATCGGGACCGGCCCTGGCAAGTACATCAAAACACTTCCGGTGTGCCCCAAAGGCGGCAGTTATCAAATTTCCGAAGGAGCCACGACCGGCGAAGAGGTTTTCTGCACCGTGCACGGCACCATTCGGGACATTCAGGAAAAATCCACCCACGCACCCACGCGACACTGAGCACGCCTCACTCCACCCAGGACAATCCCTGGATTTTGCGGGCGAGGTTCACGTCTTTTAGCGTGACCTTGCCGCCGGCATCATGGGTGTTCAGGCGGATGGCGACCCGATGGTAGACATTGGTCCATTCTGGATGGTGATTCAGCGCCTCCGCCTCGAAGCTGACGCGAACCATGAACGACATCGCCTCGCGAAAATTGCCGAATTTAAACTCCTTCGCCAGCGCGTCGCGTTCGAAGGTCCAGCCCGGTAAGGCGCGCAAGGCTTCATCGATTTCGACCGCAGTCAGGAGGGGTGTTGCCATGGTGGGGAAAACTTGTCCGTAGAAATTCAAAACGCAAGAGACGTCCCCAATTGTGGGCGGGGTGCCCCCACCCCGCGTGGCATGCGCTACGAAAACTTATTGTTTGCTGTATTCGATGGCTGGAAGCGCACAGGGCAAGCCAAAGGAACTCAGCTCAACCAAAGCGGGGTTTACCACTAATGAGTTTCGCCAATGGGCGAAACTTTAGAATAGCCCTGTGACTAATCGTCTCCGGTGTGGGCTCCGGGGAGTCTGCTAATCGCAGACTGAGATTTGGGGTTTGCGTTTGGGATATTGGTTCTTGGGTCGGCAGTAGGTTGCGCGCTTGCCGCGCAACGTGGCGCGGCAAGCGCGTCACCTACCCTGACACGGAAAACCTGCCTGCGATTAGCAGGCCCCCGAAACCCAATGGCGGAGACGATTAGTCGGAGCCTCACCTTGAAGGATTCATCCGTTGATGAATCCCATGAGTGGTTAAATCGTCCGGATCTTTGCTTCTGTTTTGCACTCCGACCCACTGGATTTGCGAGGAACCCGAAAACCAGATCTCGCGGGGTGAGGGCACCCCACCCACATTAAGAAAAGCCCCGAGCACAAAGCTCACTCCACCGCCAGCGGTTGCGTTGCTTTCACCCACTCGGCGACGGGTTGGCCGCCTTCGAGATGCTCGCGCCGGATACGATCAAAGCGCTCGGGCGTGACTTGAGAGTACCACACGCCTTCCGGATAAACGACCAGCCACGGTCCTTCACTACATATGCGCAAACACGCCGCCTTCGTGCGCATGACCGGCAACTGCTGCTCCTTCACCGTAGCCTTCAAATGTTCCCACGTAGCGAGGCCTTCCTGCGTCGTGCAGCAATCCGGCCCGACGCAAAGAAAAAGATGACGACGTGCATTGGGCAGGCCGATTTTAACGAAAGCAGCAGCGTGATCAGAATCCATGGAATGAGATGACACGACACCGTTTCATTTTCGTAGGTGGAACCCGGCCTTCCGACTTCGCCAAGGCGACGACGGACAAGCTGGACAGATTTTCTGACGAGTCACGCATCACAGCGTTGCTTGATGATAGGCGTCCACTTGCGACCAGTTCACGACGTTCCAAAAAGCGGCAATGTAATCGGCACGGCGGTTTTGATAATGCAGATAATACGCGTGCTCCCAGACATCGAGGCCGAGGAGGGGCGTGCCACCTGTGGAGAGCGGCGAGTCTTGATTCGCGGTGGAAGTGATCGCCAGTTTGCCATCCTGAGCCACGAGCCAGGCCCAGCCGCTGCCAAAGCGTTTCATCGCGGCATCGGTGAATTGCTTTTGGAATTCTCCGAATGAGCCAAAGTTGGCTGTGATCGCCTCACCAATGGTATTCCCGGCCACGCCCCCTGCATTGGGCGCGAGGGTGGTCCAGAAAAACGAGTGGTTCACATGTCCGCCGACATTATTGCGCAGGCCGGCGCGAATAACTTCCGGCACGGTCTCAATATTCTTAAGGATAAAATCCGGGGTGCGGTTGCGCCAATCCGGATGTGCTTCGAGGAGTTTCTTCGCATTCGTGATGTAGGTCTGATGATGCTTCGAGTGGTGAAGCTGCATCGTTAACGTATCAATGTGCGGCTCCAGCGCGTCGTACTCGAAGGCCAGCTTGGGCAAATCCCAAGCGGAGATAGGAGACGAAGGAGTTTCCGTAGAGTTCGCCATAGGCTTAGTTGCAGGCTTAGCCGCGAGAGTCTGACCCGTGAACGCGACCATGCTCGTGAGGGCCACTCCGGCTCCGATCGTCTTGAGCGCTTGCCGCCGGTTAATCACCGAGGAGGAGATTGTGTGCATAACTTATCTATGACATAAGATAGGATTGGCGCAAGTTCCGGTAAAAATAATATCCACTGACGGAAGCTTGAAACAGGCAATGACTCCGCGTAATCAAGCGGGGTGCCGTTATTCAAATACCTCTTTAACTTCAAAGGCGGGGCCTTCTTAAAACGGGATAAACGCCATGCGCCCCGCTATCCCGTCGGTGAAGTATTCCCCGTCAAAGGCATCGTCTCGCTCAGCAGCCGAGACAGCAAAGGCAACACCCTGCCCACTGATCGTGAGACGTGGCAGAACTGGAGCGGACGCCTGATCAATCTCTCGAACGGTGGCGCCAGCATCCAGTTGGCGGCCTCCGCCCTCGCCACGCGCGGACAGATCTGCCGGTTCAAGCTCACGCTCGATGGCCAGCAGATCGAGATGGAGGGACTCATCGCCTATTTTCGCAATTTCAACCAATACTCGCTCTGCGGGCTTTCGTTTACTTTCCCCGATGAAGCCACCGAGAAAACCTATCTGCAATTGCTGGAAATGGTGATGATCGGGGCCTCGATCGAACCCGCCGCGAAAGGTCTTTTCACCAAAGACGCGAAAGGCCTGGCCAAGGAAGTTTATCAGGGGAAAAACAAAACCCGGCTGAGTATCTGGCGCAATGCGGCGAGCGGTTCCGTCAGCCATTTCGAATTCCGGATTCACGAACACTACATTCGCGGCAATGCCCAGACTTTTAAACTGGAGGTCGATACAAACGAAGGAGCGAGTGGTTTGACCAAACCCGATCCGTCCACTCCTGCGCAAAAACTTCCGGCCGCAGAAATCGCAGAGGTGCGCCAAATGTTCCGCTGGGTCGTGACCAATTTGCCGAAGAGCGTACCCGGCCACGTGAAAAAGTTTTTGGAAATGTTCGCGCGGTAAGAGGGCGCGTAAAGAAATCAGAAGATTTTGGCGTAGCCACAGGCCTCCGTGCCTGTGGTCCTTGAAAACGCGATTTGCATCCGCTGCGCCCGGTTCCGGCAGGCAGGGACGCCTGCCGCTACAAAATCACCGCACCGCCAGTGTCCCATCAGCCACGATGCCTTGCTGAATCTTGGCAAAAACAATATTCACCTCGTCGTCCGTGAGGGTGCGTTCGGTGGAGCGGAACGAGAGCGAGAAAGCCAAGCTCTTCTTCCCTTCCGGCAACCCCTGCCCGTGATAAACATCGAAGACTTCGACGGATTCCACCGTGAGCGGAGCACTCGTCGCCGCGCGGGCGACCAGGAGCAATTGCCGGCGGACTTCTTCGGCGTGGCGCGCGGTAGCGACGACGAGCGCGAGATCACGCAGCGCCGCCGGATAGAGACTGAAATCCTGATAACGACGGCGAACCGTGCTGCTCGGTAATTTCTCCGGCAGAAAAGCCAGCACGCCGGCCCACACCATCCCCTCGATGCCGAGTGAGCGGACCATCGCGAGATTCAGCAGGCCGAAGCGGGCGGTCCAACCGTGCTGCATTTCGCCGGCGGCGGTGGAATGCCCCTCCTGCCAGCCCCAGAACGCGCCGCGCACAGGGACGAGTTCCTGTTTGGGCAGATCGATGCCAGCGGAGCGAGCGAGGATCTCCATGTGTTTTTTCACCGCATAGAAATCCGGCACGGGCCGGTGAAGCCACGCCCGATCTTTCTCATTGTGGCAAATTATGAAGCCGACGGACGCGCACTCTTGCACGGTACCATCACGCTCCATGAAAACGCGACCGGTCTCGAAGAGACGGCTGACGCTGTTGCCGCGCGACTGGTTCAGCCGCAGCGATTCGAGAATACCCATGATGATCGTGGGCCGCAGATGCGACTGGTCTTCGATGAACGGATTGGCGAGCGCGAGTTCCTGCGCCGCGGTTTCCGAGACCCAAGTCTTGAGCTCTTTCGTCGAACGCAAAGTATAGTTCACCACTTCGTGGAAATTCTGGCCCACGAGATAATCGGTGACCGTACGATTGAAAACCACGAGTGGTGCATCATCCGCATTGACCAAGGCCGGGCCAACCGCCGGTGATACTGGCACGCGTTCGGTGCCGTAGATCCGCAATACTTCTTCGACGAGATCGATGGGACGATCCAGATCGCCGCGATAACTGGGAACATCAATGGTCCACTCCGGACCGGTCGCGGTTTCGCTCTCGCCCACGATGGCGAGATTCAACGCCTGGAGGGCGGCGCGCATTTCGGCGTCAGGAATGTCGAAGCCCAGACGGGCGCGGATGTAAGCCGGTGTGACTTTGATTTCGCGCGACCACGGACGATCACCACCCACTTGAATGATCGGCCCGACGACAGTGCCACCCGCTGCTTCGAGAATAAGATCGATGGCGCGTTGCGCCGCTTCGAGCGTGCCGTGCGGATCGACACCGCGCTCGAAACGATAGGACGAATCGGACGCGAGCCCGAGCCGTTTGCCCGTCCAACGAATCGATTGCGGACGGAAATAAGCGGCCTCGATCACGATGTCCGTCGTGGACGCATCCACCTCGGCACTGGCTCCACCCATGATGCCAGCCACGACCAGCGGCTTGGCTTCGTCGGCGATCACGAGCATGCGAGTGTTGAGCAGGCGTTCCTTGTTATCGAGCGTGGTCAGTTTTTCGCCGGCAGCAGCGCGGCGGATAACGAGCTTGCGACCCTCGATCTTTTTCGCATCGAAAACATGCAACGGCTGACCGAGCTCCAACATCACGTAGTTGCCCACGTCCACGAGATTATTGATCGGACGCAGACCCACGGCCTTCAGGAGATCTTGCATCCACGCCGGGCTGGGGCCGACTTTCACTCCGGCGATGGCGATGCCGATGTAGAGAGGGCAATCTTCGGAGGACTCGACTGAAATCGAGTGCAAAAGATCGGGGCGTAAAGCCCCTCCGACAGTTCCGCGAAACTTGATGGCGGGAAACGTGAGATCCTTTTTGAACCAAGCGGCCAATTCGCGCGCGATGCCGATGTGACTGAGCGCGTCGGGACGATTGGGCGTGATCTCGATATCGAACACGGTGTCACCGCCCGGCAACGCCTCATTGATCGGGGTGCCGATGGCCAAGGCCGCGTCGAGAATGAGCAGACCGGCGCTGTCGGCCGCCAAGCCGAGTTCGGCGGCGGCGCACAGCATGCCGTCGGATTGCTGACCGCGGATCTTGGATTGCTTGATTTTGAAATCACCGGGCAAAACCGCGCCCGGCAGAGCGACCGGAACACGATTGCCGACATCGCAATTCGACGCGCCGCAGACAATCGTGCGCACGCCACCCAGCTCGGCGCCGACGTCCACCGTGCAGATGGAAAGTTTATCAGCGTTGGGATGTTTATCGCGCGTCTTGACCTCGCCGACGACGACGTGTTGCAACGGAGCGAGCGCGGTGTTGACGACGCCCTCGACCTCAAAGCCAAGGAACGTGATGGCGCGTTTCATTTCGTCGGTGGAGACACCGGCGAGCGGGAGATAGCGATTGAGCCAGTTGAGGCTGATTTTCATTTAACAGAAGATAACTAAGGAAACGAAGTGAACTATGTAAGATTGGCACCAGGCAAAATTAATCGAACAATGCCGTTCTTCAGCATAGATTCGTGATAATTAATGATCAGTCCAAGCGGAATATTCAGAAGCTTCATATAACTCATGAGCTTTGCTTTGTGGATGGGAATAACCGATTCGACCGCTTTGTTTTCCACTAACAAGCAGTCTTCTACCAAGACGTCGCAGCGGAGCAGTTCATCAAAAACGAGACCTTTATATTCGATGCGCACAATTTTCTGATTCACCGCAGCGATACCCCGAAGTTTCAGCTCATGCATGAAGCAACGTTCGTAGATTGACTCAATCAATCCCGGGCCCTTGTCCCGATGGACTTCAATCGCTGCGCCTATCACAACTCCACTTAATTGGTCGGCTTTATGGAATAATGGATGCATGTCTTCGTTCTCTCAGTTTCCTTCTGTGCATAATTGCCTCAAGCGAACTGCTTCAAAAACCGGACGTCGTTCTGGTAGAAGTAACGGATGTCATCGATGCCGTAGACGAGCATCGCGAGGCGTTCGAGGCCCATGCCAAACGCGTAGCCGGTCCACACCTCGGGATCGTACCCGACGCCCTCGAAAACCGCGGGATCAACCATGCCGCAGCCACCGATCTCGATCCAATCTTTCTTCACTTTGGGCAGATGCTGGGCGGACAGATCAACCTCGAAGCTCGGCTCGGTGTAGCCGAAGTAATGCGGACGGAAACGAGTCTTCGTGTCTTTGCCGAGGAGCGAGGCAAAGATGTAGTCCAGCAGCGCCTTCAGGTCGCGCACCGTGACGTTCTTATCCACGTAGAGACATTCGAGCTGGTGAAAGTTCGCGCTGTGGGTGGCGTCGGACGTATCGCGCCGGTAAACGCGACCCGGCGAAACGATCCGGATCGGCGGCTGGCCTTTCAGCATGGTACGAATCTGCACGGAGGAAGTGTGCGTGCGCAGGAGATATTTCTCTTCGGGGACTTTCTTGGCGACGTTGGCGAAGTGAGTTTTCTCCGGAAAATAAAAAGTATCCTGCGCGTCACGCGCCGGGTGATCTGCGGGCGTGTTAAGCGCATCGAAGCAGTAATACTCGGTCTCGACCTCGGGTCCGTCGGCGACCACGAAGCCGGCTTTGCGCAGAATACGACACATCTCTTCGCGCACGAGCGTGAGTGGGTGATAGGTGCCGGGGCCGACATCGGGCGAAGGCAAGGTGGGATCAACGGCGGGGCCGAGTTGGGCGGCGATCTCGGCGGCGGCGATGCGCGCGAGCGTGGCATCAAGTTCTACTTGCAAGCGGGCCTTGGTCTCATTGATCAGCTTGCCCATGGCGGGGCGTTGCTCTTTCGGCACAGCGCCCATCTGTTTCATGAGGGCGGTGAATTCGCCGTTGGGCCCGACATAACGGGCCTTGGCGGCCTCGAAATCGGCGCGGGTCTGCAACGTGGCGAGCTCGGGCTGCGCTTTGGCCAAAATGGCATTCAGATTGTCTTGCATGGGAATGAGAGAAACCAACTTCGCTCAAGAATTGAATTTTGCATAGCCAAAAGATGAAGCTCGTTATCCTTAATAAGCCGCGCGGCGGGTCAGGATAACCCGCCCGACCAATCAGCACGGGGTAGAAAATAAAAAAAGACGGGCACCGTGAGGCGGCCGTCCTTGCAGAAAAATGGTCTTAGACCAGAAGGCGAGCCTTAGTGGCTCGCGCTACACTTAGGCTTTCGTCGCAGCGGCAGCCTTGGTCTTCAACGCGGCCTGAGCCTGTTTGATCAAGCCGGCGAACGCCGTAGCGTCGGCAATCGCGATCTCAGAGAGCTGGCGACGGTCGAGCTGGATGTTGGCGGCTTTGAGACCTTCAATGAAGCGGCTGTAGGTGATACCGGCCTCGCGGCAGGCAGCATTCAGACGCACGATCCAAAGGCCACGCATGTTGGCCTTCTTCTTCTTGCGATCGATGTAGGCGTATTGCCAGGCATGCTGGACCGCTTCTTTGGCATAGCGGAACAGCTTGGATTTATTGCCGAAATAGCCTTTGGCGTATTTCAGGACTTTTTTGCGGCGCTTGCGCGACGCGGGAGCATTGGTGACACGAGCCATGTTGGTTGGGTTGGGTTTGGGCGCCGGCGGGTCGGTTCGTTACTGATCACCCGCCTGGCGTAATTATGGTTTTCGCTTCGGCTGTCTTATTTAAGCCCAAAGGGCAGACAACGCTTGAGCGGAGCAGCATGGCCGGGAGCCACTAGCTTGTCTTTAGAAGCACGTCGTTTGGACTTGGTGCTTTTAGCGGCAAGGAGATGGCGGAAGCCAGGGGTGCGCCGAATCAACTTACCCGTACCGGATAATTTGAAGCGCTTGGCAACGGACTTTTTGGTCTTTTGCATGGATAGAAGGGCTCAAAACAGAGAACGCACCCGGGCTTGGCAAGGATTTTGTCAGGGAATCTGAGGATAAATGGTTTTGAGCACTCGTTGGAAGCTCCACGGCCATCCACTCGGTCAATCAATCGGAGTAAAACAGAGACGTCGCTGATGGTTTCCAGTGGGTCACGGATCTGGCTCCGCGTAGCCACAGGCCTCTGTGCCTGTGGGGGGTCGGTTACGTGCACGCACTCGAGCAGGACGCAGGGACCAGGCTTCGTGCAAGGCTACGGCCCGGCAAGCGCCTGCCGCTACTCAGTACCGATCCAGCGGGAGCCTTCCCACATTTATCCACTGTAATCAGCGAGGAACCAAAGCTCAAGAATCCGGGTTGGACTTGAGTTGATTTTCACTCGGGAATCGTGATTTGTTTTAAGTTGAGGTGCGAAAAGGAAAAGGGGTTGACAAGCCTTGCCCAATCTAAACGTTTGCCCCTCTTGCTAATGGCTTCCTAGCTCAATGGTAGAGCAGTTGACTCTTAATCAATTGGTTCCGGGTTCGAGTCCCGGGGGAGCCACCAATTT
>JANYCF010000300.1 GCA_025360455.1 Opitutaceae bacterium | reverse complement strand
GCGTTGGCCTCTTGGCCTACGGAACGTTTCATCCACGACAGCCCTTGCTCCCATGCGCCGGCCGCACTGCGCAGCCCGGATTTTTCCGTCACATCCTCGAACTTCCAGTTCCCCAGATTGTGAAACAACCGGCAGCCTTCGGTCTTGCTCGCGACCAAGATATCCGGCCGCCCGTCCCCATCGTAATCCCCGATCGCGATCCCGGTGCCAATCGCCCCATAGGTGATTTCCTGATAAAGCTCGCCCCACATTTTGGGATCCGCAAAACGATTTTCCGTCACCACTCCGGTCTGCGCCGGTGGCAGCGGGGAAAACAGCGTCATGCCGCGCGGTCCTGATCGTGCAGCTAACGCGGCCTCGGTGAGCCCGGCCGGCGCATCCGCCAATACGCCGGAGACCGGCGAGCTACCCAGCAAAAACCAACCCACCGCAGACAACAAAATAACTCGCACCGACCGATGAATTGGGGACTCCGCATCGCACATTTTAAGGATAAAAATATGACCGGCGGGCAATGAAGGAGTCAAGGTCCGGACCACGGAAAATCTCCTGACTTCGCTTGCCATAGACAACCCCGGCCGATTGAGTTTTTCCGAATGAAACGGCCTCCGCTCTGAATGAATTTTCTCCACCGTCTTTCTTCCTTCGCCTGGGTGCTCGCCCTAATCGGGGCCGGCGGATTTTTGCTCTGGATCAACGCCGCCCGCAGCCAGCGGGTGGAGTTCATTTCGGGCCTGGCCGGACCAACCCCGGGCGTCGACACGACCTCGCCCACCGGCTACGCCGCCGGCCTGAGACGAATGATCGCGCCGGAGCACAATAACGACAGCTACCAATGGATCGCCCAAACCCAGCAAATGCTGGCTCGCGGGGAATGGCACGTCCGCCATGTCGAATACGACAATGCCCCAAGTGGGCGCGACGTTTATTCCTCCTCGCTTTATCGTTGGTGGCTCGGCCTGTGTGCCCGACTCGATCACTTGGTTTCACACTCACCGCTAGGACTCGACGTGGAACGTGCTACCCTTTTCGCCGATCCCTTGCTCCATCTGCTGTTCCTAATCGGCGCCGTTGTATTTACCGTCCGACACTTCGGGAATTTTTCGGCCGTCTGGCTGACCATCGGTTTGACCGTGGCTTTCCCCATGGCCGGCGCCTTCCTCCCCGGCCAACCCAACGATCACGGACTCGGTTTGATCTGTGCGTGGTGGAGCGTTCTCCCCTTATTGGCCGGGATCAACTTACTCCCGAGCCTAGGTCTGAGGCCGGACGAGGCCACTCGCATTCGCCGGCGGGTCGGTCGTTTATTTTTTCTCGCCGGTCTCGCCGGTGGCATTGGAATTTGGGTCGGCCCCTCGCGACAAGTTCCAATCCTGATCGGCATAGTCGTGGGCGGAATCTTGGCTTCATGGCTCACGCGTCGCTCGACCACGAACAATCCGGCCTTCGCGGTGGATGCCAGGTTGTGGCGGGTGTGGTCTCTGGCTGGAGCCGGCACCGTCCTCGTCGCGTACCTGCTCGAATATTTTCCGGATCACCTCAGTGGATTGCGCCTGGAAATGGGACACCCGCTTTATGGGCTGGGCTGGCTTGGGGCTGCGGAATTGCTGGGCCGGATCTCCGCTCTTATCCAGCGGAAACAACCGGCGTGGAACCGCCGGGAGATAATCATCACGGCAATCGCCGTGCTCGCCGTCGCGACGGTGCCGGTGCTGATGCTGCTGACGGACAATCGAGGCTTTCTCTCGGAAGAATCCCTGGCGACACAATTGACCAATCTGCCGGAGAGCGCGATCGCACCCACGTTCTGGGCTTGGATTTACCGCGATGGCTTCACGGCCTTGGGCTGGGCGACCACTCTCCCGCTGCTGTGGCTCATCCCTGCGATTTCGCGCTTGTTTCGCCGCGAAATAAACCCCGTCCATCAGACGACCCTCGCTCTGGCGCTCGGGCCCGTCGTGCTCGCCCTGAGCTTGGCGTGTTTTCAACTTCGTTGGTGGAACATGCTCGATATCGTGTTGTTCACGCTCGTTGTCGTACTCGTCAGCCGAAGCGGCACGGTGAATTCCCGCCTGCGTCTCTGGCTCTGGTCCGCCGGACTCACGGCCTGTCTTGCTCCCGGACTGGTGTTGCTGATAACGCAGGTCCGTTCGGGTCGCGGGGAAGCGGTGAACGAAGGTGAAGTGCGTTCCTTGATCGAACGGGATCTCGCCCACTGGCTGGCGAATCAATCCGGCACCAGTGGTGCCGTGGTGCTCGCCCCGCCCAATCTTACTACGGCTCTCTTTTTTCACGGAGGCTTGGCCGGACTCGGCACTCCCTACGCCGAAAATAAAGACGGCTTTGCGGCGGCGGTCCGGATCGCCGGGGCCACTTCACCCGATGAAGCCCAAGCCGTGGCTCATGGCCGAGGGCTCGCCTACATCATCATTCCTTCATGGGATCCGTTTCTCGATGAATATGCGCGTCTGGGTTCAGGCCATATCGAGCATTCCCTGATCGATATGCTGCATCATTGGCTCCCGCCCCGCTGGCTCCAGCCGATGCCGTATCACTCCCCCAAGATTCCCGGCTTTGAAAGCCAATCGGTCATTATTTTCAAAGTAGTCGAAGTGCAGGACAACGCCACCGCCTTGAGCCACCTGGCGGAATACTTCATCGAAATGGAGCAGATCGATCAAGCCGCCGCAGTGGGTCAGGCGCTGGAACGTTTATTTCCCACCGAGCTGAGCGCGCTCGTCGCCCGGGCGCTGGTCGAAAAAGCCCGTGGCAATCCGGCCGGCCTGACCCAGGTCGTCGCGGAACTGGCCCCTTATCTCAAGCGGGGCGATGAGCACGATTTGCCCTGGGATCGGCGCGTGAGCCTGGCCATCGCACTGACGGAAGGAAAAAAATATGAACTGGCGCGCGTGCAAGTGCAGCGTTGCCTCGCGGAAGCAGACGAACCGCGACTGCGCTCGCTAACGACCGTTTCACTCTACCGGCTTCAGCTGATGAGCAAGGGCTTTAAGCTCTCGATCGCCGACCCACGGTTGCGCGAGCTGGCCCGAACGCTCCTGCCCGTCGAATACCGCGATCAACTGTGAACGTGCTCTCTCCAAAAATCATTTTCGCGGCGTGGGCGTTGACTGGTCTGTCTGCGGTGGCTTTGTCCGGCTTGGTCTTATCCGGCTGTTCACGCGAGTCGCCCGTCGCCCCGGACGTGAAAATCCAATCGCCGCCCGCGCCGGTCCCGCACTTGGAATACACACCCATCCCGATCGGCGCACTGGCGACGGACTTTGGCCGGCCACTGGTCACCTACGTCGAAATCGTCGATCTCGATGGCGACGGCTTGCCCGATGTGCTTTATTGCGAAGCAGCGAAAAACACGGTCCGCTGGATCAGGCAGTCGCCCCGCAGTGTGTTTACCGAGCAAATTATCGGTCAGGACATTTCAGCCCCGGCCCATGTGGCAACAGCTGATCTCAACGGCAGTGGTCGGCTCGATGTGCTCGTCGCCAGCATGGGCCAGATCACGCCGAACAATGACCGGATCGGTGCTGTCGTCGTACTTGAAAATCTCGATAACCAAAATTTCCGCCGCCACACGCTGCTCGATCATACCGCGCGTGTCACCGATGTCCGCGCGGCCAATCTGAGCGGCCACGCGGACCGACGGCTCGATCTGGTCGTCGGCCAGTTCGGTTATGCCCAGGGCGAAACGCGCTGGATGGAAAACCGAGGCGACTGGCAATTCACGAGTCAGGTGGTGAACACCCAGTCCGGTTGCATCCACACTCCTGTGGCGGATTTCAACGCCGACGGGGCCATGGATTTCGCCGCGTTGATTTCACAGGAGTGGGAAGAAATCCACTGGTTCCATAATCTCGGTCATGGCCAATTTAAGGACACCCTCATCTGGGGTTCGACCAACGAAGACTATGGTAGCAGCGGACTGAACGTGGCCGATCTCAATCGCGACGGAAAACCTGATTTGATCTATACCAATGGCGACGGCTTTGACTACGCGGTGCGCAGCCCTCGACCTTGGCATGGCATTCAATGGCTGGAAAACCGAGGCAATGGGTATTTCAAATTTCACCGGGTAGGCGATTTACCGGGCGCTTATTCCCCCTGTGCCGCTGACTTGAATGGCGATGGTTTCACCGATCTCGTCGCCGTCAGCGGATTTGCCGACTGGTCCAACCCCAACGCGATCTCGCTGATGGCCTGGTTAAACGACGGCCACGAAAACTTCACTCCCGTGGTGCTCGCCCATCGTCCCACCCAGCTCATCACGGCCGCAGTGGGCGATCTCGACGGCAACAATGTACCCGTCATCGTGACCGGTGGATTCTATGCGCTGCCGCCCTTTGAGTACATGAGCAACATCACGCTGTGGCGCAAAAAGTGAAGCGACCGAAAAACATTACAGCCACTCCGTCAGCGCCGGCCCCAGCTGCGCCAAGGCCAAAAAAACACCGGCGCGGCTGGCTGCTCGTCGGGCTCATTCTGGGACTGGCCCCACTCGTTACGTCAGCGGTTTTCGCGTGGCGCCAGCACACGCTCATCCGGCGGGTACAAGCCGGCCTGCCTGTTCTCCCTGATCAAACCGGCCGGCCGGCGGTCCTCGGCGAATTGCTCGCGCAGGTCCAAACCAAAGCCAAAGCATCTGATCACGTCATCGAAAACGTCATCGAGCTCGGACGTTTGTATCACGCCAATAATTTCAATCGCGAAGCAGCAACCTGCTGGCGGCTCTTACACACCGCGCAACCACGCGAAGCCCGCTGGATTTATTACCTCGCTGATCTCAGCCGCACGGCCAGCGACTATTCCGCACTGACCGCGTATCTGGAAGAGACGATCGCCGTTGCACCCGACTACACCCCCGCCCGGCTGCAACTCGCCAATCTACAATTCAAGAGCGGTGAACTCGACCGGGCCGAGCGCAATTACCAACAACGTCTCACCCAACTGCCCCACGATCCCTATGCGCGTCTGGGATTGGTTCGCTTGGCGCTCCAACGCGCGCAACGTCCCGAGGCGCGAACCCAACTCGAACTGCTCTTGAAATATACTCCGGAATTTTCCACCGGACATAATCTCTATGCCGAGTTGCTCGCCGCCGACGGCGACGCCGCCGGAGCCCGCCGGCAACGCTGGCTCGGGCGGGAAACCGGGCGGTTTCGCGAAGCCGAAGATCGCTGGTTGGATGAATTACAGGCCTGGTGTTACGATTACGACCGCCTCTGCGTGCTGGGAACCATTGAGCACCAGACCGAGCACGCGGACCGGGCCCAAGCAATTTTCGAGCGCGCAATTAAACTCAAACCCAGCGAACCAGCCGGCTACGAATTATTGGCCGTCCTTTATCTCAAGCGCAACGAGGCCGCGCGGGCCCGCGATATTCTCGAGCAAGCGCTGCCCCGTTTGGGCACGCGCAAGCCATCGCCGCTGTTCTTCGTCAATCTCAGCCACGCTTACCGCGAGCTCAAGCAACCGGAAGAAGCGGTGCGGGCCGCCCGTCAAGGTCTGGCACTCGTGGGTGACGAATTCGAATTGCACGATGCCCTGGGTGTGGCCCTCGCCAATCTGGGTCAGCCCGAAGCGGCCATTGACGAGTGGCACACGGCACTCACGCGCAATCCGAACGATGCCAATGCCAATTTCAATCTGGCGCAGTGCTTGCTGAGTCTCGGACGATTGGACGAAGCGCTGGCCGCACTCGACCGATCGCTGATCTTGCAACCCACCTTTCCGCAAACACTGCAGTTGCGCGGAAGACTCGAAATGGATGCCGGACACTGGGAGCTGGCTGAAAGCTATTTGCAGCCACTCTACGATTCTCATCCCGAAATGCCGGAAGCCCGGCAACTGCTGGCCTCTTGGCATCGGCACATGGGCACCACGGCAGAAGCGAAACGCGATCTGTCGAAGGCGGAGCAACATTACCGTGCCGGTTTGGCGATTGCACCAAGCTACGCCGAACTCCACCTCAGCCTCGGCGCGCTGTGTCTGATGCAGACGCGATTTTCCGAGTCGCTCGAACCCCTCGAAGCGTACCACCGGCTCCAACCCACAAACGCCCAAGGTTGTTTATTTTTAGGTCAAGCCTACGCGATCTTGGCGCGGCGCGAGGAAGCCCGGAAAATTTTAACTGAAGGCGCGCAACTCGCCGAACGAAGTGGCAATCCCACCACCGCCCAACATTGCCGGGAATTGCTGCAGCAACTGTAGGGGTTTCACGCTTCCAGTGGGTAATGGTGGTTCGACCCGTTCTCGTCGAACCCTGGGTGTTTTCGGCTCGGAGTAGCGGCAGGCGTCCCTGCCTGCCGAGTGTGACGCACGCATCCCAGATCCACAGGCACGGAGGCCTGTGGCTACGCCAAGCAATCGCCACGAATACAACTCGGAGCATTCGGCACGGCCACAAGAGCTGGCCCTACAAAACCCGTCAGTAGGGCTGGCCCTTGCGGCCATGCCGTGACTTGGCGGGAGGTGGGAAACTACGCACGAACTTAGCCTGAATATTTCATACCTAAAATCTCCCAATCTTTTTCACAGAAGGCACAGAGGCTGGCCCGGAGGGAGAAGGAGTGTACAAGGTGTGGTAGGTTCTCTCGCTTATGAGCTGGCGTGAACGTCAAATCCGAAGCTTGGGTTCTGGCATTTCGCTCTGTGACCTCTGTGCTCCTCTTTCCGTCTCTGTGTCCCAATAATTTTTCTTGGTTTGAGTATGACATGTTCGGGTTAGGCAACTACTCATACAGGATATTTCCGATTCAGAATGGCGCAAAAAAAGCGCCTCCAGTTTTTTGCTGGAGGCGCTTCGAGTAAAACTTGATGCAGAATTAGAACTTAAACGTATTGGTCAGCTGCAAAGTCTGAGGAGGCTTGATGCGATAGCTGGCCGGAGAGCCGTCATACTGGACGGTCACCGGAATGAGGCCATTGCCCTCCCCGACATTGCGTACATTCAACTGGATATTCCAATCGACGTTCTTCGATATCTTCCGACTGTAGCCGATCCACAAATCGAAGTTCATCTCGGAAGGACTCTTATACGGCTGGGTGAAGATCCAACTGAAGTTAGCCACCGATGATCCAGGAACAATCGGATAACCGAGAGTCTGCTCCGATTGATAACGCACGCCCACGCCCACATTCACACCCTTGAGGACGCCATGGTCGAAGTCGTAATTGCTGATGGCATTGAAGCGCCATTTGCGCAGTTCAGGAACTTGGGTGCCTTCCGAGGTCTTGAGCTGGGCGAGTTGAGTTCCCACCGGTTGATTGCCACCAAACCATTCGGCCAAGGTGGTTTCGTTGCCGGCTCCACCCCACCAGATGCGCAAATCACCCACACTGCCTGGCGCACCCGTCCCGAGAGCTTTTTGGTACCCGGCTACGAAGGCGAGCAGGTTCTCACCACCGACATTCTTGCGGGAGGCGTCGGTCTTGCTGGCGTTGAACGTCAAGCGCCAGTTCTTGATCGGATTGGCGTTGAATTCAATTTCATAACCCTTGGAGGTACTGTCCTCGGTGGCGACGAAACCATTCGGCAGGGAGGCGCTCACGCTCTTGCTCGGATCATTCAGATTGATTCCCCAAGCGGCATAGAAACGAGGATCAACACTCTTCTGCCAAGCGCGCACACTGGCAATAACGTTGGCTTCACGCGTGGCAGCATCAGCTGGCGACTCACCCGGAGCTTGGCCATAATTGTACTGAGTGTTCGTGGGATCGTTCGGCCCAACAATCGCGCCGCTATTGTTATCGGACTTCCAATTGAATTCATAGCGATTGACCCAGTTGGCCATCCAAGCTTGGGAGGAACCGATGAACCAGTTGTAACTCATCGCCGTGGAGGTCGCAGCGGTCGCGTCAGTTTGATACTTGTTAATCTTGAGCGAGTACTTGCCGTCTTTCGTTTCCAGCAAGATGCCGGCGTCCTTGGTCACGCCCTTCGGTGGCCCGAGCGCTTGACCATAAACATCAACGCGGGCCGCTGCCGGCTGAAAATCCGTGGAATGATTATAGAAGACGCTCACATTGAGCGGCAGTTTATCCAACATAGGGAGCTGATTCAAGTGGGCCACCAGCGTATAAGCATGGGAGGTGACATCCAGCGTGTTGTCGGGCTGCGCAACCAAATGATACGTCCTCGCGCTGAGGTTATTATGACCAAAATCATCCGTCGGATTGGGATGCTGTTTATTCCATTCAATGTTTGCTGCTATCTGAGCTGCATTGAGATTATTGCCGGATTCGGGTCTTTTGGTAGTATTCACATTTTGTGAATAGGCCCATGAACGGGCTGTATCCTTACGCACACCGTAGGTGGCCACGAGGGCATTATCCCAGAAGTGCGCCTGCCAAGTGAAGGCCTTGGAAACCAAGGTGGATTTGCTCAAGCTGGAATCATGCGTGAGCGCGTTCCGATTGCCCGGGACGGTTTCTGAATCCATAATATTGATGGGCATACTGCGGTAACCGACATAGTTCGCGGGGTTTTCCGACTGGGTGCTGTCACCTGGAAAACCAGCGTCCACACCGGAGACAAGAATATCGCCCGGCTGGCCAAGGGCTTTTTGAGCATTGGTCGGAGCCTTCCGATAATAACCATCGGATGAGACTGGATTGCTCAGGGGATAATAATCATTGTGCCAGAACGCGGCTGGATCGACGTACCCTGCAGCCGACGAAGACGTGGGCTTGTTCCAGGTAGAATCAAAGGTACGCACCGTACCGGTGGTGATGGTCTGCAAGGCGGTTGAGCCCGGAAGTTTGGCCCCGGCGGCACTGCTCGCATTCAACAGCGTTGGCCCGAGATAAATAACCGTGTTCGGCGCCAAGTTATTATCCGTGAACTTTCCACTGGCGCGATTGGGTACATTATTGGGATTCGAGAAAAGCTCAAAGGCTGCATCGGTGCCATAACGGGACCAACTGCGACGGTCCGTGTCCTGACGGTCTTCGGCGACCAAGCCCGTGATCACGTGACGACCAATCAGTTTGCTAATCCAAGTGGAGTTACCCTTGGAGAAATCGTGTTCAGCAAAGACGGTCGCCCGTTTGTTCTCACGGTTGCTCACATAGGATTGGTTACCATACTGGGAGGAATCGCTGACATAGGCGCGACCGACGTTCGGATTGGGCGAGCCATCGGGATATTCACTGTTGAAATCAATGCCAATGGCCTGCTTGTCGCCATTAAGAAGGCTCAACTGGCCATTCTTGTACCACTCGTTGTTATACTCGAGGGAGAAGCCCACATGATCATCAAAGAAGGTTTGGGTCAGATTCAGATTATAAGTCCGGAAATTCTGCCATTCTTTCTTATTGGGACCATCGAGCAACGTGTTGTAGAAATTGAAGATCGAGGGATCCGTGATGGAACGGTCCTTGTAGACGCCAAGATCGTAATACGGCAGCTTCGCATTTTGCGCGTAGGTCGCGTAAGGGGCGACACCAGCAGGCCGCTGGTACGGAAGAGCCATGCCGCCATCAAGTGCACCGTTGGAACCGATGCCATGATTGCCGCTTGGCTCCCAGTTCACAGAATTTGCGGGAGTCGCAGCATTGTTATTGAAGAAGAACGAGGGATTGCCGAATTGATTGCCGAAGTTACCGACCTCAGGAATATAAAATTCATTGGCCGTTCCGGAATAACCAGCGGGCCAATTGGCCGGACCGTTGTGGGATGGACGATTTTGCCCGTGATTGGGCAAACCGGTATTATCATCCTCGTTTTGGGCCGGAGTCAGGAGGATCTTGTTCAGATGGTTGAAATCCGTGAGGGCATTGCCGACGTTCCGACCCTTATACGTGCCGGATTGGAACCAAGGTGTGATCAAATCGATTGGAGGCAACTGGCGCGGATTGTTGCTCTTCACCTCGCCGAACTCGATGTTGGTTTTGAAAATGGTGCGGGCACCGTTTCTCTTGAGAAAACCGGGTTCATAACGAAGGGCGCTGTAGAGACGCTTGCCTTCGGAATAAGCCGGCTTTTCCTTGTATTTGTCTTTGTTGTCCACTGCGGCCACGCGAATCGCGAGTTCGCCCTTGATCAGGACTTTGTTGGTGTCAACTGCAGCACGGACCGAACCAAAACTACCAACCCGAAGCTGGACTTCATTGGAGTCCTTATAGCTGGCCGACCGAGTGCGGGTGTTGATGATACCGGCCGGGCTGCCTTGGCCGAACAAGATGGAATTTGGTCCGCGTTGCAGATCCACGCCATCGACATTATACCCATCCCACGGAATGTCCGTCAGGAAGTAATCACGGGTGTTGTCCGCCGAGGTCAATCCGCGCACCCGCGTGTTCTGATTCGGATTGATGAAATGGGGCGATTCGTCCTGCAGGGAACCATTGCCGGTGCCGGCAAAATTTCCGTAGACGTTACCCACTTCAGTATTGGTGGTGTATTGGAGCAGGCTTTGATTATCAACGGCTCCGATATCCTTGAGGAATTGGGTGTTGATGACCGTCACCGCATTACCGATATCGCGTAATTGGGTGTTGAGACGATTGCCCGCGAGGGTCGTGTCGACGGCATAGCCGTTATCATTGTCAGCGGAGACTTCGAAGGGGGAGAGGACAACAACGTCCGCGTCCTTCGGGTCCGCGTCTTTCTTGGGGGCCGACGGGGCCTGCTGCGCCCAGGCACCAGTGGTGGCAAGGGTGAGCGCTATAGCCAGCGCCGCGGCATATCCTGATGCATTCCGATTTTTCATTGGCAGTGTGGGTGGGTTAGGGTATGAATTTTTAGCTACAAGAATCGCTTGGATTATTTGAAAACGATTTGGTAACTAGACTAAGCGAAGACATAGGAGGGGTACGCACCGCTTAGCGGAGGCAAGCAAGCCGGAGATCGCTCCGAGCGGAATCCATACTTTGCTCTCATTATAGTGCAGATTCATTTCCGCGGCCCATTTCCGCCCGATTGCAGTCCGCTCCCCGCCTTTTTTATTGCCCGCATTCCGGCGAAATATTTCGCGTTTCCCCGCGAGTTGCTATAGTGCCTTCACGTGGGTAAACTCACGCCTCATCCTGCCCCCCGGCCCTTGCCCCTGTCTTTTATTCACAGTAAATCCCCCCATCGATGAATGCTCGCATCACCATGGCGGATGTCGCCAAACGGGCCCGAGTCCATGTCACAACGGTCTCCATGTCGCTGCGCAACCACCCCAGCATCCCGATAGAAACACGGGAGCGCATTCAACAGCTGGCCGCCCAAATGGGCTACCAACGGGACCCTTCCCTCAGCGCGCTCATTGCCTATCGGAATCGCACCCGCCCGATCCAAAAAAAATCCATCCTCGCCTACGTGACGCATTGGGATTCGCGATGGGGCTGGAAAAACCAGCCCGCCCATCTGGCCTTTTATAATGGGGCGGCAGAAAAAGCCGCCGGCCTGGGCTTTCAGCTCGAACATTTCTGGCTGGGTGAACCTGACCTCACGCACCGGCGCATGAGCGGCATTCTTTATTCGCGCGGCATCACCGGCCTGATCATCGCTTCCCATACCCAGGAGGCGGATGCAGCTTTGGATTTTGATTGGGCTCAGTTCAGCGCGGTAAAAATCGATTTTTGTCCGCGCGAACAACAGTTGCATTTCGTGACCAACGATCAACGCGCCGTCATTGCTCTCGCGATGCAGCGCGCGATGGCGGCCGGTTACCGCCGGATCGGTTTTGTATTGCCCCATTGGTGGGATGAAGCCGTCGAGCTGGCATGGTCCGCCGGTTTTCTGGCGCTCCAGCAAAAACTGCCGCCGGAAACACGGATTCCGATCCTCTTCTACGACATGGCCCCGGAGTCGGAATCGGGCGCCTCAAGCGGTGCGGATACCGTCGTGCCTCAACGGGCGTTTGCGGAATGGTTTCGCCTCCATCGACCGGAGGTCATCATCGGCTATGGTTCATTGCTGCTCCCTCGTTTGGAAACACTCCGCCTCGCCATCCCCCAGGACGTGGCGTATGTTGATATTTTTCTCGAAAAACCCAACGGGCTCATCGCCGGGGTGCGTCAAAACTGCCATCGCGTCGGGGAGGTCGCCGTCGAACTCCTCGTCGGACAATTGCACCAGCACGTCTTCGGCCTTCCGTCGATTCCCATCGCAACCTTTGTGGAAGGCACCTGGCACGAAGGGGCCTCCCTCCCCCCCGCCCCACCGCTCCAAGTGCACGGCAAGCTGCCACCCGAATTCACCACCCCGGATAATCGCGGACAACAGCCCCAAGCATCGGAGCACTCGGCTCAGACCATTTTCATATAAGCATGATGATCCCACCCCGTCCGTTTTAAATGCCGCAACCGGGCCGCGACAAATAACACCGCCGTTTTCCCATCCGCGATGGATCGCACCACTCGATCGCGCTCGCGGATTTTGCGCGTGATTCTCGTCAGTGATTCGTTGGTGCGGATCACCCCCCAATGCGGCCGCGGCATGGCAAAATAGCTCAAGGTGAACTCACTGATTTGCGCGAACAAAGCGGCGGCTTCCTGTATCTTGCTGCGGTTTAACTTCTGACCGATTTGGTGCATCCGGACCCGGGCCTCGGCATCCGTCGCACTGCCATGAATGCTCTTGAGCATATCCAGAACCAAAAAACATTGCGCGCCATGAACGAACGAAGAGACGGCCTGATAAAACTGCCCGATACTGCATAGGTAAGCCGCCCGGGGAAACACCTGCGCGAGGCTGGCCGGCAACTCGGGCGACCAACCGCCCACGAACAACTGAACCTTGGTGAGCCCACGACGCTTGAGTTGCTGCAAAAACATCAGCCAGGAAGGTTCATTTTGTTCTGTTCCAGCCATCATCCCGAGAATTTCCCGGTAGCCTTGCGCATTCACTCCCACCGCCAGCAGCGCATGAATAAATCTGAAGCCGCCCTCGCACCCCTGCTTCACCTGAAGGAAATCCAACATCACATAAGGATAGTCGCCTAGAATTGCCTGATGGAGCGCAGTCTCAATCCGTCGGGCTACAACCTGGCCCAGCTCACTCACAAGCGACGGACTGACACGGCTGCCCCAAAGCGTTTCGGAAATGTCTTCCACCCCGCGAATCGAAACCGCCGAATAATACAACGCCAACATCGTTTCTTCCATGCTGATCTCCCCTCGGCGATTCGAGCGCACAATCGCCGTCTCCGGTGAGACATTCCGCATTTTGCTTTCCCGGGAAACGGTCGGTTCCACGTCGCGTTCGGACGGCAGGCCCCGGACCGCCGCCCGACCCTCCTGCGGCTCAGGCCACGGCTGGCTGAGATTCGGCGGTGACTGCGAACTGTTTTCCCGGTCGAGAGCCGCCGTCAGGATTTCATCCAGTCGGCCGCCTCCGCGCTTGTGGGTGAGTCGGACGGACGACAGGAGCCGGGGGTCAATCACTTCACTTCGCATCGAATGAAAAGTCATCACGAGGTATTTCGCGACCACCGCAGGATCGGGCGGAGAATCGATCTGGCCGGCTCATGTGGGACCGGCAGGGAAATAAAATCTCATGGGCAAAAGGTGCGACAAAAGAAACGCTGACCCTTTGCAAAAAGCCGCAGCCCTGGCAAAGGCGCCGGGGTCCTAACGCCCCGACGCCTCACCATGCATGCTGAAGCGACTGCTTAAAGAAAGAGTGATTCCCTCGCAAACAAAGCGCCGGTGGTGACGATTCGTGTCGGGGTTGATCAGGCTATGATTGATGGCCAGCCCACGCACCGGGCAACGACCGCGTCACTCTAATTAAAGAGTCAGCGAAAAATTTTCGTGGGGCTCATATGCGTTAAGCGTCACGCGCCTCCGCCCCGCCGTGTAGCATCAGGCCCGAACTGCGGTTGAACAAGCCAGGGTTGATTTTCTGTTGGGCGGAGAACATGAGTAATAAAAATGCAAGTGCGTCACCTGTTCCCCTCCCGCCAACCCAAATCCTGGGTCATGGTCCTGTTGGTTTTCGGCCTGGTGCTGCTCTGCTATTGGCCGGCGTTACAGGGCGCCATACTCTGGGATGATCCCGCCCACATCACGCGAGCGGAGTTGCGCAGCTGGGCCGGATTGCTGCGCATCTGGACCGACGTGCATGCAACCCAGCAATTCTATCCGGTGTTGTTCAGTGCTTTTTGGATCGAGCATCAGCTCTGGGGTGACACCACGCTGGGCTATCATCTGGTCAACGTCATCTTGCACGCCACGTCGTGCTGCCTGCTGGCTTTGATTCTTCGCCGCCTCTGGTCGACTCCCACCGCTTCCGTCGAATCCAAAATTTCGCCGGCACGAATCATCCCACCTGGCACCGAATGGTTTGCCGCCCTGCTCTTTGCCGTTCACCCGATTTGCGTCGAGTCGGTCGCGTGGATCACGGAACAAAAAAACACTCTGTCGTTGATGTTCTACCTGCTGGCTGGCCTGGCGTATCTTGAATTCGCAGCCCACCGCCGGCGGCTCGTATACGGCCTCGCGACCGGGCTGTTCCTCCTCGCGCTCGGATCCAAGACAGCCACGGTCACGCTGCCGGCGGCCCTGTTGGTCGTACTCTGGTGGAAAAATGGAAAGCTATCCTGGCGTCGTGATATCAACCCGCTCATTCCCTGGTTACTCGCCGCTACTGCGATGGGCCTTTTCACCTCGTGGGACGAGCGCAAGGTGATCGGCGCCGAAGGGGCCGACTTCGAACTGGCCCTGGGTGACCGCGTATTTCTCGCGGGCAAAGTCATTTGGTTCTACGTGGGGAAGATGGTCTGGCCGGTCGATTTGAATTTCTTCTATCCCCGCTGGGACGTGGCGTCCGCCGCAACCAGCTGGACGGGCTGGCTGCTTACCACTGCCGGCGTAACGATTGCTCTTTGGCTCCAGCGCTGCCGCGGATTGCTGGCGGGCTGGCTGTTTTTTGTGGGCTCGTTGTTTCCCATTCTCGGATTCTTCAAGGTCTACTTCTTTATTTTTTCCTACGTCAATGATCACTTTCTTTACCTCGCCAGTCTCGGCTTCATCGCCACCGCCACCGGCGGAATCGCGCTGCTCCTGACCCCGGCACCCGTCTGGATGCGTCTGACCGGTCGCGGAATCTTCGGCCTGCTGCTCATCGTACTCGTCGTGCAGAGCAACCGACAAAGCCGACTCTATCGCGACAATGAAACTCTGTTCCGCGCGACCATCGCCAGAAATCCGGACAGCTGGATGGGCCACCATATTCTCGGTTTCGCCCTCGCCAAGACGCCGGACCGCCATACGGAAGCCATCGCCCAATTTGAAGAAGCGTTGCGGCTAAATCCAAAATATCCCGATGCCCACCTCGCGCTCGCGATTGAACTGGCCCGGCTGCCCGGTCGCAAAGCCGAAGCCATCGCCCACTACGAAAAAGCGATTGAGCTCCGGCCCAATTACGCGGAAGCGCACAACAATCTCGGCGTTGAACTGGAAGAAATTCCCGAACGCGCCGCTGCAGCGCAGGTTCACTACGAGGCGGCACTACGCACCTTGCCGAATTTCGCCGAAGCCCACCACAATCTGGGAAATATTCTGCTGCGATTACCCGGGCGTCTGCCGGAGGCGATCGCCCACTATCAGACCGCCCTGCGTTTGAAACCTGACTATACCGAGGCCCATTTCGGCCTGGCCAACGCCTTGGCCAAAATTCCAAACCGGATACCGGAGGCCATCGCGCAGTACGAGCTAACCCTGCAACTCAAGCCCGACTCGGCCGCAGCGCACTTCCATCTGGCCAACACCCTGGCGCAGCTCCCAGCGCGTCGCACCGAAGCGCTTCCCCATTACGCCGCGGTGCTTCGCCTCAAGCCCGAATCGGCGGAGGCGCACGCGAACATGGCGAATGTCCTGACCACCCTGCCGGGCCGTGTCCCCGAAGCCATCGCCCACTACGAAACCGCCTTGCAACTCAATCCTGCCCTGACGTGGGTGCATCAAAACCTCGCCCAACAACTCGCGCAAATCCCCGGGCGCGAAGCTGACGCCGTTGCCCATGGTCAAATCGTGCTCAATGCGGAGCCTGACAACGTCGAGATCTACAACACGCTCGCCATAATTTACGCCAGCCACGGTCAATTCGAACCAGCCAAAGCGCTCTGGGAACGAGCGCTCCAGCTCAACCCGAATGACGCCAACATCCGCCAGAATCTTCAGCGCCTCGAACAGCTGCAAAAAAACTGAGCGCCGATTTTTGACGCGATCGTCTCTCGCCCCGGTCTGACTTCGCCCGAATCATGCAGCTCGTAGGCCCGCGTTAACGAGCGAATGCGACGGCTGCCCCTTGCTCGCGAAAGCAGAAATCTTGAAATCGGGCATCGATCAGCGGTCATCTTGAAAACGTCGAATCATCGGATCGAAAATTTCAAATTATAGCTTTCACGATTTTCAGTTTTCAAGATTTCCCCCCCCCAACTGAATTGATCCGACTCACGCCGCCTGCATCATAGCCAGCGACGCCTGCTTCACCTCTTCAATGAATTCCGCCATGTCGCTGTCGGCGACAAGATCGAATTCCTTCAACACCTCGATACTGGGTGTAATCGTAATCTTATCACACATCAAGGAGCGCACATAGCGCCCCATATACAGCGCACTCGATAATGATTCACAGGGCGGACGATACTGGAGACCGATCGCGTTCGCCACAGTGTCCGGGAAGGAGAGTTGCTTCATCAGCTCGGCACCCACCGAAGCGTGATCAAACCGGCACAATTTGCGCTCATCCGCCACCCACTCGGTTTCAAAATCCACGAAATTTATTTTTTCCCGCGCTCCCGGTTGAATCGACCAGAAATTATTAATCACAAACATGCCGACCAAGTGCAGCAGCCCGACCATGTAAGCCGCGGAACGATCGCCCCCTTTTCTCTTGGCGGCCAGTTCCGCACCGACTGCCGCCACGATAGAGCGCCGCCAAACCGCATCGGCCTGCATACCGTAACCTTTCAAGGGATTGACCATCGTGGCATTCGCCAGCACTTGCGCAAAAATTCGCGAAAGCTGCACCGTCCCGAGCCGATTGACCGCATCGTCAATCGAACCACAAGGCGTGCGGCTGAAAAAAGCCGAATTGGCCACCGACATCACGCGCGCCGCCAAAGTCGGATCCACCCGCAGATGCTCCGCCAGATCAGCCGCATCATAATCTGCTTTGCTCAACATGGTTTGCACTTGGCTGATCGACCGGGAAAGCGGCAATGAACCCGTGGCGAGAAAAGTTTTAACCAGCGCAGAAGGATCGAGGGCCATGGGAGGAGAAATGAAGAGGGGTTGTTACCTTGGTGTGAACTCATGGTACATCGACGCATCTCGTGCGTTCTTAATCCTGAAAATTGCCCAGACTTTCGCCTCTTGCCACGCCACTCCCTCCTTGCCGCTTGCCTGTCCATGACATCTGGTTGACAAAGTTTTACGTCACCATGACGCCTTTTCCCGGATTTTCGTGTAAGTTAACCCCATGCGAACCGTAATTATTTCCCTGTTTTTGGCTCTCTTGGCGGCCAGCCCGGCCCTCGCCCAGCCGGCCCCCACCCTCGAGGTCGCCACCAATCGCGAGTTCTACCACGCCGATACTCGCAACAAAATCTATATTCAGTCACGAGTCGGCACCACCTCGACCACACTCGTCGCCCCACCCGCCGCGATCCGCAACATCGCCTTCGTGCTCGATCGCTCCGGTTCCATGGCCGGCCCCTCGATCCAAGCGTTGCGTCAAGCCATGGTTGCCACCCTGAATTCGTTGTCGGACCGTGATATCGTCTCCGTGATTCTCTTTGGTTCGGAAGTGGAAACGTTGATCGAAGCGCAACACCGGGACCAATTGGGCGATCTCGATGCCCTGTTTGCGCAAATCGAACCCGCCGGCGGCGCCGCGCTCTACGATGCCCTCAACCAAGGTGCCGCTCAACTCCGTCGCTATGCCGGCCCCACCACGATCAATCAACTCGTGTTGCTCACCGATGGTCCGCCCACCAAGGGTCCGCGCGAACTGGATGATTTTTCCAAGCTCGCCGAAGTTTTCTCCCGTGAAGGCTTCACCCTCTCCACCATCGGCCTCGGCCAGGACTTTAGCGAAGATATGCTCGCCACTCTGGCCCGCATCGGCAACGGCCGCTTCCGCTACGCCGATCAGCCCGAAAAAATCGCCGAGGCCTTGCAAGCCGAGATCGCGCCCCTCCGCACGTTGGTGGCGCGCGATGCCGTCCTGACCGTCGAATTCAAATCCGATTGCGAAGACGTCGCGTCGTACGGCTGGAAGCAAGCTGTCATCGAACACGAAACCGTCGCGTATCACTTGCCCTACCTCTTTGCGAATCAGGAACTGAGCCTCCTCGCCTCCGCCACTCTCCGCGCCCAGCGCTATTCTTATAGATTGGCAACGGTTCACCTTCGTTGGAATGATCTGGCTAACGGAAAACCCCAGGAAATCAGCAAGGCCGTCTCGATTAACTTTGATGCGGAGGAAACCGCCGTCCGTAAATCCGCCAACCCCGAAGTCATCCGCACCTCCGCCAGCACGCTCATCAGTGAAGGGATGCAGCGCGCCATCGAACAGATCGACAAAGGTGATTTCCGCCGCGCTCTCCGCGCTCTCCGCAGCGCCCGCAGCGATGCGCAAAGTCTCAACGACGATCTCAACGACCCCCAGGTCACCGCCAAAATCAAACAACTCGAAACCTATCTTGCCGAAGTCCAAGCCCGCGGCCTGAACCAACTCGATCGCAAAATCCTCCGCTCCGGTTTGTTCAACAAGTTCGATACCCCCACCGAAGAGCCGAAGGACAAGAAGTGAACGCCCTGCTCCCCCATCCGCCGCACCCTCTGTTGCGTAGCCGCGTTGGAGCGCATGCGACAACGTGGACACCGTCATGATCCCGCGTCCGCACCATCGCTCGCTTCTTCTCTGGAGTATTTTCCTGCTGGCCGCCGTCGCCACCGGTCTCGCTGTGCAACGCCTTTATCAAACCGCCCAGCAGGAAATCACCGCCCAAAGCGAACGCGCCCTCCTCCAGGAACGAACAAAATTCTTGGACCGCGTGCAGTCCTACACCGAGGAAGTTCGCCGCTCCACCATCACCGAACTCGCCTCCTTTCACGTCGATGGTCTCGGCCACGCCTTGCGCCAATGGGATGAAGCCAACGAAATCATCGTCGGCACTTTTCAATGGGATCACACCCGCGGTTTTCCCGCCGATCTCGTCCTCCCTCCCGGCAGCCCCAGCCGCGCTGAGCTCACTCACCTCTGGCAAGAATTTCACCCTTGGCGTCTGCTCCATCCGACCAGCACCCAGCGCGACCAGACGAAAATTAATTCCTGGCAAACCCTCGCCTACCGCACTCTCGACCATCCCGCGTTCCCCGCCAGCGATCTCGGCTATCAGAGCGAGAATCTCGATATCCTCACCCACGGCGGCCAACGCGCCGACCCCTGGGCCGGTTGGGCCGCCCACGACACCCAGCCCGACACCCCGTGGATTTTCTGGTATCAAGCCGGCCCCGACGACGCGGTGCGCGGCTGCTTCGTCGACGTGCGACCCATCATGCGTCAGCTTCGCAGCGAAATCACCGACCCCGCTTTCGCCCGACTCGAATTCATCGCCTCCAACCAGGCCGCGCTCTCGGGTCCCATACTCGCCGGTTTGCCCGCGTATCGCCTGAGTGCCGACCACGGCGAAATCTTTCGCCAAAAAGAAAACCGCACCCGCTTCACCGCTCTCATCACCGCGTCACTCTTCGGCGTGTTCCTGCTCGGTGCCGCCGCGCTCACCCTCTACACCCGCCGCGAAGCCCGCGACGCCGAACGCAAAATCACTTTCGTCACCCAAGTCTCCCACGAGCTGCGCACCCCGCTCACTTCAATCCGCATGTTTGCCGACATGCTCGCGACACCCGAACTGCCCGAAGCGAAACGCCTCAAATTCGCCAGCACCATCAGCACCGAAAGCAGTCGCCTTGGCGCCCTCATCGAACGCCTCCTCGCCTTCAACGCTCTGGAGAAGAACGGCAGGAAAACCACCTGCGCCCCACTCGATGTCACCGCCCTCGTGTACGAGACGATCGAGGAAATGAACGCCACGCTGCACACCGCCGGACTGCGCGCCGAATTGGATTTACCCACCGCGCCTATGCTGGCCCTCAGCGATCACTCCACGCTCAAGCAAGCGCTCCTCAACCTCATCGACAACGCCATCAAATACGCCCGCGCCGGCGAACTCATACAGCTCACCCTCACGACCACCGCCACTCACGTTTTACTCCGTGTCACCGATCACGGCCCCGGTGTCCCAGCCGCGCTGCGCGACCGCGTCTTCGAGCCCTTCGTGCAAGGCGGACAAACCCTCACCAACAAAGCTCCCGGCGTTGGCCTTGGGCTGAGCATCGCGCGAGGCATGCTCCGCCAAGCCGGTGCCGATCTCGTCCTCCTCGCCACCACCCCCGGCGCCACCTTCGAAATCCGCCTGCCGAAAATAACATGAGCAACTGACGCAAAACAGTAGGGCGGGTTATCCCTAACCCGCCGCGCACCGGACGCCATACGGCGCGTTAAGGATAACGCGCCCTACCTTTCAAATCCCCAGACTCTAATCCCAAAACCCCAGATCCCATTTCCATGTCCACCCACCAACACAAAGTCCTGATCGTCGAAGACGACGATGCCATCCGCGAAGCCCTGCGCGAAGCCATCACCACCGATGGCCACGCCGCCATCTGCGCCGCCGACGGCGGCCAAGCCGTGCGCCTCTTTGGTGAAGGCGGTTTCGATCTCGTGCTCTTGGATGTCATGCTCCCCGTCCTCAGCGGCTACGACGTGTGCCGAAAAATCCGCGAGAAAAACCGCACCGTCCCCATCATCATGCTCACCGCCAAAGGCGAGGAAATCGACAAAGTACTCGGCCTCGAACTCGGTGCCGACGACTACGTCACTAAGCCCTTCGGTCTCCGCGAAATTCTTGCCCGTGTCCACGCCGCTTTCCGCCGGCAAGTCCACCGGGAAACTCCGCCCACCGTCGCCGCGGCCACCGACACTTTTTATTTTGGCGAGACGCTCGTTAACCGGAAGCGCTTCACCGCCACGCGCGAGAATAGCAGCGAAGAACTCACGCCCCGCGAGCTCCACCTGCTCGAAGTTTTTCTCCGGTGTAAAGGCGAGGTGCTCTCCCGCGACCAATTGCTCAACGAAGTCTGGGGCATCAATTATCAAGGCACCACCCGCACGCTCGACCAGCACATCGCCCAAGTCAGAAAAAAAATCGGCGACAGCCACGCCCGACTGATCAAAACCGTCCACGGCGTCGGCTACCAACACATCGGCTGAGGCTGGGGCAGTTGAGAGTACAAAGTTGAGTGTTGAGAGTCCGCGTAGACGCGGGTCTCCCGTAGCGCAGGCATCCTTGCCTGCCGTCGTGAAATGCAGGCTGGAAGCCTGCGCTACTCCTCCCGTGGCACGGGTCTCCGACCCGTGATCTGCCGTCTCTACTCACCCCAATCGCGTGGGCGCAGCCCTATACACGACGCCCCCATGACATCTTCTGACAAACTCCTGACAAAGTCTTACATGGCCCTGACGACATTTCTGCACGGCTCGGGTAATCTGCGAGGGTACTTAACGACACCACCCTTCATCCCCACCCACCATGTCCGCCACATTGTTCCTCCGTTGTTTTCGCTACGAATTTCTATTCAGCCTAATTCTATTCGGCTTGTTTGCCACGCTCCGACTCGGAGCCGCGAACACTCTCGCTACCGCTCAATGCGGCATCTGCTACGCCAACCTCGAAACCGGTGAACGCCTCCTCGTTCCCCTTGAATCGACCGAAGTCTTGCTCGACGTGAAGCCAGGTCTCCTCGAAGCGGAGGTGATTCAAACCTTCACCAACCGGACATCGACTGCACTCGAGACCATCTATCTCTACCCCTTGCCGGACGGAGCCACTCTGACTGATTTTGAACTGCGCTTCAAAGACCGGGTAATTCGCAGCTCCGTGCACGAGAAAAATGCGGCCAAAGCCATCTATGAAACAGCCAAGACGGAAGGGAAGAAAACCGCTCTGCTCGAACAACACGACCCCTCGCTTTTTTCCACCTCGGTCGCGAATTTTCTCCCGGGCGAAACAGTACACGTGGTCATCCGCTTCATTCAGCCCCTCATGCTGACTGCCGAGCAGATTAACCTCCGCTTTCCCATGGTTACGGGCGACAAATACTTCCCGGCCGATTTAGTTCCCGGAGTTTCTGGTAACGCGCCGCTCAACCCACCGCGCATTTCGGGTGAACGTCTTTCCGCCAAGCACTATTATGCGTTCGACATCCAAGTGGCCGGCATTCCGGCCCAAAGCATCTTTTCCGAATCACATCAGATCAACGTGCAAAACCTTGGCGTAGATCTGCACCGCGTCTCTCTCGTGAATGAGATAACCGTTCCTGATCGTGACTTCCTTTTGCAGATCAATACCCGGCAGTCCGCCAAATTAATTCCAACAGTCGTCGCCCAGCATACCGCTACCGGCGACTATAGCTTGCTTACGGTCTTCCCGCCCTTGCGTCGGCCCGACCTCGATAAATCCGATACACCGCGGGACGTGATTTTCCTGATTGATCACAGCGGCTCCATGACCGGCACTCGCATGGAAAGCGCCAAGCTGGGCCTTTCCCACAGTCTCGCCATGCTCAAGCCGGCTGATCGTTTTCGCATCGTCATCTTTGACGACAAATATGAATCGTTTTATTCCGAGTGGAGCAATGCCAACTCTGCCTCGCTCAACGGCGCACAAAAATATTGCCAAACCATCCAAGCTGCCGGTGGTACCGAGGTGCAAAAGGCCCTTGGGCCCTGCCTGGATTTATTCGAAAAAAATAATCGCGAACAACTGCTGGTATTTCTCACCGACGGCGACGTCGGCAATGAGGACTCCCTCCTGAATCTAGTCGAAAGCAAAATCGGTCGCGCACGACTCTTCGCCTTTGGCGTTGGTGATGCGCCCAATGCTCCCCTTATCACCAAGATGGCAACCCTCGGTCACGGGCAAGCGCGCTTCATCAAAGATGATAACGCGGTCGATCAGGAACTCGCCGACTTTTTTGCCACGATCAACGCACCTGTATTGTCGAATTTGCAGCTCTCACTCCTCGATGACCAAGGCCAGCCTATCGACGCGACGTTCTTTCCCGCCAAGGTGAGCGACGTCTTTCTTGGTCGTCCCTTACAAGCAACCTGTCGGAGCACCGGAAGGACAGCCGTCGCCCTCCGGATCGAAGGACTGGAGGAAAATGTCCCGGTGACCATTCGTGTCCCGCTGGAAGCCGCTCCCCTCCGGGGAGAAGGCATCGAAAAACACTTCGGCCGGATGTGGTACGAAGCCCTCGCCGCCGAATGGCGTCGCGCTCCCACGGAAGAAACGAAAACGCCGTTGCACGCACAGATGCTCGATACCGCCCTGCTATTTGAACTAGTGACCGAACTGACCAGCCGCGTCGCCGTGGAGGAACGCCTTTCGCGTGATCCGAATACGCCACTGGTCAGTCAGAAAGTAGGCCAGATGCAACCAGCCGATCAAGTCAATGCCGCTGGAACACTCGTGCTCTCGCCATTCGTCGTGGATGCAGAAGAAGACGAAGGTTATACAGCCAAAGACACTTTGGCTGGTTCTCGCATTCGCTGCGGACGGCAAGATTCAGTCGGCGGCATATCAGTCGTCACAAAACAGTTTCTCGATGATTTGGGTCAAACCAAAATGGAGGATCTGCTAAATTACACCGGCCAACCTGATCAAAATCCTGCCATGGTCCGGGCCGGCGAAAACACCGGCCTACTCGACTGGCTACCCATCGCCACGGTGATCGATCCCGCGACGATCGACCGCGTCGACACGCGTACCAACGGCACGGCCTTGAGCACGATCAGTCAACGACGGGCCTCATATCGTCTAACAAACAAGCTCACCGTCCGGGCAGGCGATGAAGGATTTGTCGCCGCCACGGCAGAATCATCCTTTAACCTCGGATCTGGAAAAAAGTTTCCCGTTCTTGCCCTCGTCTCGTGGCAAAAATTCAAAAACCCCCAATCAAGCGTACTCCTCAGCACGCGGAAAGACATCGGGGAAGATCAATGGCTCGCCACCCTGCAGGCCCGCCAACTCGAAGGCTACGGTCAGATGAAACTGGTTCAAACTTCCTTCCAACATAAATTCAATGATTCTCTCTGGCTCTATACCACCGTCGCCAAGCATGAACTGAACCGCACGAACGCCCTACAATTCCAACGCAGTTCACCCACGGCGCAGTTCGATAATCTCGGCTTTTTCAATCTCGACCTGCTCACAGCTGAGACCCGTCGGCTACAGGACACCGTGGCCCACGTCCAATTGACTGGCGACTTCCGTACGGCCGCGACAAGCCAAACAGTAACGTTACAGGGCAGCTATCACCGCCAAAAATCCGACTGGCTCGATTCCGTCGCGGCACCCAGTCGCGAGAACCTGGGTCTTGATTTCACCTGGAATGTCCGAAGCTCAAACGACCGTCTGAGTTTTCAAACTAACCTCGGTTCGACCCAACACCGCACGCCCGGTGAAACTGAACCGCAACAAACCACCCACAAAGCGGCAACCAGATTCGCCTGGGAGTTTGCCAAGAATATCCACGTGTTCGCGAATGGTAGCACCGAGGAAATTCTGCCATGGGTCCCCACCGGTCTGATTCAAATGAGTTCCGGACTTCCCCAAGCACTCTCGCAAACCATCGAACACCGAGAAGGCGGGCAGGTTGGAATTGATCTCAGTTCCTTGGACGACCGACTCTCGGTGAAGCTCGCACTCTTCCACGAAGGAATCAAAGACCATGCGTTTCGTGACTGGGCCTGGGAGCGGGACCATTCCTCTTCCGGCCTCGTGCTATTACCCGGCGGGATCATTCGGCAACCGTTGAGTTATGATCGTTCAGGCGACTGGCAACGCGAAGGATGGATGGGCGAGATCAATCTTCAACCCACCCGTGCGCTCAATTGCCGCGCCAACTGGTATTGTGATTGGAAGAACAATGGCCCCTACCGCGGCGGCAGTCGGCAGGCCTCCATCG
>JANYCF010000290.1 GCA_025360455.1 Opitutaceae bacterium | reverse complement strand
GAGCCGCGGCTCGGCAGGGACGCCTCGCCCTACCACCTACTCACTACCCGCTACTCGCTACCCGCTACTTCGTCCTGATGTCTCCCGTCCAAACCGCCCTTCTCATCCTTCTCCTCCCGCTCGCCTCGGCGGTGGTGATTGCGTTGTTCCTGCGCAAACAGGGCGCGCTAGCATCGTGGGTTTCCACCGGCGCGGCCGGAGCCATCGCGGTGCTGTCGCTCCAGCTGATCTTCGGCGGCAAGCACGACATTAACCAATCATGGGAGTGGATGCGCTTTGGCAATTTCTCTCTTTCGCTCGGGATCAAGTTCGATGATCTCGCGGCGTTGATGCTCTTCGTGGTCAGCTTCGTCGGTTTCCTGATCCACGTTTTCTCACTCGGCTACATGCACGACGATGCGTCCCGCGCCCGGTTCTTCGGTGGGCTTTCGATTTTCATGTTCTCGATGCTCGGCATCGTGCTCGCCGACAATTTGTTCATGATTTTCATCTTCTGGGAGCTGGTCGGTTTCAGTTCCTGGCTGTTGATCAATCACTATCACGAGAAGCAGTCCGCCGCCGATGCCTCGAAGAAAGCCTTTATTGTGAACCGCGTGGGCGACTTCGGTTTTCTCCTCGGCATCATCATGTGCTACTGGACGAACGGCACCGTGAATCTCAGTGAGCTCGCTGATCATCACGTATTCAGCACGGCGATCGCGCTGCTCCTGTTCTGCGGTGCGATGGGCAAGTCCGCGCAGATGCCGCTGCAAGTCTGGCTCCCCGACGCGATGGAAGGTCCGACGCCGGTGTCCGCCCTGATCCACGCCGCGACGATGGTCGCCGCCGGTATCTTCATGCTGTGCCGGATAAATGTCCTGATGGTGCCACAGGCGCTCAACGTCATCATGTGGATCGGCACCATCACCGCGCTCTACGCCGCGCTTTGCGCCATCGTGCAGAGCGACATCAAGAAGGTACTGGCGTACTCCACGCTCTCGCAGCTCGGCTACATGGTCGCAGCGTTTGGGTTGGGATCACTCCCTGCGCATCCTTATTATGAAGTGAAGGCGACTCTTGATACTGTCATCGCTGCCGGTGTCGGTGCTGCAATGTTTCACCTGACGACCCACGCCTTCTTCAAAGCGCTGCTCTTCCTTGGTTCTGGTTCGGTCATCATGGGCTGCCATCATGAACAGGATATTTTCAAGATGGGTGGCTTGCGGAAGAAGATGCCGATCACTTTCTGGACATTCTCGGTCGGCGTATTTGCCATCGTCGGCTTTCCTTTCCTGTCCGGATTTTTCTCGAAGGATGCAATTCTCTATCTCGCGCTAGAGAACAGTAAACCGGTCTTTGGCATTCTTGCGTTCACCGCCATTCTCACCGCATTCTATATGTTCCGGATGTGGAAGCTTACCTTCTTCGGCGAAGCTCGTTCCAAAGATGCTTCGCATGCTCACGAGAGCGGCCTGACGCTGACTTTGCCACTGATCGTCTTGGCCCTGCTAGCAATAGGTGGTGGATATTCCGGCGTGTTCGGCAAACTCGCCGGCTCCGTCGCCGAGTTGGTGCCTGAAGCCCATGGTTCTGCCCACACGACTATCCTGCTCGTTTCGCTGGCCGTCATGTCTATTGGCGCCCTGTCCGCGCTGTTCTTCTACAAATCTTCTTCGGTCGACACCTTGCAGGAAAAGTCCCGCAGTGTGTTCGTGTTCCTGACGAAGTTCAAAGAGTCTTTCGATACTTTCTACAATTACTACGTGGCGAAGATCCAGCAGCGGTTCGCGATGCTCTTGAACTTCTTCGAGCAAATCTTCCTCGCGGGTGCGATCATTCGTGGTCTCGCCGGTTTCGTGGGCCTGATCGGCTACGGCGCCCGGGCGCTCTACGTCGGCAGCATCCACGCTTACGTCTACTGGTTCCTGCTCGGCCTCGTGCTCCTCTGGGGCTTCGCTGCCGGAATATTCTAATTTATCCGCTTCTGATTCATGCCTGACAACGCCCAACTTCTGCAAATTGCGATCGCTACGCCGCTCGTCTCGGCGCTCGTCATCGGTCTCGGGCTGCCCAAGCGTTTCTCGATCAAGCTGGCTGCGGTCGCTTTCATCGTGCCCGCCCTGATTTCGCTCTGGCTTTGGTCCCAATTCCGCGCCGGCGACAACGGTTATGACTTCACGAGCAGCTACGCCACGGGTCTGACGCAGTTTGGCATCAGCTTGAAGCTCGGCCTCAATGGCATTTCGCTTCCGATGTTCGCCCTCGCGGGCATTGTCGGTCTGGCCGCCGGGATATACGCGCTGATTTCCAACGCTGAGCGGTTGAAACTTTATCTGATGCTCCTGCTGATCATGCAGGGCGGTCTCTTGGGGACGTTCGCTTCCGTCGACATCTTCTTTTTCTACTTCTTCCACGAACTGGCGCTCATCCCGACGTTTATCATGGTCGGCATCTGGGGCGGACGCGACCGCAACTACGCGGCAATGAAGATGACAATTTATCTGACGGCCGGTGCGATGTTGTCACTCGTCGGCCTGATTGCCCTCTACACGTGGAGCGGGGCCAATTCCTTTGATCTGATCGAGCTCAAGAACGCGCTCGCTCATCGTGGCCTCGAAGCCGGCGATCAACGCATGATTTTCGGTCTGCTGATGTTTGGTTTCGGTACGCTGGTTTCGATCTGGCCTTTGCACACGTGGGCTCCGTTGGGTTACGGCGCGGCGCCGAGTTCTGCGGCCATGCTGCACGCCGGCGTGCTCAAGAAATTCGGTCTCTACGGTTTGATCCAGATCGCCCTGCCGCTCCTTCCGGTCGGAGCTGCTTGGTGGGCCTGGAAACTGGCCTTACTCGCCGCGCTCGGCAATATCCTCGTCATCGGTTTCGTGACCATCGCCCAACGTGACCTGAAACAGATGGTCGGGTATAGTTCGGTCATGCACATGGGCTATTGCTTCCTCGGTATCGCCACGATTTCCGTGATCGGTTCCGGTGGCGTCGTGTTGTTGATGGTGGCGCACGGGCTGTCCGTCGCGTTGCTGTTCCTCCTTTCGACCGCGATTCATCACCGTACGCACACGTTCGACATGGCGGAGATGGGTGGGCTGGCGCAAAAAACTCCCGTCCTCGCCGCTTTCTTCGTGGCCGCCACGATGGCGAGCATCGGTTTGCCGGGCTTCGCTAATTTCTGGGGCGAGTTGACGGTCTTCGTCTCGTTGTGGAATTTCTCCCATTGGATCACCGCCGTGGCAGTCGCGGGTGTCGTGATCTCCGCCGTCTACGGACTGCGTGCAGCGGCCCGGGTATTCTTTGGCCCGCCATCTGACCAGTTCCAGAAAATCGCCGCCGAGCACCCGCCTGTGGACATGACCTGGTCGGAACGTCTGCCGGCGATTCTCTTACTGGCCGCCTTGCTCTTCATCGGTTTCTGGCCCCGCGCTTTGACCGATCCGGTTAACCAGGCGTTGACCGCCAAGACGACCGTCGCCACTGCGCCGGTTTCTTTTCAACGCTGATTTTCGCTGCCATGTCGCCACTCGAACAACTTCAAGCCACCGCCGAATCCAATTATTGGTGGGCACTCACCCCCGAGATTACCGTCGCAGGTATGGCGCTCATGCTGCTGGTGCTGGAAATTACCCTGCCGAAAAAAGAGCATCGGTTCATTCCGCTTTTTGCGGTCATGGCTTTGGTCGGCGCGTTGGTGGGGGTAGCGCTTAATTTTAAAAGCAACGAGGTCTGGAGCCAGCAGCCGTTGTTTGCCGGACTGCTCCAAATGAATTTGCAGGGGCAGATCGCGCGGATCTTTTTCCTCTGCTCATCTCTACTGGTTGTTTTCCTCGGTAGCGTATGTCTACCCCGCAGCAAAATGCCACGGGTAGAATTTTATCACATCGTGCTGGTGATCACTGCCGCCTGTATGCTGCTGGTTCAGAGTAATCACTTCGTGATGTTCTTCGTCGCGCTCGAGACACTCACGATCGGTCTCTATATTCTCGTCAGTTACTTCCGGAATAATCCACTCACGCTCGAGGCCGGCTTGAAATATCTTGTGCTCGGCTCGCTGAGTTCGGGCATCATGCTTTTCGGTATCGTGCTGCTCTATGGCGCGGTCGGCCGGGTAGTGGATGCGCAGGGTGTGGTGCATACCGGTTTTGAATTCCCGGTGTTGGCCAATTTCCTCCAACACAATCCTACCAACTTCCTCGCGATCATCGGCACGCTACTGGTGTTGAGCGGTGTCGCCTTCAAGATCGGTGCGTTTCCGTTCCAAGTCTGGGTGCCCGACGTTTATCAAGGGGCACCGACGCCCGTGACGGCCTTCTTGGCCGTTTCCTCCAAGGCCGCCGGTTTCGCGGTGCTGCTCACCTTGGTCGATACCGTTTTCTTCCCGTTGAAGAGCCTGCTCATCCCCGTGCTCTCTGCGATGGCCGCAGCAACGATTCTCTACGGCAATCTCTCCGCGCTGAAGCAGCGCGATGCCAAGCGCCTGATGGGTCTCTCCGGTGTCTCGCATGCGGGGTTCCTGCTCATTGGCGTGACCGCTTCGCTTACCGTGCCTTGGGCATCCACTGCGGTCTGGTTTTATCTCTTCACCTACATGCTCGCCTCGATGGCGGTTTTCAGCGTGATGGCGCACCTGTCGGGTGAAAACGACGCCGTGCAGGATCTCGATTCCTACGACCAGCTCGCAAAGGGGAAACCGTTTCTCGCTGCTATTTTGGCAATTGGCGTAGGTTCGCTGGCTGGCATTCCTCCGTTGGCCGGATTCATGGGTAAGCTCCTTATCTTCCTTGCCGCCTTCGAAGCGAAACTTTTCGGTCTGCTGGCTTTTGCGGTGATCGGCGTGGTGATTTCGATCTATTACTACTTCGGCTGGATCAAGGCCGCGTACTTCTCATCTGAGTCTACGTCGGCAAGCCAGCCGGCCGCCACCGGCACGGCGCCAAACTTCCTCGGCGTGGCGGTTATGACCTTTTTGGCTCTCGCTACTTTGGTCCTCGGCTTCTGCCAGACACCGTTGACGAGTTGGATGATGAAGTGAGCACGGAGCAAAGGCTAAGCAGGGAGAATATTGAAACTGACCTGCTTAAACCGATGAGAACTAGAGTTACCTCGATTCTGGTTTTCGTTTTTTTAGCTGTGGCCGTACCGTCGCCGGGAAAACAGATAGATGATCAGGCTGCCTCTAAAGGATCATCTCTTGCCGAAATGTGGAGGCGGTTCGAAATTATAGTGAACAAGCAGGAACTTGACGATGCCCTAGCCACAGGTGATCCCGGCAAGTGGCGACCGATCATGGGGCAGGCACGACATTTTAATGTGTCCCGTGAAAAAGGTATCGAGCTGCTTCGGCAATATCTTGATCACGCTGATGCCCAAGTGAGAACAGCGGCTGCAGAGTTTCTGTTTCAGTTGGGTTCACGGGAAGGGGGCCCTGTCTTGATAAATTTGCTCAAAGAAGCAGCGGAGGGAAAGTCTGTTGGTTCTGATTTGGCAATGATAGCAGGCCTGTTGCATCAATATCGCTACCCAGTAGATGCGGATTTGATTTACGCTGCGTATTTGAAAAATCAAAATTCGCGGCTCCTGATGTATGCGCAACTGCTAAGTAGTCCTCTTGCACTACCTGAGACTAAACAACGATTGCTCGCGAATGGAACATTTCAGAGCTGTGTACAAATGGCGGGGCTGATGCGATTAAATGATCCGCGTTCATTGGAGGCATACGCCAAGATACTAAAAAGTCACCGTGCGGTCGACCGCGAGGAAGCCAATTGGGCGCTCTATGCAGCCACAAATGATCCACAGTATTTAGACTATTTAATTGCAGTTGCCGAGGAAACGGTGGGATTGCGCTCTCGAACGGATAGGACCGATGGGAATACTGGAAACGTCGCTATAATGGCGTTGTCGCAAGCCTTGGTGCCAAAGGCAAAGGAAGCGTTGGAACGAATCGAAGCGAAGGCGCGTACAACCGGGATGTCTGTTGAGGCCAGCAGAGCATTGCTCGGGTTATACTATTTTCATCATGACTACAAATCATATTGACCATTTAGATCCAGCATTAGTTAGACCTGGTCGATGCGATATTCGAATCGAATTAAAAGATTGTGACAAATACCAGATTAAAAAGATTTGGCAAAATGTAATGGAAACTGAGTTACCTGAACA
>JANYCF010000285.1 GCA_025360455.1 Opitutaceae bacterium | reverse complement strand
CTACCGGAGCGGGCTCCGGGCCGGTTCCCCGCTGTTTCCAGTGGGTAAAGTAGGTGCTCCCTCTCTTGTGGACCTCTGTGGGACCAGTTCGGAGTAGCGGCAGGCGTCCCTGCCTGCCGAGTGCGGTGCGCGTCATCGAACCCTACCGGCACAGAGGCCTGTAGCTACTCCGAGCCAGCCCCACGACCCACTGGAAACAGCGAAGAACCCCGGGGCATTCGAGGCCAAGTCCATCCGGTGAATTTTGCAGGAGCGAGCTTGGTCGCGACCGCGCATTGCCGCGAGCAAGCTCGCTCCCACAGGACCAATCCAGGCCGGAGCTAAATTCTAACGTCCGATGACTTGTGCATAAGTGTAGCCGCGTTGGAGCAGCGCGACAACGTGGTCACGTCAGGGGACCACGCTTTCGCCTCCCGCTCAAGCGCGGCTACAGAATTCATAGAAATGCTTCAGCGTCCGATGACTTCGTGCAAGCGGGCGCACATCGCTTTGTTGCCCGTCACGTATTGGATGCGACCGGACTTCAGCGTGAATTCTTTCATCGGGTACGGCGCGCCTTGCAAATAATGGATTTCAGCGCCCGCTTCCTCGAGTAACGCGCAGGCTGCGGCAATATCCCAAATTTTATTATTATGATCCACCACGCCATCGAGCAGACCGATGGCGACGTAGGCGAGATGCAGCGTGCTGCTGCCCAGTCCGCGGATCTTAAAATTCTCGAGCAGACGTTTGCCTTCTTCCGCGTAGATTTTTTCCACGGGCGAATGAAAACCGATCAGACTGTGTCCACTGGGCGGCTCCGCATTCGCCTTCACCGGCTTGCCCTCGTCCCATACCCCTCGACCCGGCCCGCCATGAATCAGGACGCGCCGCGCCATATCGTAGATCACGCCATAGACCGGCACGCCGCGTTCGAGCAAGGCCAGTGAAATCGCGCAATGACTGATGCCACTGGCGTAATTATTCGTGCCATCGATGGGATCGAGCACCCAGCAGAAACGTGAGACCACAGGGACCGGCACATCGGTCGGCGTGAGTTCTTCACTGAAAAATTGATCCTGGGGAAACTCGGCAAGGATTGTTGCCTGGATGTGTTCCGAGATGGCGATGTCGATGGGTGTCACCTTGGTGCCGTCGTACTTGATCACGGCTCGGGCATGACCGAACTCACGGTGCATCAGCTCCGTTTCGGCCATGACCGCGACCTTCGCGGCTTTGATTCGTTTCTCTACTTCGGAAAAAGGCATATATACGAATTGAAACTAAGAACAGGGAAGAACCAAGCCCTTACTTGGGCCGTTCTATTAAACGGGAGTATCCCAGCTTTTATCACCGTGAATTTCATGCGGTAGGGCCGTCGCTTGGCGACGTGCCGGATCGCACGCTCTGCGGCACGGCCACAAGGGCCGGACCTACCTTGAAAATAATTGAGATATGCCCCCGTTAAACCGCCTTGGGCCCCAAGGCGTCGACCACCGCTTGAAACCGTTGCCGGTTCTCCTCGGAAGTTTCCATGAGCGAAGCGTGCGCCGACAAGATCAGATCAGAATAAACCGGTGGGCTGTCATTGAGGGAAACCGCCAGCGGTGTGTCCATTTCCGGGGCCGCCGCTTCGCTGATTTGAAAATGCTCAAAGATTCCCATTTCCCGAAACTGCGCACACACCCGCTCACTGGGCCGATGCAGAACGATTTTGCGCGCAATCTGACAGAGGAATCCGAGCATGGTCGAATCCAAGGCTTGGCAATCGACGAGCTCGATCCGGATCAGCCCCGTCCCTTCGGTCTCGGCCGTGACGATGAGCCGACGGATCGCCGGCGTCACTTGCCACGTCACCAAGCCGATCAAGCGAATCACACAAGTCGCCGCACTCCATCCTCCCGTGATCCGGCCGGGCGCTGTGATTTGCGCTTGAGGAATATGCCCCGGCAAAACGACCCGCACCGAATTGGCGGCGATTGAGCCACGATCCGTAATCAAGTGAACGTCGTTCTGCTCCCGCAGCACCGCCCGGTTGATGACAACAAAAGTCATGTCGTCGACGGGAGCATGTTGCTCGAGATGCAAACGCAGTTCGTCCTCCAGCACCCGACCGACCTGAGCCGCACTTTTGCCGTACTGCGTCCCTAACGTAGCACCGAGTCGGGCGGTCGTGAATTCACTGCCGCCCTCATAGCGCGCCTCTGAAACTCCATCGGAGAATAACACCACCGAATCGCCCGGATTTAGCTTCACCATCGCCGTGGTGAAGGCACCCGAACTTTCCAAGCCCAGCACGGGGCCGCTCACCGTGAGTGACTGCGCGAGCCCCTGCCCTGCGACATGGATCGGCGGCGGATGACCGGCCGTGGCGACCGTGAGTGTCCCCTGCTTCGGATCGATCACCGCGTAAACCATCGTCACCAAAATGGGCGGATCAAAACCTTCTTCGAGCAACGCATGATTCAAAAACGTCAAAGCTTTGGCGGGCGCACCGAGAATCTCATAGCTCGTTTGCAGCAGACGACGCGGCTGCAAAAGCTCACGGATGATAATCGTAATCATGGCCGCACTGACCCCATGACCCGCGACATCCACCAAATAAACTGCGAGCCGCCCGTCCCAGAGCGGCAAGGCGTTGAAAAAATCCCCGCCCAAGCGTTCACAAGGACTGAAGTAACCAAATACTTCGAATCCCTCGAGCGTAGGAAACGCCGCGGGCAGTAATTTTCGTTGCACGCGTTGCGACTGGCGCAAGTCGGACGCGAGGGTGGCCTCCTGCAGGCGCAACTGACCAAAAGCCGTATGGAGTCGGGCCAAGCTGGTTTCAAGTTTTGCGTTCTGATTTTTCAAATCATCCAGCAACGCATCGCGTTCCTTCACCAAACGCCGACTCGCCGCCGCCCGTTCGATTACTACGGCCAACACCGACAATTCAGAAAAAGGTTTGTCGAGGAAATCGAATACGCCGAGCTGCATCGCGGCGATCACGTCAAGCCGCGAGCCCCGGCCCGACATCAAAATGCAAACCGTCTGAGGACGGAGGACTTTGACCCGCCGGGTCAGTTCAATCCCATCCAGGCCAAACATCGTGACGTCAGCCAACATGATATCGTAATCATACTGCTGCACGAGCGAGAGGGCTTGCTCACCACTCGCCGCCGTATCGCAACGATCCCCCCGTTTCGAGAGATAGGTTTCAATGACCCGCAGGACAGAAATCTCATCATCCACCACGAGAATATGCAATTTGCTCATCGAAATTCAAGATTGGCGAAGTGGTTTGGCATGTCCACAGGGACATGCTGGAACATAGATAAAGAAAATCAGGTTAGCAACTCCCAGAATCGTTGCGCAAGAGCGGCATTGGAGCCTATCACAATAAGCATTGTTTCGTAGGCCAGCGTGCAAGCACGGTGGCCCATCAATACAATTGCCCCATTTACCCACAAGCATCGACCCATCGGAAATAGCAGGAACCGGCAAACTACTTGGTCAATTGATGACCGTGTTGCACCACGGTCTTCTTGCCGCCGTTATTTAGCTGGTCGAGAACCGCAGCCAAGCGGCGTTTTTTCTCATTGGTCTGGCCAAACATTTCCAATTGCGCTTCCGGCTTCTCCACGCCGGAAAACCGCACGCTTACCAGGCGCAAGGGGCGACGCTTGGTCCACGCCTCCTTCAGGAGTGGCTGCACCAGCGGATAAAACTGCGCTTCCAAATCCGCCGCCTCGGCCAGACTCCGACCGCACACACTGTCTTCCATGCCGGAGTAGCGCACCTTCACCGTCATGGTGCGGACGCGTTTCCCATCGGCCCGGATGGCGGGCATAAGTTCATCAATCATCCGTTTGGCGATACGCTCGATCTCGGCAAAATCCGCAATGTCCTGCGCAAAAGTTTCCTGCTGGGAGTACGATTTGGCATCCTCATGCTCTAGCTCCACCGGGCGGTTGTCCTCCCCTCGCCCCATGGCCAACATCTCCGGCCAAGCATGGCCGAACAAAAGTTTCAGTTCGGACTCCGTTCGGGTGAATAGATCCCGCACAAATTTCATCCCCGCAGCTTCAAGTCGAGCTTCGCTCTTTTTGCCCACGCCGGGAATCACACTGAGCTTCATCGGCGCGAGAAAAGCCGCTTCGTCACCTGGCAAGATGAGTGTAAAGCCGCGCGGCTTCTTCGCTTTGCTCGCGATGGCAGAGACCAATTTATTCGTCGCGATCCCGAACGAAGCGGTGATTTGCAAGTCATCCCAGATGCGCTGCTGGATGGCGCGCACGCGGCGTTCGATCTCGGCGACCGTTTTAAAACCACACGGCCCAATGTCCAAATAGCCTTCATCAATAGAATTCCGCTGCACCACGGGTGTCAGGGTCTCGCAGATCTCGAACATCCGTCGCGAGAATTCCCCGTAACGCTTCCAGCCCTGGTTCGCCAAAATCAGCTCCGGACAAATTTTCAGCGCCTGCATCGTCGGCATCGGCGTATAAACTCCGCGAGCCCGGGCCTCGTAACTGGCGGAGGCAATGATCCCGCGCTCGCGACCGCCGACGGCCACCAGCTTTCCGCGCAGCGTCGGATCCAGCGCTTGCTCCACCGCGACAAAAAATGCGTCGGCATCGAGGTGAACGATCGTGGGCAGGGTGGAAGCCATGGCCAAAACCTGACATGATCTTTCGCGGAGAGCAATGGCACGAACAACGGATACTCCGAATTCTACTTCTCTCTGTTCTTTGAGAGAAAGTGGAAAAAATCATGAGGTAGGGCGGGTTATCCTTAACCCGCCGAATTTGGGCGGCATGCGCCCGTTGTAGCGGCGCGTTAAGGATAACGCGCCCTACCGATTTGACCCATCACATCCGTTCGCCGCTTCACACTTCCTTGCCGGTATGCACCAGCTTCGCATGCACTTGGCGCAAGGGATCGATATTAAATTTTTCCGCGATCACGCCCAATTGCTCCGCGGTGATATTGCCGACGATGTTCACGAAAACCGCCTCGCCTTTCTTGTCGATCACGGTGACCACGACGCCATCGATGGAATCATCGGCGTTTTGCTTCACTTGGATGTCGACGTTATCGCCGCCGGCTTTTTCGCGCACGGTGACAATTTGGGTCCAACCCTGGCTCGTCAGCTTACGGCGAATGGCCTCGATTTGCCCAACGGTGCCGGCACGATTCTTGTCATCCAGGCTGACCACATTTACGCGTACGCGGCGAAGACTGCCGATGAGGGCAGCGGTTTCTGGTTCTTTGCAGGAAACGATTTTGGCGGCGAATTTCAGCATGCCCGGCGAGAGATTCACTTCCACGAACTGGCCTTTTTCAGCCGGGATAAATTGCCCCATGTCGACTAAGCCGGGTTCGGTATCAGCCGCACGTGAGACAGGAACTAAAGCCAGCGACAAAATCGCGGCTGCAAGGGTGGAACGGAGGAGGTTTTTCATGACGGAGGTGTTGAGAGTTTAACTAAGTTCTTCCTCAACACACCGAGTCCGGCATCAAAGTTGCAGGGAATATGAATGGCAGCGAAAACCCGCCCAGAAGCCGGTTTCACCGCCCTGAAAATTCCGCAGACCTGAGATCTAAATACTTGGCTTGTGCCAGTGCCGCAACGCCTCGCCGGTGAACGAGCGGGCAACCGCTTCGATGCCTTTGCGTTCGCCGGCATAAACTATTTCACCACCTTCCGGTCCCCCACCCGGGCCGAGATCGATGATCCAATCCGCCAAGGCGATTACATCCAGGTTGTGCTCAATAATGACAATCGTGTTGCCTGCATCGCGGAGTTTTAAAAGCAGCGCCATCAAATGCTGGATGTCCGTCCAATGCAGTCCCGTCGTGGGCTCATCGAGAATATAAAGCGTTTTCCCCTGCTCGCGTTTGCTGAGTTCGAGCGAGAGTTTGAGTCGTTGCGCTTCACCGCCGGAGAGCGTGGTGGCGGATTGTCCGAGCTGCAGATAACCGAGTCCGACAGCGTCGAGCGTGCCGAGTTTATCCATGATACGCGGAATCGCGTGAAACAATTCCATCGCTTCGCGCACGGTCAACCCGAGTACATCGGAGATATTTTTCCCGTGGAAACGTACTTCAAGGGTTTCGCGGTTGAAGCGCCGTCCGTTGCAGCTCGTGCAGGGCGCATAGGCATCGGCCATGAACTGCATATCGAGTTTGATCTGGCCGTCACCCTGACAGCGCTCGCAGCGTCCACCGCGGACGTTGAAGGAAAAGCGACTGGCCTTGTAGCCACGAACTTTGGACAAGGGGACTTTGGCAAAAAGATCGCGCAGCAGATCGAGCAGGCCCACGTAGGTCGCGGGATTCGAGCGCGGACTGCGTCCGATGGGTTCCTGGTCCACCAGCACGGCTTTCTCAAAATGTTCCAGACCGGCTAGGCCGCGATGTTTGCCCGGAAGAGTTTTGGCGCCATTGAGTTTGCGCGCGGTGGCAACGGCGAGAATATCATTCACGAGTGAACTTTTCCCTGAGCCGGAAACGCCCGTCACACAGGTGAGCAAACTGACCGGAAAATTCGCTTCGACGTTCTTGAGGTTATGTTCGGTGGCGCCGCGCACGGTGAGCCAGCGGCCGTCGGGCGCGAGGGTTTTCGCGTCCTTCATCACGCGCATCGTGCCGGCCAGATACGGGCCGGTGCGCGAGTCCGAGGCGGAGAGTTTGGCGCAGTCGGCGGGAGTGCCTTGAAATAAAATCTGGCCGCCTTCGCGCCCGGCACCGGGGCCGAGTTCGATCAATTGATCGGCAATGCGCATCGTTTCCTCATCGTGCTCGACCACGACCACCGTGTTGCCGCGATCACGGAGATCTCGGAGCGTGGCGAGGAGTTTTTGGTTGTCGCGCGGATGGAGTCCGATGCTCGGCTCGTCGAGGACGTAGATCACGCCGACCAGGCCCATGCCGAGTTGCGTCGCGAGCCGCACGCGTTGCGATTCGCCACCGCTGAGCGTGCTGTATTCGCGTTCGAGTGTGAGATAACCGAGTCCGGTTTCGCTGAGGAAATGCAGGCGTTGTTGGACACCGCCGAGGAGTTCGTCCACCGCCTCAATGGCGCCGAGTCGGCCCGGCAAACTGCGCACGAAGCCAAGGGCGGAGCGCACATCAAGTTGAAGAAATTCGGCATAGCCGAGCGCGGTGAAATTATCCTGATTGGGATTGGAGTAGTGACAGGCCTCCGTGCCTGTCGGTCGCAATTTCACGTCTGCGGGCGGACAGGCAGGGACGCCTGTCGCTACACCAGTCCCCGCGCCCAACAGCACCGCGGCGCTCCGGGCGTTGAGGCGTAGCCCATGACAAACCGGGCACTCGCCACTCACCATATACCCGGTCAACCGGGCGCGAAAACCGTCGCTGTCGGTGTGGCGATAGCTTTCCATGAGATCAGGAATCACGCCGCCAAACGGCTGGGACTTCGGCTCGCGCATACGGCGCAGCTTGAAATTAAAAACGCGTTCGCCTGAACCGTGGAGAATGATTTTGCGCGTCTCGGCCGGGAGTTTTTTCCAGGGCGTTTCGGGATCAAACGGCAATTGTTCGGCGAGCTGCTTAAGCTGGGCGTTGTGTTTGATGATGAGATTTTTTCCGCCGATGCGCCACGGTTTGATCGCGCCTTCGCGCACGGATTTTTCCGGATCGGCGATCACGAGTTCGTCGCTGAACGTCATCTGCCGACCGAGGCCGCTGCACTCGGGACAGGCGCCCTCGGTATGGTTGAAAGAAAAATGGCGGGGCGTAAGCGTCTCGAACACATCGCCGCAAATAGCGCAGGATAAACTTTGGCTGAGCGCGATCTCGCGCCACGGGGCCTCGGCGGTACGTTGCACGAGCACCAGCGCGCGGTTTTGGCCTTCGCGAAAAGCGAGTTCCAACGAGTCGGCGATGCGGCTGCGTTGATCGGCGTTGAGCACGAGACGATCAAGCACGAGCTCCACCGTGAGTTCGGCCGGGCCGGTGGGTATGAGCTTGGGATCGTCGAGGGATTTGATTTCGCCGGCGAGGCGCACGCGTTGAAATCCGCGTTGGCGTAAGGCGGGTAATTCATCGCGCAGCACGGCGGGCTTCGCGCGCATGAAGGGCGCGAGAAGCACGGCGCGTTCGCCCGGCGCTTCGCGGAGCAATTGCGCCACGCAGTCATCGAGCGAACGTTTTTCCACGTGACCGCCGTCCTTCGGGCAGCGTTGTTCACCGCAGAGCGCCCAGAGCAACCGGGCATAATCGGCGACTTCGGTGACGGTGGCCACGGTGCTGCGCGGCGAACCGCCACCGGTACGCTGTTCGATGGCGAGCACGGGGGAAAGGCCGTGGATAAAGTCGACGTCGGGGCGCTTTAGCTGCTCGAGGATTTGCCGGGCCTGGGCGGACAGGCTTTCCATATATTTGCGGTAGCCCTCGGCGTAGAGCGTGTCGAAAGCGAGGGACGATTTGCCCGAGCCGCTCGGCCCGGTGATTACCACCAGTTTTCCTCGTGGGATGCGCACTTCCAAGTCGCGCAGGTTATGTTCCCGAGCGCCTTTGATGTGGATATGAGTGACAGCTTCCATGGATGGCTGGGACACGGTTGCGTTTTTAAGGCCGGCGTCAAAACGCTAATGATTTAACCTCCATGTATCCGCTGAGTTAAAACTTGAAGTCAGCTGGAGAAATCCGCTTCATACACTCCAGTCCAAGTTCTTGCCCCTGGCGTTCTACTCCCACCACTCCCACCTCTCGTGGGCGGTTCCTTAAATTGCATGAAAATGAAATCCTCCCTTCTGCATCAGGCCAAACTCGCAATCATTGCTGTCTTCGCCCTGTCGAGCCTTCCCCTCCCCAGTCACGCCGTGGTCTTCGAACTCGGCGAAGTCAAAGGCAGCTTCGACACGACGCTCTCCATCGGCGGCCTATACCGTTTAGACACTCCCGATCCCGCTCTCTACGGCCTCTCCAATAAATTCGACGGAGTATCCGGTCAGCAACGCTCGGTGAATGCCGACGACGGCAATCTCAACTACAAGAAAGGTTTCGTCTCCACTCTCGTCAAAGCCAGCCACGACCTCCAGCTCGACTACAAAGAGGCAGGCGTTTTCGTTCGCGGATATTATTTTAAGGATTTCACCAATGCGAACGGCACGCGCAACAAAGCCCCGCTCAACAGTGAAGCCAGAAAGCTCGTAGCCCAAGGAGCTGAACTGCTCGATGCCTACATCTATTTCAAACCGACGCTTGGCACCATGCCGGCCCGGATCAGCGTGGGCCGTCAGGTCCTGAGCTGGGGTGAAAGTACGTTCATTCCGAATGGCATAAATTCCATCAACCCGATCGACGTCGCCAAGCTGCGCACGCCCGGCTCCGAGTTGAAAGAGGCTCTGCTTCCCGTCAACATGATCGCCGGCTCGCTCAGCCTGACCAATAATCTCACCGCCGAAGCCTTCTATCTGCTCGATTGGGAACGCACCCGCATCGATCCGCCCGGCACTTATTTCAGTACGAATGACTTCGCGGCCAAAGGCGGCGAAAAAGTCTATCTCGGTTTCGGCGCCATCGCCGACACGGCGGCATTGGGCGCGATTCTGCGTGGCACTGATATCGAACCAAAAAACTCCGGCCAATACGGAATTAATTTTCGCTATCTCGCCGAAAAGCTCCACCAGACGGAATTCGGCCTCTACTACATGAATTACCACAGCCGGCTCCCGATGGTGTCGGCGCGCACTCCCACCACGACGCTCGCGCAACTTTCTGCCTCGGTGCAAGCCACCGCCATCTCACTCGGCACCACCAATCTCGCCCCGGCGCTCGTCCCGGTATTTGGCGCCAGTACGCCGGCCGTGCTCACCACTTTGCTCGGTGCGGCACTCACCGGTGTCCCAATCGGGGCCCTGCCTGTCAGCTATCAACCTTACTACCCCGCCGCCCAAAAAATCGCCAGTGGGGCCAGCACCCTCGGTTTCCTCACTGCTGCACAAACCGGACGTTACCTGATCGAGTTTCCGGAAGACATCCATCTCCTCGGCGCCAGCTTCAACACCAGCATCAAGGGCATCGCGCTCCAGGGCGAACTCAGCTACCGCTCCAACCAGCCGCTGCAAATAGACGATGTAGAACTACTCTTCACCGCCCTTTCCTCGATCAATTCCAAATTCGGTCCGAACAACCAACTCGGCAACCGGCTCGGCCAGGCCAACACCTACGTCGCCGGGTATAACCGCCACAAAGTGTGGACCGGCCAAATGACAGCAACGCGCATCGGGCGCGGTTTCTTCGGAGCGAATCAAAGCACTCTGGTCGCAGAGATTGGATTTGTGCACGCTGATATTCCCCCCTCCAAAACCACCCTTCGCTACGACGGCAACGGGACTTATGTCGGTGGCAATCTCGCCGCCATGAATGCTTCGGGCAGCAATGCCTCGGGGATTCCCCCGCTCTCCGATCCTCCTGACGCTTTCGCCGATCGGTTTTCCTGCGGCTACCAAGTCGTCGGCAAGCTCGACTACAATAACGCCTTCGCCGGCGTGAATGTCTCGCCGCTCCTCGTCTTCGCCCAAGATTTGTGGGGGAACACGCCGTTGCCCCTCGGCAACTTTCGCCACGGCCGCAAGACCGTCACCCTCGGCGCCGACTTCACTTTTCAAAACGCGTGGACCATTGAAGCTCGCTATGTGAGTTTTTCCGGAGCCGGCCGCTTCAATCTGCTCAGCGACCGGGATTACGTTTCGGCCACACTGAAATATTCTTTCTAACCTGTCGCCATGAACACCCCTTCATCCTTCTCCCCGAAAATGAAAATTATCCTCACTTCCGTTCTGGGCGTACTCCTAGCCACCCTCAGTCTTCACGCCGCGATTACACCCGCCGAAGCTGAGCGTCTTGGTCAGGACCTTACGCCCCTCGGCGCCGAAAAAGCCGGCAATGCCGACGGCACTATCCCCGCGTGGACCGGTGGCATCACGACGCCGCCCGCCAACTATAAACCCGGTGATCATCACCCCGACCCTTTCGCCGGTGAGCAACCGCTCTTCACCATCACTCCGGCCAATGCCAGTCAGTACGCCGAAAAACTCACGGTCGGACAAGTTGCCCTCCTCAAGGCTTACCCTGATTACTCGCTGCCTGTTTATCCCTCGCACCGCACGGTGGCGAATCCTCAGCGGATCTACGACGCCACGAAAAAATATTCTCTCACCGCCGCCCTCGAAGCCGGTGGCAATGGCATCACCGGTGCGGCCCTCGGCGTGCCCTTTCCTCTGCCGAAAGATGGCCTGGAAGTTCTCTGGAATCATCTCACGCGCTACCGCGGGATTGCCGTCGAACGCTTCATCGCGCAAGCCGCTCCGCAGCGGGATGGCAGCTACACCCTCGTGCAATTCGACGATGAACTCTTCGTGAACTATTGCCGGGATGACATCCCGCCCGATCAGTTGGTCCAGCAAATCGCAAGCAGTAACATTCTCCTCTATTTTAAACAAGCCACCACAGCCCCTGCGAGCAAAGCGGGTACCATCCTCGTGGCACATGAAACCCTTAATCAGGTCAAAGAGCAACGGGCCGCCTGGATCTATAATGCCGGCCAACGCCGTGTCCGCCGGGCCCCCAATGTCGCGTACGACGCCCCCGGCACCAACGCGGACGGCATGCGCACCTCCGATCAATTCGATATGTTCAACGGCGCTCCCGACCGTTATGATTGGAAACTCGTGGGCAAAAAAGAAATGTATGTCCCCTACAACGCTTACCGGCTCCACAGCGATCAGGTGAAAGTAAAAGAGATTATCAAGCCACTGCACATCAATCAGGATCTGACCCGCTATGAATTACACCGCGTCTGGGTCGTAGACGCCACGCTCAAGCCCGGCACGAACCATATCTACTCGCGGCGAACGATCTACGTTGATGAAGACAGCTGGCAAATCCTCGCCGTCGATCAATACGATGGCCGCGGCCAACTCTGGCGCGTTTCCGAGGCGCATTGCATCAACTATTATGACGCCCTGCTTTTCTGGAGCACACTCGAAGTCCACACTGATTTGATCGCCGGTCGATATGTCGCCATCGGCTTGGATAACGAAAACAAAATGTACGACTTCAACCTCAAGCGCACCCCGCAGGATTATTCCCCCGGCACACTCCGCCAGGAAGGCGTCCGCTGAGCTGCTTTACCGATGCTCCAGCGCCGGTTAAACTCTTGTTGTGGGCGGGGTGCCCCCACCCCGCGAGGCATCGGCTGCGAAACCTAAATCCAGCGGGGTGAGGGCACCCCACCCACAATAAATATGCGTCGCGTTTTGTTCCTATTTTCGAAAGGTGGAATCCATCTTTCCCGTGACGCTAAGGCCGCTGCAGTCACACTGGACGAGTACCAAGCGCGTCCAGAGGCCACACTCCACCTCAACTATTATCGCCCCTATTGGCTGCTGTTCGCCCTGTTCTTCACTCTCACTTTCACTTCAAGCCAAGCCGAGTCCTCGGAACTCGCCCCACTCGCTGCGAAATCACTCCTGCTCGCTGTCGCCAAAACCACCCACAGCATCGTAGTGGTCGGCGATCGCGGCCACATTCTAATTTCCACGGACGATGGCCGCACCTGGAAACAAATTCCCGTCCCCACCCGCGCGATGCTCACCGGCGTTTCGTTTCCCGATGCCCAACACGGCTGGGCCGTGGGCCACGATGGAGTGATTCTCCACACGCTGGACGGTGGCCTCACCTGGGAACGACAGGATCTGGGTGATGACTTGGAGACAATCTTCCTCGACGTTCTGTTTCTCGATCAGCAACGCGGCTTCGCGGTCGGCGCTTACGGCAAATTTCTACACACCGAAAATGGCGGCCAAACGTGGCAAGCCGGCAAACCTTCGAATACCGATATTCATTTCAACAGACTCACCGCCACTTCCGGCGGTCGGTTATTTCTCTCGGGCGAAAGCGGCAGCCTGTTGATTTCAACCGATGCGGGGAAAACTTGGAAACCATCCGCAGTGCCGTACGACGGCTCGCTTTTTGGGTATGTGCCGGTGAATGAAAATTCCGGCATCTTGCACGGTCTGCGCGGGCACATCTTCACCACCACCGATCAAGGCCGCACGTGGGCTCCGCACCCCAGTGAGATCAAGGCCCTCATTATGGGCGGCACGCGACTGCGCTCCGGCGCGATCATCCTCGGTGGCCAGGGCGGTAATTTTTTTATCAGCCGTGACGAAGGGGCAAGTTTCACTCATTGGAAACCCAGTGACTTTAGCAGCAGTGTGGCCGCCTTAGCGGAAGCCGACGATGGCACGCTCCTCGCCGTGGGCGAAGCCGGTGCTGTGCGTTTAGCCCTGCCTGTTCCATGAAACGGCTCGAGAATTTTATTTTTGGCCAGCGTCATCTCACCTTGGCGCTCTTCATCTTGGTGACGATCATACTGGGATTTTTTGCTGCCCGCACCCACGTCGACGCGAGTTTCACCAAACAACTTCCGTCCGAGCACGACTACATCACGACCTTCAAGAAATACCAAATCCAGTTCGGCGGCGCCAACCGGATCGTTATCGCCCTGACCCCACGCACCGGCGACATCTTCAACGTAGATTTTTTTCAAAAACTGAAGGCCGTCTCCGATGAAACCTATTATATTCCCGGGGTGGATCGATCGCTGGTCAGCTCTATATTCACGCCCAACGTTCGCTACATCGAGGTCGTCGAAGATGGACTCCAAGGTGGCAGCATTATCCCGGTCGATTTTCAACCGACCTCGGCGGGCTTCGAGCGTGTGCGGCAGAATATCATTAAGTCCGGCCGCGTCGGTCAGCTGGTCGCCAATGACTACAGCGGTGCCATCGTCATCGCCTCGCTATTGGAAATTGATCCGCAAACCGGTCTGCACCTCGACTACACCAAGGTGGCCGCGGCCCTCGAAACGAACATCCGCACCAAATACGAAACGCCCAACATCAGCGTGCATATCATTGGCTTCGCTAAAGTCGTGGGCGACGTCACTGACGGTGCGCGCGGCGTGCTGGTTTTCTTTGGCATCGCCATTGTCATTTCCTCGGTGCTGCTGTGGTTTTTTGCCCAATCAATTACCCTGACGATTCTCCCGCTGATCACCTCATTTTGTGCGGTCATCTGGCAACTGGGATTGCTGAACCTGCTCGGCTTTGGCATCGACCCCATGTCGATCCTTGTGCCGTTTTTAGTATTCGCCATCGCCCTCAGTCACGCGACGCAGATGCTGCGCTCCTTCCGCTATGAAGTATTGTTTGGCAAAACCGAAGCCGAGGCTTCCCGCGCCTCTTTCAGCAATCTTTTTATCCCCGGCACGGTCGCGATTCTGACTGATACGGTGGGCTTCCTGACCATCTACCTCGTTAAAGTGCCCGTCATCCAGGAGCTCGCCATCACCGCCAGTCTGGGCGTTACCCTGATTATTCTCACCGATCGCTTTCTCCTGCCGGTGCTCCTCAGCTACACGACCATGAAGTTCACCTTCCGCCGCAAGGTGAACTTCCGCCGCTTCGCTTTGCAACCCACGTGGCGCCGTCTCCAACGTTTCACCATGGGGAAACGGAGTTCGATCGTCATCATCGTTGTGTCATTGGCTTTGTGGGGCTTTGGTCTGAGCAAAGCCCACGAGGTGAAAATTGGCGACATGCATGCCGGCGTGCCCGAACTCCGGCAAAACTCCCGCTATAATCAGGACACCGCTGTCATCACTTCGAAATTCGGCATCGGCGCCGACACCATCACCGCCCTCGCCGAAACCAAACCCAACGGCGTGATTGATCACGCGGTCATGGCGCAGATTGACCGCTTCGCTTGGCAGATGCGCAATGTCGACGGGGTGCAGTCCACCCTCGCGCTCACCGATTATGCCCGAACGATCAATGCCGGTTGGAACGAAGGCAGTCTCAAATGGCGCATCATCCCGCGTAACCCCTCCGCGCTCGCCCAAGCCGTCTCTCCCGTGGAAACCTCCTCCGGCCTGCTCAACAACGACGGCAGTGTCGTCCCGGTGATGATCTACCTCCGCGATCACAAAGCCGAAACCATCAAACGCGTGGTCGCCGCCGTGAAAGAATTTCGCGCCGCCAACACCTCCGACTTGGTGAAATTCCAGCTCGCAACCGGGAATGTGGGCGTGATGGCCGCCACCAACGAAGTCGTCGAAGCCGCGCAGTTTCCCATGATCATCTGGCTCTACGCCGCTATCATTGTGTTGTGTACGATTTCATTTCGCTCCTGGCGCGCCACCGTCTGCGTGGTGCTACCCCTCATCATCGTGTCCGACCTCGCCTACGCGCTCATGGTGTACCTGGAGATCGGCCTAAAAACCTCCACCCTACCTGTCGTCGCGCTCGGCGTCGGCATCGGCGTCGATTACGGTATTTATCTTTGTTCGTCCGTGTTGGAAAAAATCCGCTCTGGCCAATCCATCGAAGATGCGCTCTGCCTTTCCTTCGCCACGATGGGCACCTCCGTGGTTTTCACCGGATGCGCCTTGTCAATGGGAGTAGGCACGTGGGCGTTTTCCGCCCTGAAGTTTCAAGCCGACATGGGCATACTCCTCTCGTTTATGTTTCTCGTGAACATGCTCGGCGCGATGCTGCTCATGCCCGCTCTGGCCCGTTGGCTTTTCCGGAAGCATCTGGCCACAGTCCGTTAAGCCGGTTGCCTGGCGTTATCTCGCCAATCCAACTGGTCAGCAATATACTGAGCGCCTGCCTTGGTCGTCACTCATTTGTTGCCCCAAGTAAAAATGAATCTTAATCAGGCAATGAACGTTCCCACGATCTGATTTCTATCCTCGACTAACCGGGTTCGACCGCTATCAAAAACCATCGATTTATGAATTGCCCGCTCCCGCCGTCCGCCAAATCCAGTAAAGAGACTAAGGTATTATGATGCATGTTGAGACCCATTTCGATTGGGATAAAGCGATCCGGATACACCAAATGTCCGGGGTCGTGAACCTGCCTGATTTCCAAGCATGCCTGAGCTCCCTTTATGCTTCCCCGAATTTCAATCCCGACTTGAATGCTCTCTGGGATGTGCGGAAGGCTGATTTCGGCAACGTGGCCGCTAATGACGTCCGTACCCTCATGCAGGTAGTCGCCACCAACTGGGGCAAAGACGGAAAATGCCGGGCCGCCATCGTGGTGAGCGGCATGGCCGAATATGGTCTCTGCCGGATGTATGAAAGCCAGTTTGGCTCTGCCGCCCCCTGCAAGATCAAGATTTTTCTGGATATCGAACTTGCCTGGAAATGGTTCGAAGCAAGCGACGAAATCGTGAAAGGCATGACTTCCCGACCGCTCCAGAGTTGAAAGAGTTTCTCTTGCTGGCTTATTTGTAGCGAGGCCCTCGGGCTGATCACCTCCGCCCCGTGGTTCGATACTTGCCGGAAAGGGTGTAATTATATCGGTAGGCCAGCGTGCTTGCCCGCGCCCTCCACGGCTGCGAGACGCGGGCAAGCACGCTGCTCCCAATATAATTTCTGGTCTCCTCTGCCTTATCCCTCAGGGCGGAACCGAGAAATAGTCTCCGCATTGACAGCGCCGAGTTAAGGGACTTGTTGTTCTCCAATGATGAATCTGCCCAAGTTGACCTGTCTCTTTGTGCTCCTACTCGCTTTAATATCTTCGGCTTTGCGGGGCGCGGGGCCCGTGATGAAACCGGTTACGCCGCAGGCCTCGCCTGAGGCGACGGCTTTATTGGAAACGTTATACGGTATTTCGGGTAAATACATCCTGACCGGCCAGCACAATTATCCTGCGACCAAGAATAAAAACTCGGAATTTGCCGCCAAATACACGGGGAAGACGCCCGCAATCTACAGTGCGGATTGGGGATTCGCCAAAGCGGGCGATACGGACTCCTATCTCGCTCGACCCGATATCGTACAGGAAGCAATCCGTCAGCATCAGCTCGGCGCACTCGTTACCATTTGCTGGCACGCCGTCCCACCCACCGCAGATGAGCCGATCACTTTTCAACCTCTCCCCGGTAGCGATCTGAACGCGTTGCAGAGCGTGCAGGGCAAATTGCTCGACGCGCAATTCAAGGAGGTGCTGACGCCGGGCACCGCGCTGCACACGAAGTGGTGCGCACAGGTGGATGCGATCGCGGTTTTCCTGAAGCAATTGCAAGACGCCCATGTGCCCGTCCTCTGGCGCCCTTACCATGAAATGAACGGCTCTTGGTTCTGGTGGGGCGGCCGTACGACCGGCGAATACACCACTGCCTCACTCTATCGCCAGATCTACGACCGGCTGGTGAATCATCATCAGCTCAAAAATCTCCTCTGGGTGTGGAGTGTGGATCGCGTCAGTCAGCCAAACATGGAGCACGCCAAGTATTTTCCTGGGATCGAGTTTGTCGATATCCTCGCTCTTGATGTTTACGGCAATGATTTCGCCCAGTCGTACTACGAAAGCCTGCTCGCTTTGGCCCAGGGCAAACCCGTGACCCTCGCTGAAGTGGGCAATCCCCCTTCGCTGGAAATCCTCACCAAGCAACCTCAGTGGACCTATTACGTGACGTGGGCCGGCATGGTCCGCAACACGACGAAGAAACAATACGACGTGCTGATGCATGATCCCCGTTTCCTCGGGCTCGACGATACCGCCTACGCGGAAGCGATGACGCCCTATCGCAAAGCGAACGGGCTGCTGATTGCGCCGCAAACGATCAGGTCCACCAATTTTTCCGGTTCATGGGTGCTCAATGAAGAGAAGAGCACCTTTGGCCGCATGGGAGCAAGTGCGGCCCCCGCCCGTCTGGACGTCAGCCATCACGGCCTCGCACTCACGATAAAGACCACGCGCATCGTCGAGTATGCCGACGATAAGGTAACCGAAGAAAAGTACTCGCTCGACGGCACAGAAACTAAATCCGAATTCATGAATTCGCCCCGTCTCACCACCACACGTTTGTCGGCTGACGGCACCACGATAACCATGGATTCCACGGTCGCGCTCAGCTGGGGCCCACCCAATTCGAAATTAACCATGCAAGACCACTGGCAACTCCTCGAAGGAGGCAAAGTGCTTTCGATCCAGACTAACTCGCACTCCCCTCGGGGGGAGCAGAAAACAACCCTGCTCTTCGATCGACGGTAAGTGCACCGGGGCCGCTCTTGACCATTTCGGTTGGCCCGGTCAATCAATTGACATGAAAAAATCTCTGCCGCTCTTGGTTTGTCTTGTCTGGTTGACGGCGTGCAGCACGAAGTCGGTGGAAATGCCCCCGGCACAAGGCATCGATACCCAAGATCTGCGGCGGGCGTCCTATGATGAATTCGTCACGAGAAGAACCATGGAACTGGAGCGCATGGGTGGAGCCTTCGCCAAGAACGGTGTGGCGAGAACAAAAGCCCTCGAAGAAGCCACGGCTCGTTTTGGCGATGTCCCAGCTGACTGGGCCGCGAAGCTATTGCCTTGGGATCCCGCGGCAAAAAAAGCAAAAGATCAGGCAGAATTCAACAGCCAGCTCGAAAAATTGGCCCATCACAAAGCAGCTGATTGAGGCGCTGCACCGAGAACGCCCGCCAGCTTCGGTTCGCAACCTGAAGGCCAATTCCGCATTGGCGACAGCCGGAAAAGTTTGGTTGCACGGACCATAATTCCTGTTTCCGCTGGTCGGTTACGCATGTCGCTTCGCAAGCATTTTCCTCAACGGCACCGCTCCAGCCTGAACCATTTTCCAATAATGTGGTCCTATCTGGCATGAATAGCCCATCGATTAACGCATCGTTATCCCGATGGCTGCAAACCGTGGGGCTGTGCTTGCTACTCGCAGGTCCGAGTGGTCTTGCCGCCAATCCCTCGCCACTCGCCGATTTGCTGCAAGCCCGGTATATTTCCCTGCAGGGTCAGCTTACTCATAACACCTTTAATCGCCCGCTGCATCTTGCCTCCACCGAATCGGCAGAAGAGTTGAAAGGCGATATTTATGCGGTGCTCGATCAGCCGTTCGAGTCAGTGCAGCAAGGCACCCGAAACATAGACAATTGGTGCGACATCCTCATTTTGCATCTCAACGTGAAACACTGCCGGGCGATCAGCAGCCCCTCGGCGCAAGCGCTGAAAGTTTATATCGGAAAGAAACACGACGAGCCCTTGGGCAAATCTTTTCCCGTGAATTTTTCTTTTCGGGTGGCCGCGACGACCCCCGATTACCTGCGCATCCGGTTGCAGGCCGACACAGGGCCGCTGGGCACAAATAATTATCGGATCACATTTGAAGCGGTCCCTTTGCCCGAAGGCCGGACGTTCCTCCACCTCGCTTATTCCTACGACTACGGCCTCACGGCCCGCCTCGCCATGAAAGGTTATCTCGCCACTATCGGCAGCGGCAAAGTGGGATTCAGTACCATTGAAACCCGGCCCGACGGGACGCCGGTACTGATCAGTGGTGTGCGGGGTGTCGTCGAGCGTAACACCATGCGTTACTATCTGGCGATTGAAGCCTATCTCAAATCGCTAACCGCTCCACCAACCGAGCAACTTGAAAGGAGACTGCACCACTGGTTTGCCGCCACCGAGCAGTACCGGCAGCAACTGCACGAATTGGAAGAAGCCGACTATCTTGCAATGAAGCACAAAGAAGTGCTCCGGCAGCAAACCTTAGTCGAGGCTGATGAGCCCAACTAAGCCGGATCAATTCAGTTGAGAGCCCGATTTTTAGAGCGTGAGCATTTAATGAATGATACATAAACTTGGTTCTTCGCTGTTTTCAGTGGGTCGTGGGTCTGGCTCGGAGTAGCTACAGGCCTCTGTGCCTGTAGGGTTCGATGACGCGCGCTGCACTCGGCAGGCAGGGACGCCTGCCGCTACTCCGAACGGTCCAACAGTGAGGTGCAACCAGAGATGGGGAACCTTCTTTACCCAATGAAAACAGCGAAGAACCGGAAACCAGTTCACTCTTTTGTCTGACTCTGGACACTCGACTCTTCGCTTTTGGCTAAGTCACGGAAAATCAGTTCAAGCAAAAGATCGTGGCTGCATTTGTGTGTCCCAATATTTCCCCAGGTTTAATCTGTTTCCAATCAGTCTGGTTGACGAATGAGAGAGACTTTTCGAACGTTGCCTTCATGGATCACCTCACCGCTGGCGAATATTGGAATGGCAATGCCGAGGCTTGGACGAAACTTGCGCGGGCGGGCTATGATGTTTTTCGTGACCATCTCAACACCCCGGCCTTTCTCGCGATGCTGCCGTCGGTCACCGGACTCAAGGGCCTCGATCTCGGCTGCGGCGAAGGGCACAACACTCGCCTCGTCGCGCGCCTCGGTGCAAGCATGACCGCGATCGACATCGCCGAAGTCTTCATCCGCCACGCGCGCACCGAGGAAAACCGCGCGCCACTCGGCATTACCTATCATCATGTGAGCGCGGTAGAATTGCCGTTGGGCGATGCAGAGTTTGATTTTGCCACGGCGTTCATGAGCTTGATGGACATTCCGGAAACGGAGCGCGTGTTGGCCGAGACCTTTCGTGTACTCAAGCCGGGAGGGTTTCTGCAATTTTCCCTGCTTCATCCTTGTTTCAATCCGCCCCACCGTCACCTCTGTCGTGATGAGGACAACCTCACTACGGCCATCGAGGTGGGAGATTATTTCATCGATGCGCGGGGCCGGATCGACGAATGGACTTTCGGCGTCGCGCCGCAATCGCTGCGCAGACCAATGCCCAAGTTCAAGACGCCTCGTTTTCACCGCCCGATCAGCCAGTGGTTTAATCTGCTCGTAGCCGCCGGATTTCAGATCGAGCAAGTCGGCGAGCCCTCCCCCACCGATGAAACGGTGCGCGCGTGGCCGGTCTTGCAAGAAGCGCAGATCGCCGCGAATTTTCTGCACGTACGGGGGCGGAAAGCGGTGGTAAGGTGAAGCGTTGTAGAAGGTGGAACTCGGCCTCTGGACGAGTTTCGGCGAGCGCACGTTCAGACAAACCCGTCCGGAGGCCGGGTTCCACCTAGAAGATTTTGTGCTGCGTGAAAAACTCGCGCGTAATGAACCCTCGCGCAAAAAAAGCCGGAGCGCTTGCTCCGGCTTTCGCGAGGTGAACAAAAGTACGGCGTCAGATCTTGCCCGCGAGCTTTCCCTTCAGTGTAGCCTTGTCCATCATGCCGACGAATTGCTCGGCCACGGCACCGTCTTTGAAGAGCAGCATCGTGGGAATGGCGCGTACGCCGAACTGGGCTGCGAGCTCACCATTGTCGTCGACATTGACTTTGGCAATCGTGAGCTTGCCCTGAAGTTCAGTGGCGAGTTCGTCAAGAATGGGGGCGATGGCCTTGCACGGGCCGCACCAAGGGGCCCAGAAGTCCACCAAAACGGGAGTCGCGCCGGCCACGGTAGACTTGAAGTTATTGGAATCGAGTTGGATAATGTTAGGTGACATAGATAATCGAATAGTCGAATTGAGGAGAAAGACAACTCAGCAACTTATTGCGGAGTGGATTTGTGGATTATTTCCGCGAGTTCGGTGGGCTCGACGGTGTGCAGGTGTTTGCGGCGGGTTTTTAAGGTTTCGAAAATTTTAACGACAGTCTCGGTCATCCGCTCGTGGGTTTCGGCGGAACCACCCAGGATGGTGAATTGCTCGGATGCCGTGATGCGCTTATGGCCGTCCTGATTATCCAGCCCGAGTCCCAGCAAGTGGGCCTTGGGTTTGTTCGGACTGCGGCGGCGGGTCGGCTTCTTCATTTCAGGCGGTTAAGGTGGGAGGAGAATCAAGGGTGACAAGCGGTTTTTCGTCCACCGCGGTACAGATGATATCGGCAAAAGCCTCGTCCTGCTGAAGCGTGAGTTTGGCCAGACGGGTAAGTTCCAGCAGGGCAAGGAAACTGGCGACCAGACGGCGGAGCGAAATCTTCGTATGAAACAGACTGGAAAAGGTGAAGACGCGCTGGGTTTTCAGATGCTCCAAAATATATTCCATCTGGTCGGAAACCGTAACCTGCTCAGCGTGGATTTGCCCCACCACGAGTTTTTCCGCGAGGCGGCGCAGGACGAGATTGAAGTTATTCCAGACCTCGATGCGGTCGACGTGTTGAAGCGGGCGCTCCGAGGCCGGGGCAAAGGCCGAGGCGGGCCGGGGGAGCATATTCTGGGCATCAAAGGCCAGTTCACCGAGCCGGCCGGAAGCTTCTTTGAATTTTTTATACTGGATTAACTGGTGCACCAATTCCCAGCGGGGATCGAGATCGTCCTCGTCTGCATTCAGGTCGATGGCTTGTTGGTGCTTGGGCAACAGCATCCGGCTTTTGATTTCCATCAGCGTGGCCGCCATGACGAAAAATTCCCCCGCGACCTCCAGTTGCAGGTCCTTCATGGCATAGAGCACCTCGAGGTACTGGCGTGTGACCGACGCAATGGGGATGTCGTAGATATCGAGCTCGTTCTTCCGGAGAAGAAAAAGAAGAAGATCCAGCGGACCTTCAAAGACGGGGAGTTTGATGCGATAATCAGCTTCGGCAACCACGGGGCGAGTCGAAGGACGCGAAGCTATGCCCGCAACTGGAAAATGCCGTATGCCCCATGAACTTTTTGTCCACAAAATTTTCCACTCTTTCCTGCTCCTAAAAAAGACTGTGCGCTTGCGTCTTCCCCGGGTCTGACCATGTTTTTTGGCAGGGTTGGTAAGCGTGTCGGCGGGCCCTCCAGACATGGGCTCCCGGGTGCGCGCCAGTCCGTCACCAATTTTTTCTCTCCATGGCCAATTCTCTCAAATGCGACCTCTGCGCCAAGCCTGCCACGGTGCATCTTACGCAGATCGTCAATAACAAGATCCACAAAGTCGATCTGTGCGAAGCCTGCGCCCAAGCCAAAGGCGTGACCGATCCCAGCGGTTTCTCCCTGTCCGATCTGCTCATGAAGGCCTCGCTTAACCCCGAACCCACTTTGGGCGACATCCGCTGCGAGGCGTGCGGCTTGACCCAGCAGGATTTCAAGAAAACAGGCCGCTTCGGCTGCCCCGTTTGCTACAACGCTTTCAACGCCGTAATCGATCCCATCCTCGATAATATGCACAAGGGCACAACTCATGTGGGCAAGGTTCCGCGTCGTGCCCTCGAGCGACGTTCTCTCTACGAGCGCCTCACCAAATTGGAAACCGACCTCGATCAAGCCATCAAGTCCGAGCGTTACGAAGACGCCGCCCGCTTCCGCGATGAGATCCACCAAGTCCGGCAAACCGTCAGTCCTAAAACCACGGCTTGAAATGAAAATCAACGAACTCATCGCCGCCCCGTCCGAGCTCACCGACACCGCCGCCAGCAAAAGCGCCGTCGTGATGATGACCCGTATCCGCTTGGCGCGAAATCTCGCCAGCCACCCCTTCCCCGGTTGGGCCAAAGAAGCGCAACGCCGTGATGTGTTGGGACGTTGCCTGCAAGCCGTCTCCAGCCTGACCCAAATGAAACGCGGTCTCGCCGTCGATACCTCCGATCTTTCCGAGCAAGAGAAACAAATCCTCGTCGAGCGTCACCTCATCAGCCGTGAGCTTTGCCACGGCAAAGGCGGCTCCGGCATCGTGATCAGCAAGGATCAATCCTGCTCCGTGATGATCAACGAGGAAGATCATCTCCGTATCCAAGTCCTGCGCGCCGGTTTCCAATTCAAAAAAGTCTGGAACACGATCAACGCGATCGACTCCGATTTGGAAGAGCAGGTCGACTACGCCTTCTCCCCGAAACTCGGCTACCTGACCGCCTGCCCCACCAATCTCGGCACCGCCATCCGCGCCTCGACGATGATGCATCTGCCGGCCCTCGTGATTTCCGGCCAGATGGAAAAAGTCGTCCGCGCCGTCAACCAACTCGGTATGGCTGTGCGCGGCCTGTTTGGCGAAGGCTCCGACGCGAGCGGCAGCATTTTCCAGATTTCCAATCAAACCACACTCGGCGAATCCGAGGAAGGAATCATCAAGCACCTCACCGGGGTCTTGAACACGATCATCGAGCAGGAATTGAATGCCCGCGAAAAGCTGATCGAAGGCGAAGCCACCAAACTCTACGACAAGATCGGTCGCGCCTATGGCATTCTCCAAAATGGCTACCTGCTGAATTCCGGCGAAGCCATGAACCTGCTTTCACTCATCCGCCTCGGCATCGATCTGGGCGTGTTCGCTGATTCCCAGCGCGCTGTCGTGGACCGGCTGTTCATCGAATGCCAGCCCGGCCACATCCAACACGGCAATAAAAAGGCCGCCGAAGCCGGCCAGCGCGACGTCCTTCGCGGGGAGCTTTTACGCACCGAATTTGCTAAAGTACCAAGTCCTGACTTCAGTAACGCAGCCAAGTAACCGATTTAATCATTTCATACACTATGGAACCGATGAATAACTTCACTCCCCGCGCGCAACAAGTACTCGCGCTGGCCCGTAAGGAAGCTGACCGCTTCCACCATAACTATGTCGGCACCGAGCACTTGCTGCTCGGTCTGATCAAGCTGGGCCAGGGTGTGGCGGTGAGTGTGCTTCAGAAAATGGGCCTTGATCTCGAGACCGTGCGCAACGAAGTGGAGAAGCAAGTCGGCACCGGCCAAGAGAGCAAAACCCCCATCGGCAGCATTCCATACACGCCTCGCGTGAAAAAAGTTTTGGCCCTCGCCGGCAAGGAAGCCAAAGCCCTGAATCACAGTTATGTTGGCACCGAACACATTCTCCTCGGCCTCCTCCGCGAAGGCGAAGGCGTGGCTGCCCGAGTCCTCAAAACTCTCGATATCGACATCGAGCGCACCCGCCAGGAAATCCTCAAGGAACTCGATCCCCAATTCGCCTCCGGCAACGCAGATGCCGGCATGGGCGCTTCGCCCGGTGGCCCAGCCAACGAAGAAGTCGCTCCCCGCTCCGGCGCATCGGATGATAAAAAGGAACTCAAGACTCCCGCCCTTAAAGCCTTCGGCCGCGACCTCACCGAGCTCGCTCGCAAAGGCGAAATGGATCCCGTCATCGGCCGTAAGAACGAGATTCGCCGCGTCATTCAAATTCTTTGCCGCCGCACCAAAAACAATCCTGTACTCGTCGGCGAAGCCGGCGTAGGCAAAACCGCCATTGCGGAAGGCCTCGCGCAGGAAATCGCCAAGGGCAACGTCCCTGAGATTCTCGCCGACAAAAAAGTCATCACCCTCGATCTCGCCCTCATGGTGGCCGGCACCAAATACCGCGGTCAATTTGAAGAGCGCATCAAGGCCGTGATGGACGAAATCAAACGCGCCAAGAACGTCATCATCTTCATCGACGAGCTCCACACCATCGTCGGTGCCGGTGCCGCCGAAGGCGCGATGGACGCCTCCAACATCTTTAAGCCCGCCCTCGGTCGCGGCGAACTCCAATGTATTGGCGCCACCACGCTCAACGAGTACCGCAAGTACATCGAGAAAGACAGCGCGCTCGATCGCCGTTTCCAAATGGTGTCGTCGACGGACGGAGCCTCGACTTTCAC
>JANYCF010000267.1 GCA_025360455.1 Opitutaceae bacterium | reverse complement strand
TCGTGCGGATTCGAATGTGATAATAAGATCCGGCTTTTACCCAACTCGGCATGACGTGAGAGGGTCGTCCGGGGTAGTTGGGCATGAGGAAAGACAAACCCGTCCGGAGGCCGGGTTCCACCTTCAAATGCAGTTGCTATGAGGTGGAGCGCGGCCTCCGGACGCGCTGCTTCTGTGCACGCGCTCAAGAAAAAGCCGCGTCTGGCGGACGCGGCTGAGGGTAGGGCGAATCCTTAGGATAAGCCGTGGATTGATTGCTCTTACTTGAGAGCAGCTTGGTAGTTCGCTTCGGCGGCGTCCCAGTCGACGACATTCCAGAAGGCGGCGATGTAATCGGGGCGACGATTCTGGTAGTTCAGATAATACGCGTGCTCCCACACATCGAGGGCGAGGACGGGTTTGCCTTCGATACCAGCCACCGCTTTGCCCATGAGCGGGCTGTCTTGATTGGCGGTCGAGCCGAGGGAAAGTTTTTTGTCCGCGCCGACGACGAGCCAGGCCCAACCGGAGCCGAAGCGGGTCGCACCGGCCTTGGCGAAGTCTTCCTTGAACTTGGCGAGCCCGCCGAGTTGGGCTTCGATGGCGGCAGCGAGTGCGCCTTTCGGTGCGCCGCCTTTGCCCGGGCCCATGATGGTCCAGAAGAAGGAATGGTTGCTATGGCCTCCGGCGTTGTTGCGGATGACGCTACGAATGGCTTCGGGGACTTGGGCGAGATCGGCGATGAGCGCGTTGACATCGAGTGCGGCGAGGGCGGCGTGATCCTTCAGTGCGTTGTTCGCGTTGGTGATGTAAGCCTGGTGATGCTTGCCGTGATGGATTTCCATCGTGCGGGCGTCGATGTTCGGTTCGAGGGAGTTGTTGGCGTAAGCCAATTTTGGGAGTTCGTAGGCCATAGTCGTGGTGGGTTGAAGTGAAGTGTTCAGAAAATGCACGCAAAGGCGAAGTCGTCAACTGCGGCGCGTGTCATGTGCGTTGGGTGCATGGCTGCCTTGGTTTAATGTAGGAGCCTGCTTGCAGGCGACACGAAGCCCGCCGCAAATCACGCGCAGAGTCGCCTGCAAGCAGGCTCCTACAAGTAGGAATGCCACTGTCAGTCCTATAGCCGTCCCTCACTCCTCCAACCGTTTCATTTTGAAAAACGCTTGGATCAATTCGAGACAGGGTTGGGCGAGGACGCCCTGCGTGATGATCAAGTGATGATTTACTTTGGGCAGGGCATTCAAGTCGGTGGCTCCGCCAAGGCAGCCCATCTTGGGGTCGGGTACGGCGTAGACGACGCGCTTTACCCGCGCCATGAGGGTGGCACCGGAACACATCGGACAGGGCTCTTTGGTGACGTAGAGGGTGGCTTCGTTGAGCCGCCAGTCGCCGATGGCCTTGGCGGCTTGGCCGAGGACAAGGATTTCGGCGTGGGCGGTGGGGTCACGGGTGCTGTCGCGCTGATTGTGGGCGGAGGCGATGATTTCGCCGTTGAGTTCGACCACGGCGCCAATCGGCACTTCGTCCTGCCGCCAGGCATCAATGGCCTGATTGTAGGCCTGCCACATAAAAATCTCGTCGTCGCGCAGCAGTTGCGACGGGAAAATTTTGTCGAAGGGACAGACGAGGGTGGGGCGGGGTGCATCCATCACGTGGCGTGGTTGGGGTGGGTTAAGGAGATCGCGCTTGAGGTTGGCGGGGGAAAGGGACGGGTAAAGCCTTGACTCATGGGAGGGGGTAAAGCACTTACCAAAGCTTTTCCTCGCGCATGCAGCAAAACATTACCCAGCTCCCCCATTATGTCTGACGGCAAATCGATCGAAGTCGAAGGTAAGATCATCACGGTCCTCCCGGGCACGATGTTCCGGGTCCAACTCGATAATGGGCACATGGTGTTGGCCCATATTTCTGGCAAGCTGCGCAAGCATTTCATCAAGATCGCCGCGGGCGATAAGGTGAAAATGGAGATGAGTCCTTACGATCTCAACAAGGCTCGCATCACTTTCCGGCTGCGCGATACCTCGGCTCCGCCGCCTCCTCCCGGAGCGCGCCGCCAAAACAAACGCCGCTAAGTCCCCGCCTGCGCGGCGAGGATTCTGCCATGAAAACAGGGCGTGCACCGCGGCTTCCCGGCGAGGAACCGATGCCGCCCGCCCCCGTCGGCTTCGCTGATGCGATCGACGATTTTCTCAGCTACGTCGAATTGGAAAAAGGCCTCGCGCGGAATACTGCCAAGTCCTATGAGAGCGATCTGAAGCAAGCATCCCACCAGTTGAAACGACTCGGTGCCTCGGGCTGGACCAACGTCACGGCGCAACATCTCACCGGCTGGCTCCATTGGTTGAGCGACGAGAAATTCAGCGAATCCAGCCAGGCGAGAAAACTCACGGCGGTTCGCATGCTTTGCCGCCATCTAGTGAGCGAACAGGTACGAGAGGATGATCCCACGGCCCTGCTCAGCGGCCCCAAGTTTCGCCGCAAGCTCCCGCAAACTCTTTCCGCGAATGATATGGAGCGCTTGCTGGCTGCGCCCTCCGGCGGAGATGCGTATAGCCTTCGCGACCGGGCGATGCTGGAGCTTTTTTATTCGAGCGGACTGCGCATTTCCGAACTATGTGGACTCACGTTGCAGCAGGCTGATTTGGAGCACGGATTCGTCCGCGTGTTCGGCAAAGGTTCAAAAGAACGCGTCGTGCCGCTCGGCGCCAAGGCCCGTGATGCGTTGCAGATTTATCTTTTATCGGGTCGCCCGCGACTCGTGAAGCCGCGCACGGGCAGCGAGCTGTTTATCAGCGAACGCGGCAAAGCGATCTCGCGGAAAACCCTGTGGGTGAGTGTGAAAAAATATGCAGAAAAAGCCGGCCTGCCCAAGTCTGTGAAGCCACATCTGCTGCGTCACTCTTTCGCCACGCATTTGCTGGGTGGCGGGGCGGATTTGCGCGCGATTCAGGAAATGCTCGGCCACGCGAGCATTGGGACGACGCAGATCTACACCGCGGTGGAATCGTCGCGGTTGCTCGATCAACACGCGAAACACCACCCGCGAAACAAGGCGGGGCAATAGTGGAGGGGTTGTCAGATTGAGGGTGCATGAGATCGAGATGAAATTCAGCTGGCGACCGTTTTTTGACACCACCACGGTTGGTCTGGAGGCAGGGGGTGCGCTTCGTCCCCTTCGTTTCCTGCGCGAGACTCTCGGCTTGGGGAAAGGATTCTCTCGCGGATAACGCCGATTTTCGCGGATAAAACAACGGGTCGATTTGAACGACTTTTCACGCGAAATAGCCAAGCCGTTGCTCAAGAAAGCCCCAATGGAGCCGATAAATGAGGCTACTCTCTTTATGTTATTTCGCCGGTTGCTCGTCTGGCTGATTGCTCGCGTGGGCGGGGACATCGTGTCTCTGGCTCGGCTTTTCGCTATGGCTGGGTGCGTAGGTCTGGTGGCGGGGCCCACTCCGGGTTGGGCTGCTCCGATCGCGGCTGTCGGGCGCGATTTGGTGGAGAGTGGGATTCCTTCTTTCGTCG
>JANYCF010000251.1 GCA_025360455.1 Opitutaceae bacterium | reverse complement strand
TCCAGATTTTTTGGCCATCAACAGTGATTTGGTAGACGCGGGCAGTTTGTTGCGGATGAATCTTGGGCTGCGCGGTTTTTGCCAAAGTCACATGCAACGAAGTGCGCTCGGCATTGAGCGTAATCTGAGTTAATTCCTCCGCGTGCTCATCCATTTCTGGCGATCCGTAGTCGGGCGCATCGCGATAGAGCCATGACTTGATGGCGAGCGTGCCCGTGAGGTCGGCCTCACTCACATTTGCCGGGATCGGTACGGTGAATTTCAAATCAAAACCGCCGGCAACGGCCGAGACGTTTTGGAGAGAGGGCGCGATGGTTTGCCCGTCCCAGCGGAGGTGTTGGAGACTGGCGACGCGTCCGCCTTTGGCTTGCCAGCCACGGCCGGTCTGGCCGAGCAACAGGCTCGCATCAGGGAGAAAGAGCGGTCGCATGATACCGGATTCGAGATTCGTGGCGAAGTTGATGACGGAACCTTGTTCGTGATCGCCGATACGCTCGGTGGTCACGCGCATGAGGTTGGATTGCGTCTGATCCCCGATGAATAGCTGGCCCGCAAATGAGCCGAAGTGTCCGCCCGTGGTGTCCCAGGCGGGATTGCCGGGTGAGTTGGCGAGCCGGCTTTGAGGGAAAAGAACCACGGCAGGTTCGCGTTGGTTCTGGACGTTCTCCCATTTGATTTCGGGAGAAGCGGGTGTCATGCCGGGCCGATCCACCAGACCGGCGGGATGGCCATAGAAGGCTCCTTTTTTCAGGACAAAAAGTTTCGAAGTGCCGACGTATTCGCCTTGGTTATCGGCGTACCACATCCGTCCATCGGGCGCGAGACCGAGGCTGGCTGGACTGCGGAGTCCGTCAGCCCACGGCTCGAAGCCACCTTTCGTCGGTACACGGATAGACCAGCCGCGAAAACCGCCACCGGTGCCCATGTATTTGCCGCCGGCTTTATATTCTGCATCGCCGTGATCGCCATGCGCGGCGTCGTTCAGATTGAGTGTAATCATGTAATCACCGTGCGTATCGCGCACGGGACCGTGCAGGTAGGCGTGATAACTACCGTCGTAGGTGAACGCGTCGGTGAGCGTATCAAATTGATCCGCGAGTCCGTCGCCATTGGTGTCGCTGATGCGTGTGACTTCCGCTTTCTGGCCGACGACGAGAACCAGGCCGTGCTCATCTTCGACTTGCACACCGAGACTGTCGAAGAGTCCTTCGGCAAATAATTGCCATTCGTTGTGAACGAGACGCCAGATGCCGGCGGTGCGGGTGGCGACCACGACAGTGCCGTCGGGCGCGAGGGCGAGGCCGAGGGCTTCGAAGAGTTGGTCGCGGCCATAATTATCCTTGGGTGCCAAATAAACTTCCGCGCTGTAGCCGCGGGGCAGGGTGGGCTTCGAAGCTTCGATCACGAGAGGCTGGCGTCGGTGGTTGAAGGCGGAAGGCTTGGCGTGCCACGCAGTGGGAACGACGGTCAGGTGGCCGAGTGCAGACGCGCCATGATAGGTGCCGGCAGACAGTGTCCAGCGGCCTTCAATTAATTTTCCGGCCGATACGGTGACGGTGCCGAGTACACTTTCGTTGACGGCGAACGATTGGGCCGTAGCGAATTCGCCGTCGAGGATCAGTTGTACCTGGCCATCGGCCGCGATGTCGGTGTGCAGTGCGACGGAGTTGCGACCGACCCGATAACGAAAAATTGGCGTGGCGGCGGGGTTGGTGGAGTCGCGATTATAGCCGAGGAATTGCGCGTCGATCTCGGCGAGACGCTCGAGCTGGTTGCGCGGACTGTTGAGAGCGGCGCGCACCGTCTCCGTGTCTTTAAAAATCGGATCTTTGAAACTGAAATCAATGGCTTGGTTAGCTGAGTTGAGTGGGGCGAGGAGTGTGCCCGTGTCGCCTAGTTTGATTTCCCGGCTTTCGTAGCCGCGCTTCAGGCCGTTGCCACCTCGATTTAAAAATTCCCCCGACATGTCGAGGAAGCCGCCTTGCCAGATTTGCACAATGGCCAGCAGCCGGGGATCGAAGGTGTAATTAATTCCATTGGGCAAACCGACATGTATGGCACGACCGGAAACGTGTTCCATCGGACCGCGCTGGATGCGCACGCTGCGGTCGACGAGTTGCTGGAGACGATCGAGCATTGGATCGTAATTTTCCAAACCGGTTTCGCGGACGAGTTGAACGACAGCACCTTGATTCGGCGTATCGTTGAGGGTGGCGAGGTAGGCACCGATGGCATCGATCTGGGCATCCGCCAACACCGTGGGCAAAAAGGGCGGCATCGCGGGCAGAAAAGGCGTGCCCGACGTGGGGCCGTGCTCGGCGATCGCGAGTTCTTCGAGCGGTGTCCGTACGCTGCGGTGCAGGTAAGCGCGGTCGGCCTTGATGGTGAAACGGTGGCCCTCGCCGCCGGAGACGATCTGTCGATCGCGTGGTTCGAGCGTGAACAAACCGAAGAGATTCGGTCCGGTTTTTTGCGACATGTCGTCGAGTTGCGTGGCGTGACACTCCGCGCAACCCACGGAATGGAATAACGTGTCGCCGCGTTTCACGTAGTCGATCAGCTGGGCGGTGTTGTTGGGCAGACCGGTGGCTTGGGGCAATTCCACCTGGTTGAAGTCAGCGCGGCGGAGAGAAAATTCCCGGAGCGCGAAGCTGCCCTGCGTCACGGCGATGGTCGTGTTACCGCCGGCGTCGTCCCAATTGAACTCGGTGTCGCGACACCACCCGGTGGCGATGGTGTTGGTCTGCACGATCTGGCCGTTGATCTTAACTTCCAGCAACAGGGCCGGCTGGGTTTTATTTCTCGCGTCATCGAAACGCGGGACACGGATGCTCGTCTCGAGAATCTGCCAGACGCCGGGCTGGCTGACTACCGGATGTAGCGGCGGGACCGTAAGAATGGTCGCGGGTTTATTACTGGCATCTTGCAGAGCACCGAGGGTGCCGGCGGCTGCGCCATCGAGCTGAATGCGGTAGCGCCCTTGCAAATATATTCCTGCCTGCGTACCAGCGGTGAGCATATATTCCATGCGGACGACACTGTCTCCCATGTAGCCGATGGAGCGCAGCTGAGATTGACCGGGCTTGGCCTCGGCTAAGACGAGAATCTTGGCGGTCTGACCTGTGGTGGTAACAAATTTTGCCGCCTCGTCAGCCGGTGTGACGCTTTCCGCCAGTGACCAGCCGGGATTTTTCTGAAACCACGTCGCTGGTGCGCCGGTTTGTTGGGCGTGAGCGGAATTAACGGCTAGGCAGCTGAGCAGGAAGGCGAAAATGCCGAGGCGAGTGGAACGAAGATGCATCATGAAAAGCGGTTGAAACTAAATGGAGTTGTGAAACCATGCGGCGGGAAAACACGCAATCAATCGAAAACCGCATGATTTAACGTAAAATTAAGCACCCGATGGGCGCGATGATTGATTGGTTGAGCAAGGGTAAAGCGTGGATTTTGGCTATGATCATTTGAGCAATTGAATGCAGCCACGACTGGTTTTGATCTGACGGGTTAGGCGCAGACGAGCCAAGTGACGGGAGATAACCTCGCGGGCGGAACCCAGGTCGCGGGCAATTCTTTCATGGGTCGCGTGCAATTTGCCGTCTGCGGCCGCGTGTTTCGACAAGTAAATACGCAAGCGCGCTTCCATGGGCAGCACGGATAGTTCGCCCAACGAGCCCATCAGTTTGGTGATATGCATTGAAAGGACGCGGACAGTAAATTCGCGCATCGTGGGTTCGATCTCATACAGACGGCGAAAGAGTTGGGCGGGGAGAAAAAGAAGTTTTACTGTCGAGCTGTCGGCGGCCACCCAGGCCTGATGAGGTCCTTCCATCAGGAGCGATTGTAGGGCGAGTGGACAGGTTTCTCCGGGGCCCAGCGTATAGAGGGAAGATTCCTGTCCGTCGGGGGCGAGAGTGTAGATCCGTACTTTTCCCGTCAGCACCAAGTAGAGTCCCTGGATCGGATCGCCCTGACGCAGCAGGCATTCTCCTTTCTTCGGTTGGAGCGGACGGGCATTTTGCTCGAGTAAATTCTTTGAGCCAGTCGAGAGGCTATTAAAAAACGGATAGGTGGCGGTTAGTTGCCGGGACAGGATGCTCACGCGATTAAGTGTTAGGCTCGGGCTTAGACACACGAGCGAAAAAAATGAGCATCCGTGACTGAAGTCACCGACAAAACCGTCGGGATCGGGCAATCTATGGACCTCATATGGAAATTCATCCTGGCGTTCATCACTTCAATACTGATCCGTTTAACTGGTATGTCCTCGAGGAGGGCGGCCGTTTGACGGTGATCGATACGGGCTTCCCCGGGCACTACACAGTTTTCCGGGCCGGCTTGGAGACTATCGGGCGCAGTATTAAAGATGTTGCGGCTATCGTACTCACGCATGCCCATGCCGATCATATGGGGTTTGCTGAGCGAGTGCAGCGGGAGGCGCGGTGCCCGGTGTATATTCATGAATCAGATCGGTCTGCTGCTGCGCACATTTTGCGACTTCCGTGGTTCGGGTTGGTGTCGAACGTATGGCGACCCTTCACGGCTTCAGTGATCACACGCGCCGTCAGCAACGGGCTGTTTCGTATGACCAGCGTGCCTGACGCGATTGGATTCCGTGATGGCGATACACTTGACGTGCCGGGCCGCTTTCATGTGCTCCACACGTCGGGGCACACGCCGGGTGAAGTGGTGTTATATTCTCCGGCTCGACACGTGCTTTTTAGCGGCGACACTTTGGTCACGCAAAATCTCCTCACCGGCGCGCATGGTCAACCCCAGGTGCCGTCCTCGGCGCTGAATACGGATGATAAAGCGGCACGCCGCGGACTCGCGCGTCTGCGCGAGCTTGGTCATGTCACGCTATTGCCCGGTCATGGTCGCCCGTGGACCGGATCGATGGATGAAGCGGTCAGTTCCGCGTTGAGTCGAAGGTGACGACGTTCTCCTCAACGGGGTGCTGCAGGGCTCACCCGATAGAGACCAGCGCCGTGCCAGTTGATCTGGGGAACGAAGCTGGCTTCGAATTTCCCGAGATCCTCATGCGTCCAGAGATTGCGAATTTTGACCAGACCACTGAATCCGAGATCGGCGAGTACGACAGTGACGGGCAACCCGGTTTTGTCCAAATCGCCACCGGGTCCGCCAATGAAAACCGACATCCGCACGGCGCCTTCGCGACCGGGAATTACCGCTTCATCATCGAGTGCCACACGGGCGCGAAAGCGGACGACACCGGCCGGTAGCGTGTAGTTGATCGTGGACTTCGCGTGCACGCCGATGCCGCGGGCCACGGGCTTGCCTTGGTGCGACATGGGTTTTCCATTCGGCGCCTTCTCCGTGGAAACCTGATCCCAAAGCGCTTCGGCACGAGTCCAGGGGATTTCGAGTAGACTGCGCTCGGTGCCGTCGGTCATGACGAGGCGCGGATTGATCCAGAGTGCTTGATCGCGATTGTTGTCGTGGCTGGCGTTTTCAGCGAGAAGGACCAGTTGGGTTGCGCCATTCAAGGCGATATCAATATCCATTCCATAACCGGGCGTGGCCACGCTGAGAACTTCGCTGCGGAAGGCCGCATGATCGGGCGCAAGTGAGACCGGACCACGCGCATTGAAGACCGCGAGATATTTATCTGACGAGCCGGGGACATCAGCCGTCCACGCGATAAGGTCGTCGTGGGAGAATAGTTGGCGGTTGTTTTCGCTGTGTTGGTTGATCGCGAGTACTTCGTCGTTGGTGAGAAGAGACAGGGTGAAGTCATCCGTCTTGGTCATATCGCCGCCATGCATGAGCGGGGAGCGGGCAATCGACCAAAGCGACATGACGGTGTATTGCTCATCGCGGGTGAAGCGGGTGGAGCGTTGACCGAGATTCAGGACGCCCAGCGGCAGCATGTCGGCGTCGGGCCACGCGCCAGGATGGCGGTGTGGCGTCCAGTTGTTGAGTCGTGCGAATTGCTCCTGCAACGAGGACCACGTGTCCCAGAAATCGTCGCTGATGCGCCAGAGATTCACGTGTTGCCCGGCGTGCGCGGCGGCGCTGAGGGCGGTTTCACCCGGAGAAATGCTGAGCACGATGGGCCGGCCGGTGCGGTCGATGGCGGAGCGGATCGCTTCGATTTCTTTTTCGTTCTGGTGATAAGGGCGGGCGATATCGTCCACCTTAACGTAATCGACGCCCCATTCGGCGATGAGCGCGAAAACGGAATCGTAGTAAACCTGCGCGCCGGGCTTCGTCATATCCACGCCGTACATGTCGGGATTCCACGGGCAGGTACTGGCGGTGTTCGCGATGTCCTGTGCGTGAAGTTTTGTGCCGAATACAGGCAGATTCGCTTTCACGGCATTGCGTGGGATACCACGCATCAGGTGAATGCCGAGCTTCAGACCGAGCGAGTGCACATATGCCGCGAGTGGCTTAAAACCGGCACCATCGACGGAGGCGGGAAATTTATTGGGTGCAGGTTGCAGGCGGCCGAAGCCATCCATCGTGAGCGGGGCACCTTCTCGGTAACTGTGGCCGGAGGAGCCAGGTTCGTACCACTGGATATCGACAACGAGGTATTCCCAGCCGTGCGACTTGAGATGGGCGGCTAAATAGTCGGCCTGTGCTTTGGCGTTTGCTTCAGTGAGCGTCGTGCCAAAGCAGTCCCAGCTATTCCAGCCCATCGGCGGGCGCTGGGCCCATTGGAGAAAGTTGGGGGCGGCTGCCGTGGCGGAGACGGCGAACGCGAACAATACGGCGGTGAAAATTGATAGGCGCTGCAGTGGCCGAAGGGGAATGTTCATAACGGATCAGGGGAAGAAAAATATTGAACTGGTATTAAACTTGAGAGTGCCGGGTTCTTGCGGTGCGGCTAACGTTGGTCCGACTCAGCCGCGCAGAGTAAATCGGTCGGGTGATCAGCAATGTTGACAGAGAGATCCATGCAGCGTGTCCACCAGAGCGCGGAAGTATTTGAAATTGCGAGAAAAATCTTGATCCGGGGCACTTCTTGCGACCGGACATAGCGGCTGGCATGTGGTGGATGTAGCGAGCTGCCAGTATGCGCCGGTTTTCGCCGCCGGGTCTTTGTACTGCTGGCTGAGCGAGCGGGGTCACATGGGCCCGAGCTGCGCGAGTGCAACCTGCGTCGCGCGAGTTGGGCCTGCCACTTGGCGAGTTCTTTGTCTTCCACGGCGGGGAGTTTCCCGATGAACCGGTCCGGATGTCCAGCCTGCGGGTGCTGCCAGGACAAATTATTTTCAAAAAAACGACATGGAGTGGTTGCGGTCTAGCTTATCAAAGTTTCAGGCGATCCCGCTCACGGCGCGGCCTTCGCGAAGGCTGCGTCTTCTCGAATCGCTCCAGCCAGACTCTGCTCGATAAACTCCTGCTTCTCCTCGCCGAAGTTTCCTCCGCCTGCGGCAAAACCATCCGCAGCCTGCTCGCGCAAAACAGCCACCTGATTTCCCGGTTTAATAAAAATGTCTGTGCCTATGCGGTGCCGGTACCACCCAAGCACGCCAGTCGCGACCGGCCGGAACGCTCAAGTGAATTACTTTAATTTCCGTCTCGTGCGGTGACTCCATTTTCACCCAGCAGTGTCGCGACCGCCGCGCAAAGCGCGGTGAATTCAAAAGGCTTTTCGAAGACCAAAGCCGCGCCGAGGTGCCGCGCGAGATGCAGGTAATTATCCGGGGAGCCGCGGCCTCCACCGCTGATCGCAATAATATGCAGGTGCGGTCTCAGCAGACGCAGCGCACGAATTGTCTCCATTCCCTCCATGCCGGGCATGATGATATCAGTGACCACGAGAGCGAAAGCATGGACCTTAAACAAAGCAAGGCCTTCGCGACCGTCGTCAGCTTCGCCCACCTCGTGGCCCATTTTTTCAAGAGAAATACGCAAAGCACGGCGCAGTGGCTGATCGTCTTCAATGAGTAGGATTCGGGGCATAATTATATTGCTGAATCGTACGGCAGATGGCGGCGGATCGCGAGCGCCAAGGTAGCCATGGTGTAAGGTTTTGCCAAGACTTCGCATACTCCGGCCGCCTGGATACGTTCTGAAGTCATCGACTCCTTATAGCCACTGGCGAGTACCACCGGCAGATCAGCTCGCAATTCATGAATGCGTTGGGTGAATTCAATCCCAGTCAAATTGGGCATGGTCAGGTCGGTGATCACGAGTTGAAAGTGTTTCGGTTCAAGCTGCAGACGGGAGAGCGCCACCAGCACTTGGCTTTCCCCTTCCGCTGCGTAACCGAGCTGCACTAAGGTGCGAACCCCGAGCCGCACAAGTGACTCCTCGTCGTCCACAAAGAGGATACTTTCCCCATGTCCTCTCGGAATGGCTTCGGAAACCTCGCGGCTCAACCCTTCTGCCGCGGCAATGGCCGGCAGATAAATCTCAAAGGTAGTTCCGCGACCGACCTCACTCGTCAGCCGGATCGCGCCGTGGTGGCCGGTCACGATGCCATGCACGACGGAGAGTCCAAGGCCGGTACCTTCACCGGGGCCTTTCGTTGTGAAAAACGGTTCAAAAATTCGCTTCTGCGTCGTCTCATCAATTCCGCAGCCAGTATCCGCCACGGTCAACCGCACATACAATCCCGGCGCGATGCCGCTTAACTGGCGGGTTAGTGCCTCATTCACGACGCACGTTTCGAGGCTGAGCGTCAGGCGGCCGGGTCGGTCGCGCATGGCATACCAGGCGTTAGTCCCAAGGTTCATCACTACCTGGTGTAGTTGGGTCGCGTTGCCTTGTACGGTGGACAAATCCGGCGCCAAATTCACGTCGAATTCCACGGTGCTCGGGATGGCTGCACGCAATAGTTTGGCCGCTTCCGCTACAATGTGACGCAATTGCAATGGCACCCGCGCTTGATCCCCCGTCCGACTGAAAGCGAGAATCTGGCGGACGAGATCCGCCGCCCGACGTCCCGCCCGACCAATCTCGTCGAGGTAATCGAGCGCTTCGGCATTATCTCCGACCGCCTGGCGCGCGAGTGAGGTGAACCCAGTGACGCCGGAGAGAATATTATTAAAATCATGCGCAATGCCCCCGGCGAGCGTGCCGATGGCCTCCATTTTCTGCGATTGCAATAACTGGACTTCCAACTTGGCCTTAGCCTCATCGGCCAGATGCCGCTCGGTCACGTCGCGCCCCACGCCCAGCACACCGACCACTTTGCCGTGATGCAGGCGCGGTGAAATGACAAATTCCAGAATAACAATGGTATTATGGATTGTACGGATTGGCAGTTCGAAAGGCGGCGGATATTCCCCCCGCAATACTTCAGCGAAGCGCGGCGCAACGATCTCCTGACTCTCCGGACGGAGTAGCACGCGGGTGAAATGCTGGCCGATCCACTGCGCACGATCAAAGCCGGTGATTTTCTGGACCGCTTGGTTTAATCCGAGTATTGTCCCGTCGGATGAAAGGGTGAAAATCGCATCCCGCGCCTCCTCAATCAGACTGCGATACTGTTCCTCACTCGCCCGCAACGCTTCGTCCGCCGTCTTGAGTTCGGTAAGATTGAGGGAAATACTCGCCAGCATTTCGTTGAAGGTGGTCGCCAGTTCGCTTACTTCATCGGTACCTATAACGGGGGCACGAAGAGCGTAATCGCTGGTCAGATGCACGCGGGTGGCTGTTTCCGCAAGTTGCATAATCGGACGTGTTACCGTCTGTTGTAGCAAGCGGCTGAGCACGATGCTTGCGATCATCAGCACCAGCAACACCGCTCCGAGGATGATGAACGATTCGCGCCGGCCGCGGCGATACAGGCTGATATCAGTCTCCAGCAACAACTGACCGCTCAGCCGGTTTTCATTGCGTAATTCAGAGACGAGCAGGGCGCGATCTCCCTCCTGATAAAAGCCTACGGGCCGAAGTTCCGACGGGAAATGCAGGGTTATGCCGGCTCGCTGATAACTGGCAAAATGGCGATTAGTACCATCCAGCTCCGTCCGAAAGACCGTGGCGCCCAGAACCGCACGGCTGGGTTCCAGCCGTGCCAGATTTCCCTTGGTCACCGCCGGCTGGTCGAAATCAAGAGAGGCGACCAGACTGAAAGCCAGCGAGTCAGCCAATGTTTCGAGTGTAATCCGGGCACGCCTTTCCGCAGCACGGTATTCAAAAAAAGCGAGTGCCACGGCCGCAGTGAGTAGTGCCAAAGCAAATGCACCGAACAAAGTGAGCGTAACTCTACGACGAAGGGACGCAGCGGCTTTCATGATGATTGCGCCATTGGGGGGACCGGAGGCAGGGCGTTTTCGAGCAATCCGGGGGTGGGCTTGAGACCCTGCACCGTGAGTTGCACGGTATTCAGACGATAGCGGATGCTCCGACCCTGCAGGACCAATTCTATTATAGCTCCCTCGGTCGCGATTTCTTTTTCCTGGTAAACAACCGTGAGTACTGGTCGGCCGGCAAACACTTTTGCCACTGACGACGCATTCTCCGGTGGGACGTCACCCAACATCACGAGCTGACAATCGCGCAGATCGGCGGGATCAGAGGTGCTGATAATTTCAATCGGATGACCGCGCATCATTTTTCCTGAGATCATTCGCGCCAGCGAAGGGCGCAAGCCTTCGGCATTCAGCAGTCCGACCCGCCAAGGTTCACCGACGGGCGGCACCGCCTCGGGCCATTCGACATAGCGCAAAAAATTGATGAGGTACCCGGCGATGACGGGTTCGACCTTACTGCTCATAACCGTCGAATGCTTGGTGGTGTTCTCAGCCGTTTCGGTGGCAGAGACCCGCAAGACGGTCAGCAGTCCGAGCGTCAGAATGATCCTGGGGAGCCAGGAGTATGCCCTCCAG
>JANYCF010000226.1 GCA_025360455.1 Opitutaceae bacterium | reverse complement strand
AGAACAACTCGTGCTCTCCCCTTTCGTCGTCGAAGCCAAAGAAGACAAAGGTTACGCCGCCAAAGACACCCTCGCCGGCAGCCGAGTGCGCACGGAATTAAGGGATGCAGCGTCGGCTATTACCGTCATCACTAATCAATTTCTCAAGGACACCGGTGCGACCAATCGCAAAGATCTATTGGGTTATACCTCCAGCACTGAGGTCGGCGGGGCACGCGGAAATTTTGTACCCTCCCCATCTAATGAACCTGTAATCATGTCTGGCATGACAAGTCGTTCAGCAGATGATTCGAACGGCCAGACTATCGATCCCAATTCTATTTCTATCCAGGATGTCGCCGGTGATAAAGTAGATCAAAGTATTGATGGTCCGAAGATCACCGTGGAAGAAAAGGTTGAGGCCATCGACGTCGATGCGCCATCTGCCCGAAAACCGGCCCAGCCCCCCGAGCAAACCTTCTCCGAAATCAGCGCCGCCAAGGAACCCGTCTCCACCTTCTCCCTCCACGTGAGCGATGTCTCGTTTCGTCTGACCCAAGCCGCGCTCGCCAAAGGGGAAACCCTCGATCGCGCCAGCATTCGCCCCGAGGAATTCTACAACGCTTTCTCCTACGGCGATCCCACGCCGGTCTTGGCGGAAAAAGTTTCCTGCCGCATCGAGCAGGCCGCCCATCCGTTTATCCAGCAGCGCAATCTCGTCCGCATCGCCGTAAAAGTCGCCGCCGCCGGCCGCGATGCCGCGCAACCGCTGCACCTCACCGTGCTCCTCGATACCTCCGGCTCCATGGAACGCGAGGACCGCGCCGCCACCATCCGCAGCGCGATGTCATCCTTAATCTCGCTGCTCGGAGCCAACGACCGCCTCACCCTCATTGGTTTTTCCCGTCAGCCCCGTCTCATTGCCGAATCCCTGCCCGGTGATCAAGCTGCCCAAGTCCTCGATCTCATCGCCCACACTCCCGCAGAAGGTGGGACCAATCTCGAAGAAGCGTTGAAGCTCGGCAGCGAACTCGCTCATCGCCAATTCGACGCCTCCGCGCAAAACCGCATCGTCCTCCTCACCGACGGCGCTGCGAACCTCGGCAACGCCAACCCCACCCAACTCGCCGCCACTATCGAAGCACTGCGCCAGCAGAAAATCGCCTTCGATGCCTGTGGCGTCGGCCTCGAAGGTCTCGACGATGGCATGCTCGAAAATCTCACCCGCAAAGGTGACGGCCGTTATTACGTCCTGAATTCCCCCGAAGCCGCCGATGCCGGTTTCGCCAAACAACTCGCCGGCGCTTTTCGCCCCGCTGCCAAAAACGTAAAGCTCCAAGTCCGCTTCAATCCCGCCCGCGTCGGCAACTACCGCCTCATCGGTTTCGAAAAACACCGCCTCAACGAGGAAGATTTCCGCAACGACAGCGTCGACGCCGCCGAACTCGCCGCCGAGGAAGCCGCGGTCGCCGTCTATCAGGTCGAAGCGCTGCCGCAGGGCGAAGGCGAACTCGGCGAAGTTTATGTCCGCTTCCGCGACACCGCGTCGGGCCAGATGGTCGAGCGCAACTGGACGCTCAACTACGACGCTCAAGCCCCCGCCTTCGACCGCGCCCCGCCGACCATCCAACTCGCCGGCGTCGCCGCCCTGCTCGCCGAAAAACTTCAGGGCGGCGAAGCCGGGAACGCGATCGCCCTCGGCGATCTCGCCCCTGTCGTGGCCAAACTCCGCAGCCACTACGCCCACGAGCCCCGCGTGCAGGAGCTCGTCACGATGTTCGAGCAAGCGAGGAAATTAGCAGGAGAGTGAGTATGAAGCCGCGAGAGCATCTTCCTCGTAGGGCCGGCCCTTGTGGCCGTGCCGAAATCAGCGAAGCGGCGCGCCCACGAGGGGCGGCCCTACATATTGAACTGTCCCGTAGCGGCAGGCGTCTCTGCCTGCCGAGGTTTACAGTCAGCATATCCAATCCCACAGGCACGGAGGCCTGTAGCTACCCCATGACAATCACCTGACAAATCTTTGACCCGCCTCTGACAACCTCCAC
>JANYCF010000190.1 GCA_025360455.1 Opitutaceae bacterium | reverse complement strand
GCGGCGAGTTGTTGGCGGATGCGACCGACAAAATGAAGGCGCGGGGTTTCGATCGAAACGAAACGCACGATATCGCCCACCACATAGCGGCATAAGCCGGCGGGCGTCGTGATCACGAGAGCGTAATCGATATCGGGCTTTGCCTGAGCCAGAGGGACGCAAGTGCGGCCGAGATGCGTGGGGAGCGTGTCGTCGTAATCCGTCATGGGCAGGAACTCAAAAAAGATTCCTACATCAGTGAGTAAACGCAGGCCGTCGGCGGCCTTACCGTCTTGCACGGCAAACCAACCTTCAGCCGCGGCGTAAACTTCGCGGAAACCAACGGTCGGCCCGAGCAAGGACTGGAGTTCATTTGTCAGCAGTCCAAGTGGGGCGCCGGTGTGGAGGCAGCACTCGAGATTCGGCCAGAGCGCTTGCAAGGTCGTGATCCTGGCTTTGCCGCGCGTACCACGTGTGCGCAGGGTGTCGGCGAGCAGACGCACCGCGGCAGGTTTGCCTCCGATCAAGGTGATGTCATGGGACAACACTTGATCTGCGATGGCGATAGTGCGGGCGTGACCGTCGGGGAGCTGCGCGAGTTTGGCGGAGGGCGCGTAGAGATTGGCTTCGACCCACGGGGAGAGCGCGAGGTGCGTGAGGGCGTCGATGTTGCCCGTAAAGGTATCGTGGGATTCTTTGAGCTGGGTGCTCGCACAGACGTGCAACTGACGGCCGAGGAAAACGCCGGCATGCTTGGCCTGCATCGCATGAATAAAAAGAGCGGCGGAGAGGCCGGCTTGGTAGTGGGCCAGCATTTCGCTGGTGATGGGCAGGCGGCGCGGGGTGCCTGTGGTGGTGCCAGCGGTCTCGACGAAAAATTGGCAGCGACCCGGCCAGAGCACATTGGCTTCTCCGCTGACCATGGCCTCGATGAAAGGCGCGTAGTGGACGTGCTCGACCAAGGGTTGGCTGAGTCGAAAACTATCGTAATCCAAGCCGGCGTGGAGCCCTTGCCGTTGGCCGAGTTCGCTGCGGCCGAGGGAGGTCAGCAACTTGGTGAAGGTCGCTTTTTGCGCGGCCAAGCCATTGCCGTTAGCCTTGAGTTGTTGCGCAAAACGGTTGGTGCGCAATCCGGCGAGGAAGTTGATAAGGATACGGGGAGCCAGAGTCATCGTGTGCTGGTAGCTAGAAGAACATTTAAGCTGATCGCCACACTCCAATTTAGTGCGGAGCTGAAAAAACAGTAAAGCCGAGAGTGAAAGCGAAGGGAAAGGGGAGTGCTAGAGGCGAAAGCCTCCGGTCGATTGCCTTGGATTGCAGGGTGGGGTCGAAAAACAATTTAAGAACAGTGTGGGCGTATTGGTTTGCGCGGAGGAGGGGTTCGCGCAAAAAACCGGGCATGCCGTCTTTGCCTCCAGTTATTTTCGAAGATGATTGCCTGATCGCCTTCGACAAGCCGAGCGGGTTGTTGGTCTCGCCTGATCCGCGGGCCCGGGCGAGCGTCTGCCTGATGGCGATGGTGCAGGAGAAATTCGGGGCCGGGCTGGCCAATGTGCATCGGGTCGACGCGGAGGCGAGTGGCCTGGTGTTGTGCACGAAAACGAAGCAGGCATTGGATTTCGTCAGCGGTCAGTTTCAATCCAAGACCGTGGAGAATTTCTATGAGGCGCTCGTGGTGGGTACACCTGCGAGTGACGCGTACACGTTGGATTTCGTGATCAAAGAGGATGAGGCCGCGCCGGAGCGGATGTGTGTGGTGAAAAAACACGGCAAGGTGGCGGCAACGGATATTAATGTGCTCGCCCGCTACGGACGGTTCACGCACCTGGAGTGCCGGCCGTTGACGGCGAGGAAGCATCAGATCCGGGTGCATCTCTCGGCCAGTGGCACCCCGATCCTCAATGATCCCATCTACGGCGATGACACCCGGCTTCTGCTCTCGGAGTTCAAGCGCGGCTATAAAGGACGGGAAGAAGAGCGGCCGTTAATCGGCCGGCTGGCGTTGCATGCGAGCCGGCTGACTATCATTCATCCCGTCACGCGGGAGCGGATGACGCTCGCGGTGCCGCTGCAAAAAGATCTGGCGGTGGCGTTGAAATATCTAGGGAAGTATACTCATTAATAAAATTAAGCGGCGTGGCGCGGGCCTTTAGCATTGTCGGGAGCAAAGTCGTGACATACTAAAGCGTTCTTCAACGCCGTGCTGCCGACTTTATCGTAATGAGCCTCCCCGTTACTTACTCCGTGGATTCCGATGGAATCGGCTGGATTGATTTCAATGATCCCGCGAGTCGGGCCAACGTGATCAATGCCGCCATGCTCGCGGCGTTGCGGGAGGCGATTGAGGCCCTGGCGCGGGAACCGGTGAAGGCGGTGGTGGTGTTGAGTGCCAAGGAAAATATTTTCATCGCCGGAGCGGATCTTAAATGGCTGGGCCAATTGCCGGACGCGGCGGCGGCGGCACAGTTATCGCGGGACGGTCAGGCGCTGTTGGCGCAGCTGGCTGATTTTAAAGTGCCGGTGTTGTGTGCGATTGATGGAGCCTGCGCGGGGGGCGGCTACGAGCTGGCGCTCGCCTGTCACTGGCGCATCGCGAGCGACGCACAGGTGACGGTGATTGGTTTATCGGAAGTGAGCCACGGACTGATCCCGGCTTGGGGCGGGTGCGTGCGTTTGCCGCGTTTGATTGGGACTCACGCGGCCGCGAAACATATTTTGCAGGCAAAACTTTTGTCCGCGGCGGAGGCGTTGCATG
>JANYCF010000163.1 GCA_025360455.1 Opitutaceae bacterium | reverse complement strand
TGTAGGAGCCTGCTTGCAGGCGACTCAGAGTGTGGATGGCCAGCGCGCGTTCTGAGTCGCCTGCAAGCAGGCTCCTACATTTGAATCCGACGAATGCTGACACGTTGCCCCTAATCTCCCTCTCCATGATACTCCGCACCCTGATTGTTGATGATGAACCGCTCGCTCGCGAGCGGCTGTTGGGCATGTTGCGCAAGGAAACATCGGTCGAAGTCGTGGGCGAATGCGGCAATGGCACCGAGGCCATCGCGACGATCAAGAGCACGCCACTCGATTTGGTTTTCCTCGATATGCAGATGCCGGGATGTGATGGCTTGCAGGTGCTCGCCCGTATTCCCGAGGAAAACCGGCCGGGTATAATTTTTGCCACGGCGCATGAACGTTTTGCCCTCGATGCCTTCGAAGTCCAAGCGATCGATTACTTGCTGAAGCCGTTTGATCGGGAGCGATTGCAAACCGCCTTGCGCCGGGCGCTGGAGTTTCACCGTCTGCGCCGAATGGGGATGGCGGATTCTCCGCCCAGCGACCCCGCAGTCGTCGCATCGAAAAATGAGCGGATCACGGTGAAAACCGATGGGCGTCTCGTGTTTCTGCAGCCCGAAGAAATCATCCGGGTGGAAGCGGCGGATAATTACGTGGTGCTTCACCTCATCACCGGTCGGTTGATGGTGCGCGAGACCATGGCGGCGATCGAGGCTCGGCTCGGCACGGTTAGCTTCGTGCGGGTCAACCGTTCCGCCATCGTGCATCTCGACCAGATCAAAGAAATCCAACCCGCGATGCATGGCGATTATACCGTGTTGCTGCGCGATGGGGCCCAGCTGCCGCTCAGCCGCAATCTGCGCGGCCAGTTGGGCAAATTCGTGACCGGCGGTAGCGCGTAAGAAAACATCCCTGTTTATAGCACAAGAGAAGTGCCTCCTCGTAGGTTGCGAGCTTGCCTCGCAACGTGGCGAGGCAAGCTCGCCACCTACACAAGCGGGTCTGAATTCTTAACTGAAGTTCTCCGGCTTAATCCTGCTGGTTCTTCTCCTTGAGCTGAGGCTTGCTGCCGGCGGGTGGCTCTGATTGTTTGGCTGTCCACCACGTATGATTAGTTGTCCCCAACTTTTGACGGTGAAGCTGCGTCGGGTCTTTTGGACTGGGACAATTTTAGGGTTGGTCGGCTGGGGTTCAGTGCACGCCCAGGAAAAATCCGAACCACTCTTCCGTGACGCGACGTTTGAGGAGTTGGCGAATATTATCGTCTCCACCGTCTCGCGTCGCGCTGAACCCATCTCGCACGTCTCAGCTGCGCTGACGGTCGTGACAGCCGAAGATATCCAGCGCTCGGGCGCAGCCAACATTCCGGAGGCAATGCGCTATGTGCCCGGGCTCGAAGTCGCGCAAATCAACGCGCACGATTGGGCCATCAGCGCCCGGGGGTTCAATTCCCGTTTTGCCAACAAGCAGCTCGTGTTGGAAGACGGACGCTCGATCTACAGTCCTTATTCCGGTGGCGTATATTGGGAAGCGGTCGGTCCGCCTGTCGCTGAAATCGAACAGATTGAAATCATTCGCGGTCCGGGTGCTTCGGTGTGGGGGGCGAATGCGATGAATGGGGTCATCAACATCGTGACCAAGAGCGCCCGGGAGACTCAAGGCGACGTAGTCAGCATCAGCGGCGGCACGATGGATAAACAATCCGTCTACTCCGGCTTCGGCTTCAAAGCCGGGGAGCGGACGTGGGCGCGAGTTTTTGCGGAGGGCATTAATGGTGGCGCGGCCAAATTGGCCAATGGCGCGCAGGCCGGTGATCCGTGGGAGGCGGTGCGCGCGGGAATTCGGGTCGATCGCGACCTCACGGATTCCAGCCGGCTGTTTTTCCAGGCGGAAATTTCCACGGCGCGCTTGTACGAATCGGGTGATTATCCCCTTCTCACCGCACCCTATCGCTTGAAAATCACCGAGGCATCGCGCATGACGACGGCACATCTGCTCTCGCGCTGGACGCGGGACTATGCGCCCGACAACAAGCTCACCTTGCAGGCCTTTTGGTCTTACGAAAAACGCACCCAATTCCGCAACGATTTCGCGAACGACACCTTCGACCTCGAACTGACGCAGCAGCTGGCGGTGGGTGATCAGCAGCAGATCATCTGGGGCGGTGGGACGCGCTTGATCAACCACGCGCTCAGAGGAAACGTCGGCGTCGTTTTCCCTGATCAGACGCCGAAAGACGAAGTCGTGAATCTATTTTTTCAGGATGAGATCCAGCTGCAGCCGCACCGGTTGTCTCTGACGGTGGGCTCGAAGATTGAGCATAATAATATCTCTCAGCTCGAACTCGAACCGAGTATTCGTCTGGCGTGGCATCCGACGGAGCAGCAAACCGCCTGGGCGGCCATCAGCCGTTCGGTGCATACGCCCAGCGTGTTGGAACGGGACATCCGTTACGATGCCCAGGTCGTTCGGATTTCGCCGCTGACGCTGGCCCGGCAAATTTCCGAGGGGAACACGCAGAGCGAAGTGCAGATCGCCTACGAACTGGGTTACCGCTTCCAACCGGCCACGGACTTCAGCCTGGATGCCACGGTATTCTACAATGATCTGCCGACGGTGCAGGCTTTCCGCCAAGGCACGCCGTTCCTCGAAACCGCTCCGTCTCCGGCGCACATCGTCGTGCCGCTGATCTTCGATAAGACCGGCCTCAAAGGAGGATCTCGCGGGGTGGAGCTGGCGGCACGGTGCCAGGCAACGGAGCATTGGCGGTTGTTTGCTGAGTATAGTTATCTCGAAGTGAAATTAAACACCATGCCCGGTCTGACTTCGTTCTCCTCCTACACGCCGCGGCATCGTTTTGGCCTGCGCTCCTCCTGGGATTTGCCGGGCAACTGGCAGTGGGATATGGGCGTGAGGTATGCGTCTGATCGCCCGGGTACAACCGTGCCCAGTTATTTTGTCGGTGATGTCCAACTCGCGTGGCGGCCGAACGCGAACTGGGAATTTTCTGTGACCGGGCAAAATCTTTTTGAAAGTCAGCATGCCGAAATTCCCCCCTTTGCGCTTGGCAGCACCGTGGAAATCCCGACGACAGTTTCCGCCAAGATCACTTGGAGGTTCATGTGAATGCACTGCCGACATTTCTCAGATCTGGCCTCAGCAGTGCTGTGGAGGGAGGATTATCGCCTCCCGTGCGTATCGCCATCACTTCATCCGGTGCCAATACCGGAGGACGAAAGCAACGGACATGGATTTTTGTGGCCACCATCAGTTTGCTCCCCGCCGCTTTATTGGGGCAGAGCGTGAAAACCGAACCACTCTTTCGCGATGCGACGTTTGAGGAGCTGGCGAATATCACGATCACCACGGTATCCAAACGGGAGGAACGGCTGTTCACTGCTTCGGCCGCAGTGTCGGTGCTGACTGGCGATGAGGCGAAGAAGACGGGAGCAACAACTATTGCCGAGTCCCTGCGCGTCATTCCAGGTTTGAATGTGACTCAGATCAACAGCTCGACGTGGGGCATCGGCGCGCGGGGTTCGGTCTCTCAATTCGCGAGCAAACTGCTGGTGATGATTGATGGCCGCTCGGTTTATACTCCGGTCTTCGGCGGTGTGTTTTGGGATGTGCAGGATTATCCGCTGGCCGATCTCGACCGCATCGAAGTCGTGCTCGGGCCCGGCGGTTCCATGTGGGGGGCCAATGCCGTGAATGGTGTCATCAATATCATCACCCGTTCGGCGCAGGATACCTTGGGTGATCGGCTTAGTTTCTCCGTCGGCGAAAATTCCCGGCAGGCCGAATTGCGGCACGGCTGGCGGATTGACCCGGAGACGGCGGCTCGGGTTTATGCCAAGTTCATCACGGATGAGGGGACGCGGCTGGCGACAGGAGCGAGTGCCCAAGACGGAATGAATATGGCACGCGCCGGGTTTCGGATTGATCGGGAAAAAACCTCCGGGGCCAGCTGGACGGTTTCCGGTGAGGTCTATCGGGGCTTCAACGATTTGACGGTTTCGTTGCCCACGTTGCTGGCCCCGCCCACCTATCAGTTGACCGACACGACAGGCGAGCGGGTGCAGGGCGGCAACCTGCTCGCCCATTGGGAAGCGCCGGTCGGGGCGGATGGCACGTTGCGCTTGGGTGCTTCAGTTGACACCGATGCGCGGCATGGTGCGATTTTCAATTTCCGGACCAGCAAGGTACAGTTGGATATGCAACATTCACTCAAGGTGGGCTCGGTTCAGGCGCTCGACTGGGGTGTGAGTGCGCGTTTTTCCGAGGCAATGCTTCATAATCGTTGGATCTCCTTTAGTCGTGATCACTATCGTTTTTCCCGGTGGAGCGGCTTCGTGCAGGATAAGATCACCTTGCAGCCCGACCTGTTGGAATTCACCGCCGGGATTAAGCTTGAGCATAATGATTTCACCGGGCTCGAGTGTCAGCCCAGCGTGAAACTGGCGTGGTTTCCCACTCACAATCACACGCTGTGGGCCGGTTGGTCGCGCGCCGTGCGCACGCCCGCTCTGACGGAAGATGCCAACATCACGGACGTAGCGGTGCTGCCTCCCGGGGTGCGTGATCCGGTGTTGCCGGTGGTGATTCGTGGTCTGGGCAATCCGGCGCTCATCGCCGAAACGCTCGATGCGCTCGATTTCGGCTGGCGCTGGGCACCCCATCCGCAGTGGAGTGTCAGCGCGAGCGTGTTCTTCAACAGCTATCATCATCTCATCAAGGTCACCGGCGCCCCGAGGTTTGTTCAGGCCACCCCCGTGCCGGCTCTGATTATTCCTCTGCCGGAGGACAATGGTTTGGAGGCGCATTCGTCGGGCGGTGAGATTTCCCTGATCTGGCAACCCCGGTCGAATTGGCGGATTAATCTTGGGTATACATACATGCACATCGAATCCCGGGCCACCACTTCGGACCCGTTTAACTTCGCCGGTTTGCTCCGCAATGCCCCGCGTGCGACGGCGACGGCGAGCACGACAGTACAATTGGCCGCCAATTGGGAATGTACTGCTGTGGTCCGCTGGTTCGACCAGTTGCCCAATAATAAAATACCTCGTTACACCGAGGCCTCGGTCAACCTGGCGTGGCGGCCCAACGCCCACTGGGAACTCGCCTTGGTCGGCCGCAATCTGCTCCACGCGCAGCATCCGGAAAACCGGCCCACGCTCGCCGGACCCTCCACCGAAATCCCGCGCCGCATCGAACTGCGCGCCACCTGGCAACGATGAGTTCCCTTCGCCCAGTTAAATCCTCACCCACCAAGCGGCCGTTTTGGCTGAGCTTCGGGTTGTGCTTGGGTTGGTCCATCGCCCCAGCAGCGGAGCTGGCCCCCGTGGTGGCGATCGTAAGCTCAGCGCCGGTTTCCGCGCCGGAGTACAACGCCAAGGCGGGCTACTTGTTGCTCTTTACCCGCTATGTCGAGTGGCCGGCCGGTGCATTTGCGACTCCACTTGACCCCATCATCATCGGCGTGCTTGGCGCGAATCCATTTGGCGAGGTGTTGGAGAAAACCGTCCACGGCTTAAAGAGTCAGGGCCGGCCGATCGAAGTCCGGCTGGTGCAAACTGCGGAGGAGGCTGCGTGCTGCCATGTGGTGTTCATTGCCCGCAAACAGGAGCGTGATGAAGCCGATTGGCTGCGTGTGTTGCAGCGTAAACCCGTGTTGACTGTGACTGAATCCACTCCGGGGGTGGCCTCGGGTGCGGTACTCGCACTTTTCTTGGAGAAAAATCTGCGCGGCGAATCCAAGGTGGCGTTTTCCGCCAATTTGCCGGCCGCCCGGGAAGCAGGTTTGCAGATCAGTGCCTCGATGCTTGCCTCGGCGCGAAAAATCTACCGGGAGCCGGTAGAAACCAAGGGGGCGCCATGAGTGATACTTCCAAGCGATCACTGCATCAGAAACTCATCCGCCTAACGCTGGTAGCGGTGTTGCTGTCGCTCTTGGCCACGCTGGTTTCAGTGGCGCTGTTTGAGATCACAACCTTTCGTCCCCGGGCGCTGGAGAGTGCGAAAACCCAGGCCGGACTCGTCGCGGAAATCATCGTGCCCGCGCTTGAATTCGACGATGCGCGAGTCGCTGAGAAGATGCTAGCCGTGCTGCGCCACGAGGCGACAGTTGAAGCTGCCGGGGTGTATCGCGTGGATGGCAGCCGGCTAGTGCAGTACCAACGGACCGTGGGCGGGGCGCAAGCACCGGAGTCTTCACCGACTCGGCTGGATCGATTCGAGGGGCAGAAAATTTTCACCTCGGTGGCCGTGATTGCTGATGGTACTGAAATCGGGCGAGTGTGGTTGCAGGCGGAAATGCCCGGTTGGGGGGATCGCGTGCGCCAACATGCCTTGCTTCTCGTGCTCGTCACGCTGGCCGTGATTGTACTGTCTCTTTTTATTTCGTCCGCGACCCGGAAACAAATCACGGATCCCTTGCATGCCTTATCCGAGACCGTCCAGCTCGTGAGTCAGAGCCGGGATTTGCAATTGCGCGTGACAGAAACGGGCAGCGGAGAAATCAGTGGTCTCGCGCGTTCGTTTAACACCATGCTGGAAACGCTGGCGCAACACGACGCCCGCCAGCGCGAGCGCGAAGCCCGGCTGGCCCGACAAAATTTGGGTCTCGTCGACATGGCGCTCGCGCAGAAAGCGGCTCCCGACGATACGGCGGGCCAAGCACGCCGGTTGACGGAAATATTGTGTGAAACCCTCGAGGTGGAACGCGCGAGTATCTGGATCATGTCGGCCGACCGGACGGCGTTGATTTGTCGCGATCTGTATGAGCGCAGTTTCCGGTTGCATCGTGTGGAGATAACTTTGCCGACCACGCTTTATCCCGCCTATTTTGCCGCGCTCGAAAGAGAGCGGGCGATCGAAGCCGGGGATGCTTTGACCGACCCCCGCACCGCCGAATTGGTGAAGGATTACCTGAAGCCAAAGGGCATTGGCTCGATGTTGGACGCGCCGTTGCGGTGGCGTGGACGTCTCGCCGGCGTGCTTTGTCTCGAGCAAGTCGGTGGGCCTCGCCCCTGGCAGTTGGATGAAGTGGGTTTCGCGATTTCGGCGGCGGACCGCGTGGCGCTCTTTCTCGAGGCCGAGGATTCGCATTTGGCGGCGATCGAACTGCGCGATAGCGAGGAGCGCTACCGGAGTTTGATTGAGGAGGCGCGCGATGCGATTTTCACCCTCTCGCCGGAAGGCGAAATCATCGAACTCAACCAGGCGGTGGAAATCATCACCGGTTGGAAACGCGAACGATGGATCGGACGCAATTTCACGGATCAGATGCTGGCGGAGAATCGCGCGAAGGCCCAGGCCCTATTTGCCGAAGTGGTGCGCGGTGGTCATCCGCCGTCGTTTGAATTGGAGGTCAGAACGCAGATCGGTTCGGTGGTCACGATGGAATTCGCCATTTCCCCGCGCGTGAAGAATGGCCGCGTCGTGGGCCTGCTCGGCATCGGCCGCAACGTGACGGAAAGAAAGAAGGCGGGTGAGGCGCACGCTGAACTCGAAGCCCAACTCAGGCAGGCGCAGAAAATGGAAGCCATCGGCAATCTGGCCGGCGGTATTGCCCATGATTTCAATAATATCCTCACGGCGATCCTCGGTAATGCGCAGCTCGCCCAGATGGAACTGCCGGAGCAGCATCAGGCGCATGCGATGCTCGGACAAACGCTGGTCGCCTCGCACCGGGCGAAGGACCTGGTGAAACAGATTCTTACCTTCAGTCGCCGCGAAGAGCAGAAACGGACTCCCACTCATCTCGGTGCGGTGGTGAAAGAGTCGATCAAGCTGCTCCGGTCTGTCTTGCCGTCTTCGATTCAGATTTGCGCGCGGATACCGGATTCGCTGCCGAAGATCATGGCCGATGAAACCCAGCTGCATCAAATCGTCGTCAACCTCGCGACGAATGCCGCGCACGCTATGGAGGAAATGGGCGGTCGGTTGGATATTCTGGTGGAGGAAGTGACGGTGGATCGGGAAATGATCAGTCAAAGACCGCAGCTGAAACCCGGCCGGTTTCTCCGTTTGTGGGTCACCGACACCGGAGCTGGCATGGACGAGCAGACTTTGCAGCGAATTTTCGAACCGTTCTTTACCACGAAGGAAACCGGCAAAGGCACGGGTCTAGGACTCGCGGTGGTGCACGGCATCGTCCAGCAACACGATGGCGCAATTGTCGTTTATAGTGTACCCGGCAAAGGCACCTCGTTCCAAATTTATTTTCCTGTCATCTCCGCCAGTGCGGTGGCGAGCCTTCAGGCCACGCCGAATTTTCGCTCCATTTCGCCGCCGCCGAATCAAGGTGCTGGCCGCAGTGTGATGGTGGTGGATGATGACGAGTTGGTTTTATCCGTCTCGGAGAATGTGTTGCGGCGGGCCGGGTATCGGGTCGTGCCGTTCAGCGATCCGGTCCTGGCGTTGCAGGCGTTTCGTGAAACGCCTCTGGCGTATGACTTGGTCATTACCGATTTGACGATGCCGCGCATGAGAGGCACGAAGCTGGCCGCCGAGATGAGAGCGATTCGTCCGGGCACGCCGATCATTTTGGCGACAGGCTTTGGCGGAGGATTGGAAACCACCGCGTTTCAGGGCGCCGGACTTTTCGGCCCGTTACAGAAACCCTTTACCAGCGAATCATTGTTGGAAGTGGTCGCAGCCGCGATCGTGCATCGCGCGTGAGACGAGGAGGCGATTATGATACCGAGCAAAGCGACATCTGGCAATCGGGCAGCGGGGAATCGAAGATCTGAAATTCTAAGCGATCGAGTGACATCAGCTTTCACTGTCGAATGGGCCGCTTCACGGAAACAGGCTTTGATACACATCGGTGGGCAGCATCTGTCTTAGTCGCTCTTGCGCGGCATTCGCGCCGGCTTGGTTTTCCTCGGCGAGATACAAGGTTATTTCTGCGAGCACGCTGCCGGCGGCCATGGCGTTCTTTTCTTGTTCGGGAATTTGCGCGAGCCGTCCCCGGGAGCGTAATCGCACTTGCTCCAACCACGCCTGCAATCGGCGGCCGGTGAACAGTGTCGCCTGACTGCCGCCGGCATGGAGCATCGGTCCGAGCAATTCGATCCAGGGTCGGTCTTCGTGATTGAGCCGGGTTTCGCGGGAGGGCAGATCTGCAATTTCCAGCACCCCGACCAGATTCATCCAGTAGGCGTCCGATGAACGCAGCTGCGCGTTGGCGCGATCTGGCCGCATCTCGGTCAGTCTTCTGCGCACGATCTCCGCGTCCCATTTAAAGTCGTCGGTGGTGCCAATCAGTGCGATTGCGGGCTCGGTGGGAGAGAAATCCCCGCGCCACACTTGCGCCTGGGGAAACACGGTCAGAAAGGTGCGCGCGAGAATGTTTACTTCCGTTTCGGAAAGCTGAAACAGCGGCAGCCATTGGCAGAATAATCCGCCCGGAGCGAGCGCCGCCCGCGCGGCTTTGAATTGTTCCAAGGTGAACAGCGTACCCTCGCCTTGGCGCCAAGGCACCACGAGATCGCCGACAATGACATCAAAGCGTTCGCCTGAGCCCCGGAGGAAGTTCCGCGCGTCATCCTGCACGATGTGGGTGCGGGCATCATCCAGGACGCCGACGTTGGCTTCGCGAAAATAGGCGCGTGAAGCCGCGACTACTTCGGGCACCAGTTCCATCACGGTTACCTGTTCGATGGGATGAAACAGCGCTCCGCCAGCAGTGATGCCCGTGCCCAATCCCAAAAATGCCACGCGGCGCGGCGCGGGATGCAACAAGAGCGGGACATGCGCCTGCATGCGTTCGTCTCCGGTGGAGGCGGTGCCGCCGAGTCCGTAATGGTTGTTGAGTTTTAACCGGCGCGAACCCGGGCGTTCCACGACTGCAGTGATGCCGTGAGTGCCTTCCGTTAACGCCAGCAATTGTTCGTTCCGATCCCCGTCGAGGCGCACGCGGGGGAAATCAAATTTTGTGATCAGTATCAGGCTCGCGATCCAACCGACCGCGAAAATGAAACCGAATTTTCGCTGCGTGGCGGGATTCGGCCAACGCACCCATTGCCACAGACCGGTGGCCAGCAGCAACGCCCCCAGCCACAGCATGCCGTTCCATAAGCCGAGCCAGTCAGGCAAAAGAAATCCTGCGGCCAGCGCGCCGAGGACAGAGCCCGTGACGTTGACTGCGAGCAAACGTCCGAGCGTGCGGCTTGCTTCAACGCCGGCAGTGCGGCCAGTTTGTTCCATGAGCGCCGGCAGGCCGATCCCGAGCAGGGCCATGGGCCCCAAGATCACCGCTAGGGCAAGACTGGTGAGATGAATCGCTTGTGCGCTCCAATTGCCACCGACAGAGAAATAGGCCAAGCCATTGGACAGACCGAGGAAAAGCCAAGGCCCGATGAGTACCGTGAGCCCGGCCAGTACCCACGCTCCACCAAGCAGCCGTCGCGGCTCAACACCTCGGCGCAGTCCGAGTCGGGCGAGCTGTGCGCCGATGGCGAGGGCAAAGATGACGACGGCCACGATCACTGAGAAAGAATACATCGAGTTCTCATGCACCTGCGCGAACGCGCGATTCCACAGGACCTGCAGGGCGAAAGTCACGCCGCCGGAAATCAGCGCCAGCCACAGAACGGGAGGCGCACTGCCGTGATTTTGCATGAGGAGGAACCCGGCCTCCGGACGGGTTTTCTGCTGCGGGGATTTTTCAAACCCGTCCAGAGGCCGGGTTCCACCTTGGAGTTTTTCTGTCAACCCCACTTGTCCATCCATCCCCCACGCCGCGAGCGCCAGTACTCCGTTGAGCGCAGCGCCCAGCCAAACGGCATGAGCCAAGCCGAGCTGGGGCAGCAGCAGAAACGGAACCGCCAGTGCGCCTAAGCCGGCGCCCACGGTGTTGGCCACATAAAGCCAGCCAGCGGTCAGCCCGAGTTGTTGTCGTCCCTGATCCACGAGCTGACCGAGCAACGGCAAGGTGCCACCCATACAGAAAGTCGGGATCAGCAAAGTAATAAATGCCACGGCGATTCTCACCGCGACGAATAATCCAGGGTGCCCCGACAACGCTTGAAACAGCCACGGATAAGCTAGCTCAAACCATGAGAGCAACGGGGTGACGAGCAGTGCTCCGAGACCCACGGAAAATTCGAGTAACGCGTAGGCCAGGAGCGGACGCGTCCATTTTTTCGCCCAGCGTCCTATGACGAAACTGCCGGTACCCAAGCCGGCGAAATAGGCAGCCAGTACCGCGGCGGTAGCGGGCGCAGCCGAGCCGAAGAGGAGTGCGAATTGCCGTTGCCAGACGATCTCATAGACCAACGCCACCGCTCCGGAGACGAAGAGGAGCAACGCCACCGGGCCAATGCTCGGCTTCGTGGCAGGAGGGGGAGTGGCGTGAATCGTTTTAGCAACAAACTTCATGGATCGGTGCGGAGCGTGGTGGTGCTGGCTGGATGATGAAACAAAAAAGACGGCGGCGAATAAACGCCGCCGTCTGAGAATTTAAACCGGCCCATCGTGGACCAGATGGGAGAAGACTCAGAGTTTATAGCTGAAACTGAAGGCGATCAGATAATCGGCAAAGGCGGCGTCGCCCTGGCGATAAACTCCCGTGGAGATGGAACGCTGTTTATCGGGTACGCTTTGCATGCGATTACGTTGAATCGCGTAGGGAACATAAAGCCGGGCCGACCACTTCTTCCGGGTGATGCTGATGCCCGGCTCAATGGCCACGGAATATCCTGGCCGGCGGAAACCTTTGCTGCCGCCAATCAGATCATACACGGCCACACCTTCGGCACGAAGTCCCAAGCTGACGCCTATGCCAGAGGCACCGGGCATGGTGTATTCGACACCGATGCGACCCAGATAAGTGTCGGGAATCGACATGATGGCTTCGAAACCGCCGCGGAATGTATCGACGCCATTGGTTTCTTGGGGCGTGATATTATAGTTGGCATTGAGATAGCCCGTGAAGCCCGCACCCAACTGGCGATAGCCATTCAAATTTAGGATAATACCATAACCGCCCGTGCCGGGCTGGATGGATTGATCAACCGTTTTGACCACGGCCAGAACTTGATTCAGGGTGGCGTTATAGGATTGAAAGGTATCGGTCGCATCGTCTTTGCCAGTCGGCAGGGATAAGCCAAGACCGAGCTGGATATTGCCCTTGGATGAAGTGGCCGGATCGAACACCCACATATTACCGGTGATGCTGACATCGCCAATACCGGTCGATTGGGTGGCGTAACGTTGAAAAACCACCCCGTTCTTTTTCAGGGTCTGGGACCGATCATGATTCACGTACGGAAGGGTGAGGGAGAAACTGTAGCGTGGTGAGACGGTGTACGTCAGACCGATGTCGGTGAAGTGCGAGCGGTTGATCACCTGATCGCCGGCCGCGTCACGCTGCGCTTGATAAGCCGTGCCGACATAATGGCGATCCGATTGAAACCAGCGGTAGGAAACAGAGAGATCCCAGGAATGGGCGGTTTCGCCTGCCTCCATGGCGCAAGGGACACCGCTGCCGTGGGCGGCGACGCAACCTTGGGCGTGAGCCGAGGTGGCGGAAAGAATGAAAGCACTTGCGAGCACAAGGCTGCGAAGATGCTGTTGGGCGAGAGTCAGGAATGAATTTTCCTGACCGGATGGTGCGTGGGTAGTCATAAGGATTTAATCTAAGGCTGAGTAGTTCTGTAGGTCGTCGGCGACCGTGATTAAATTGCGTCACTTGAAAATCATTTTGGGACCAAGCGCCGGAAGAATGGGGCGAGTCGCTGAACTTCGTGGCGTATAAATTCGCCTTTAAACCAAGAAAATTCTTGAGACACAGAGTACACCGAGTCGATCCGGAGATCACAGAGTGAGGCGCACCAGCCAAACTGTTGCCAAATTCGATCCGAGAATAGGAATAGAGGAGAGCGCTGCTTACACCGTGTATCCTTCCTCAGTCACTGTGTCGGCCCTCCGGATACTCTGTGGAAATCACCTTGATGCATTTCAGTATGGGATATCCGAATTGAGGGTAAGTGATGGTCCTTACCCGGGAACTTGCGCACTTCGTCCCAGCTCCACGGCAATCCGTCCCTGTTGGATTTATTTTCTCGGAGAACTTTGCCACATTTTGCCCATCGCCACCACCCATGACACCCACCAAAAAAATCACTCAGATCTTTTCCGTGCGGTTTCATGGCGCAGCTAATCTTCACGGCACGCCGGGCTTTCACTGGTTAATTTAGGGCGAATTCAATTTCTCGTTTATTAGGGTTTATGGGTTATGACCCCGGTGAGTTTAGGGACTCCCGGGGTTGCTCATTGCTAGGCCAGGAATCATGCAGCCTCGTCCGCAAAATGCGTTTTGCCCGTGCCGGGAACAAACAGGGGTTTTCACGGTGACTTATGTGGGGCCGCAGTCTTGGCCTCCCTAGCCTTGGCGACGGAAGCTTGTCGGGCAGCGCCGGCTTGCCTTGGAAATCTATCGGCACTGCGACAAGCGCCGACTCAACATAATGCTGTTTCCTTGGAGTGGGTAATTGGATCGGTAGGCCAGCAGTTCACCTGTCATGCCCATGGATATCAGCGAGAAACCAGAAAGGATTTTCAATTCAGGTTCCTCGCTATTTCCAGTGGGTAAAAAAGGCTCTTTATTACTTGTGGTACCTCTGTTGGACCAGTTCGGAGTAGCGGTAGGCGTCCCTGCCTGCCGAGTGCGGCGCGCGTAATCGAACCCGACAGGCACAGAGGCCTGTGGCTACTCCGATCCAGACCCACGACCCAATGAAAGCAGCAGGAGATTTTTCAATTCACCCCAAAATAGCGGCAGTTCGTCCCTGTAGGGTTTTCTTTACGCCCGTTGCTCCCAGCTTTCGCCTCCGTCCCCATTCGCCCCCACGACAGCGAATTTACCCTCCAAGTCACCTCTCCCCTATGAAATTTCCACGCATTATCATGACGGCGCTCGCGCTCATTGCGCTCGCCGCTCCTTTGGCGGCAGCCGACAACGCTGTCCTCTATTGGAACAGCCAAGCCATGGATGCCGTGCGACTCGCTCGCAATCCCCCGCCGATCGCCTCGGCTTTTTACGCGACTTATCATGCCGCGATCTTCGATGCCGTTAATGGCATCACCCACACCCATCATGGCTGGTTGGTTAACGAAGCCGCGCCCGTCGGTGCTAATATGGATGCGGCCATTTCCAGCGCGAGCTTCACGATATTGAATGCCCTTTGGGGTCAATCCGCCAACCCACGCAATTTCCAGATTGCCTATGACAAAGCCCTCGCGGGTATTCCCGACGGGCAGACAAAGACTGACGGCATTGCGTGGGGCAAAAAAGTTGCCCAAGCGGTGTTGGCAGCTCGCGCGACCAGTGGTTTCGACAAACCTATCCCCGGCGTTTACAGCAGCACCGATGCGGGAAAATGGCGCGAAACACCTCCGGGGTTCCGTCCACCCACCTTGCCCTTTTGGGGCAAAGTCGTGCCCTTTGTCATGACTTCGCCGGATCAATTCCGTGCGCCACCCCCACCGGCTTTGGATTCCCAAGAGTGTGCCGATGAACTCGCCTATATTGTCAAATTCGGCTCCCGCGATGGTTCCGAGCGCACAGAGTACCAGACCCAAGGCACGGTGTTCTGGGCCGATGATCTTGGCACCGCCACTCCTCCCGGGCACTGGAACGTGATCGCGCAGGATCTGACCAAGCGCAACAAACTCTCCGTCCCCGAGACCGCGCGTCTTTTTGCTCTGCTCAATATGGCCACCGCCGATGCCGGTATTTCCTGCTGGGACACCAAATTCTTCTATCGCACGTGGCGGCCGGAAACCGCGATCCGCGAAATTACGACCCAACTGAACCCGCACGCGGTCCCCAATCCCGATTTCATTCCCCTGATGACCACGCCCTCCTTTCCGTCCTATACTTCCGGTCACAGTACGTTTTCCGGTGCAGCGTCGCGGATTATCGAGCGCTTTTTCGGCACCGATAATATTGAGTTCACGGTTACCTCCGAAGGTTCGCCCGGGGCAGTCCGCTCCTACAAATCACTTTCGGAGTGCCGCAAGGAAATCGGCATGAGCCGGCTCTATGGCGGCATTCACGTGATGTCGGACAACCTCGAGGGGACGAAGGCCGGGCTCAAGATTGCCGATTGGGTATTCGATAATGCGCTCCAGCCAAACAAGGACGGGACCAAGCCCTGATCACTTTTTTGCAGGGTGGAGTCTTTGACTCCGCCCTAACAGGCAAGACGAGATCAAGTATCTCTCTGTTTTCAGATAACTTTGCACGCCAACCACGCTTCCGCTTATCTCCATGTTTAAATTCACGCTCTCCACCGCCGTGCTGCTCTGCACGGTATCGCTTGCCCTCGCCGCTGACTACACCGCCGTCCCTTTGCCCGTGCGCTCCGCCGCACCGGCGGGCGCGAGAAACTTTTCGATTCTCTCAGCCGCCGACACCGGCGTGACCGTGCCCAATGTCTTCAACGACCCGCGCATGTGGGGCAACCGTTTTCGCGAACTCACGCTCGGTGCCGTAGAAACCGGCATCGCGGTCGGTGATTTCGATCACGACGGCCGGCCCGACATTTTCGCGGTGTCGAAGAACGGCCCGTGCGCACTCTATCACCAAGTCGCGCCGTACAAGTTTGTCGATATTGCCGCCGCAGCCGGTGTGGCATGCGACGAAGCCGGCTCGAGCAAGACTGGTGCCACCGTGGTGGATATCAACCAGGACGGCTGGCCCGATATTTATGTCTGCCGCTACGACGCCCCGAATCTACTCTTCATTAATAACAAGGACGGCGACGCATCCACCGGGCGCGGCGTCACCTTCACTGAAAGCGCCAAAGCCTACGGTCTCGATATCAAGGATGCCTCCGTGCATGCGGTCTTCGCCGACTATGATCGCGACGGTTTTGTCGACTGCTACCTCGTCACGAACATTCTCGATTTCTCCAAGGCACCGCAGGGTCGGCGCGACTATCTGCTCCACAATAATGGCAACGGCACCTTCACGGATGTTTCCAAGCCGGCCGGTATTTGGGGCCTGACCCAAGGCCACACCGCGATCTGGGTGGACATCAATCACGACGGCTGGCCGGACATCTATGTGGCGAATGATTTCGAAACGCCTGACCGCCTCTACCTCAACAAGGGCGACGGTACTTTCACCGACGTCGTCGATGAACGCCTGCCGCACGTCACCTATTTTTCGATGGGCGCCGATGCCGGCGATATCAATAACGACGGGCTGATTGATTTTATGATCACCGATATGCGTGATCGCAACCACCACGAGTTCATGACCGGTATGGAAGAAATCGGCCGCGGACTTTGGGAGAGCGAACGCGTGAACGAACTCATTCCGCAATACATGTGGAGCGCCGTCTATCTTAACACGGGCAACGACCATTTTGCGGAAGTCGCCCATTTGACCGGCATGGATGCCACGGGCTGGACTTGGTCTGCTCGCCTCGGCGATCTCGATAACGACGGTCGCCTCGACACCTTCGTCACCGCCGGAATGATCCGCAACTTCATCGATGCCGATCTCGTCGACAAACAAAACGTCGCGCCCACACTCACGGCCCGCGCCAACGTCTGGAAAAATGCCCAGCCCCGGCGCGAGACCACGCTCGCCTACCGGAATCTCGGCGATCTGAAATTCTCAAATGTCTCGAAGGAGTGGGGGCTTGATCACGAAGGTGTCAGCTTTGGCTGCGCGATGGCCGACCTCTCGGGTAACGGCAACCTCGACCTGATTTTTGCCAATTACAACGAACCTCCGACCATTGTGCGCAACAACAACGCCAGCGGTCGCCGGGTGGAAATCAAACTCGCGGGCCGGGCACCCAACCTCGACGGCATCGGCGCGGAGTTGCGGATCGAAACCGCCTCGGGCATTCAGATGCGCCAGCTCTTCACCGAGCGCGGCATCGTTTCGAGCGAACCGCCACTCGTTCACTTCGGTCTCGGCAACGATACCGCTATCAAGAAACTCACCATTCACTGGTCGCGCGGTCAGGTGCAGGTGATCGAAAATCTCCCCGCCGATCAAGTGTTCACGATCAATGAACCCGCTTTGGCCGAAGGGACGAAGCCGGCTCCCGCCTTCTTCAAGACTCCGGCTCGTCCGGACGCATTGTTGGTCGAGTCTGCGGTTAGCCAAGGCATCAAACACACCAATACCCTTCGTCCTTTCGACGAGTTCACCCGCCAGCGCCTCCTCCCTCGCCGGCTCAATGGCCTGGGCCCGGTCTTGGCGGTGGCCGATGTCAACGACGACGGTCTTGATGATATCTTCGTGACAGGCACGGCCGGCCAGGCCGGTGAACTCTTCCTCGGTCAGCCCGACGGAAAATTTGTTTCCGCTCCTGATCAGCCTTGGACCGCAGCGGCAGAATCTGACGATGTCGGCGCGACGTTCCTCGATGTAAACAGCGACGGTCATCCCGATCTGTTCATCTCCGCTGGCGGCGTGCAAAAAAATCAGGGTGACGCGCTGCTCAACGACCGGCTCTACCTGAACGACGGCCACGGCAAATTTAGTCTCGCCCCGGAAGGAACCCTGCCGGCTGACGGGGAAAGCACCGTTGCGGTCGCGACCGCCGATTTCGATGGCGACGGCAAAGCCGATCTCTTCGTCGGCGGGCGTGTTGTCCCCGGTAAATATCCCGAGACGCCCCGCAGCTTCCTCTATCACAATGAAGGCGGTAAACTCGTCGATGTGACCGACAAGCTGGCTCCTGGCTTGCGCAATATCGGCATGGTCACCTCGGCCGTGTGGGCTGACGTCGATGGCGACAAGCGTCCTGACCTGCTCCTTACCCTGGAATGGGGTGCCATCACTTATTTCCACAATACCGGCAAGGGCTTTGAAAACTTGACGGCAAAAGTGGGTCTCGCCGGCCTCACCGGCTGGTGGAGCGCACTCACGGTGGCCGATGTGAATGGAGACGGACGGCTCGATCTCATCGCCGGCAACGTTGGCCTCAACACCAAGTATCGCGCCTCGGCTGCGGAACCGACCGTGCTCTTCGCCGGTGATATCGACGGTAGCGGCAAAGACCAGCTGATCGAAGCGCAATATGAGGAGGGAAAACTTTTCCCGCTGCGCGGCCGGAGTAAATTGGCCTATGCCTTCCCTTGGCTACCGAAGAAATTCCCCACCTATCAGGCTTTTTCGCAGGCCACGGTGGACGAAATTTTCGGCGCCGATCATCTCGCCAAAGTGCGGAAACTCGCGGCCACAGAGCTCGCGAGCGGCGTGTTTCTCCAGCAAAAAAACGGCACCTTCAAGTTTCAGCCGTTGCCCCAGGTCGCGCAGATCGCGCCGATCAACGCCATCATCGCGCGTGATCTCGATGGTGACGGCAAGCTCGACCTCTGCTGTGTCGGCAATAATTTTGGCCCCGAAGCCAACACCGGTCGCTTCGACGGCGGCTTGGGCGTGGTACTGAAGGGCGATGGGCAGGGCGGCTTCACGCCCCTTTCCTCCGCGCAATCTGGTTTGCTCGTCACGGGTGACGCCCGCTCGGCCGTGGCCGTGCGCGTCGCCGGTTCAAAACAACCCGCCATCGCCGTGTCGCGCTGCGACGGGCCGTTGCTTCTCTTCGTCCCCACAAAATAAATGAAACTTCCCTCACTTCCTGCCAGACTCCTCGGTGGCTTTATTGTCACGGTGATTGTTCTCCAGTCCGTGCTCGCGCCGCGTTTGGCTGCGGACACCCCAGCGCCCGACAAAGTCGCGGGTGCCAAACCCGTCTGGCTGGGAGAATTCTCCCTGTCGGCTCGCGAAAGCTACGATGATAACGTGCTCGCCGTTGCGGGTCTGGGCCTGCAGCCGCAATCCTCGTGGGTGAGCGCGGTGTCATTTAAACTGGGCCTCAATCTCGTGCCGTTGCTTGACGACAAAAACATCCAGACGTTCACGCTGAGCTATCAGCCGGAAGTGGTGACCTACGCCTCAGCCTCGGAAGAAAGCTACACCGCCCATCGCGTCGGGACCGTGATTAAGGTGAAGTCCGACGCGGTGACGTTTAGTTTCGACAATAACTTCCTCTATAATGACGGCAGCAAGGACGCCCCCGTCTATGCGCTCAATCAGCTCGCCGGTGCGGCGGCGGAACAGAATGACAAGTTTCGCAATAACTACGCGCACTCCCTCGCCCGCGAGCGCCGCAACCAATATCAGGACCGCTACAACACGGTCCTGCAGTACTCCCAGGGCAGCTGGTTTATCCGCGCCGCCTCCTCGATGGTTTTCATCGATATGAACACAGTGAAGCACAATACGGGCGCAGCTCCGTACAAAGGCTACCAGAATTATCCCGACCGTTACGATCTGAATGCCGGCACCGATGTAGGCTGGAAAATTTCACCCGACGTGGCGCTCACCTTGGGGTGGCGCGCTGGCTACCAATACCAGCAGCAGTTCAGCCCCGGTGTGAATGCCGACCAGCATTTCTCCAGCAATCACTACCAGCGCGTGCTGCTTGGGCTGGAAGGCAAGCCGGCCAAATGGCTGAGCTTGAAACTCAGCGCCGGGCCGGATTTCCGCAGCTACAATCCTCTCGCCGCGACCAACAGTCTCTCCACCACGCGGTGGTACGGTGAAGCCTCTGCGACCGCGACGTTGGCTCCCGACAAGTCACTCACGTTCACCGGCAAACAATGGATGTTTGTGGCGAGCACCGGTCTGGTGCCGTATGTGGACAGCACCTGGACGCTGGCCTACCATTGGAGTGTGGATAAACAGTGGGGGTTGGATCTCGGTGCCAAAATACTCGAGGCCAACTACACCATGGGCAACGAAGTCACCGGCGGTGCGCCCAGTCTGCGCGACGATCTCGACTACAATCTTTCCGCCGGCGTCACCTACGCACTCAGTAAACAATGCTCGCTTAACGCGGCTTACAATCACGACATCGGCCGCAACGGCCTGAGCACACTCCCCGCCAATCTGCAGGCGGCCTATCGCGAATTCGACCACAACGTCGTGTCACTCGGTCTTCAGTACAAGTTTTGAAGACCGCATTTCCTATAGCATCAATTCCGCGGGAGTCGGCGGGATTTGTTTTTCGATGTGATCGCGGACGATGTTGAGATTTTCCCTTACGAGCGCGCCCATGGATTCACAGCGGAGGAAGCGGTCGGAACTGAAGTGTTGGGCCAAACCTTCGCGGAGCTGGCGAACATGTTCCTCCGGGGCGATGGGATCATTCACCATGGCGTCGAGGACGAGATTTAGCCGCGTGGCGGATATATCGGCGCGTTGCAGCAGGAGTGCCTGCTCTTCGCGTTGATACTGGTAGGCGGACTGGGGGTTGAGGAGCCGCTGGCAGAACTGCACGACGGCGGTGTTTTCCTTGAAGTACTGCGGCAGGTAGAAATTCTTTTTCCCGAAGTAGCTCTGCTGGTCGAAATCCATGGCGCGGATGCGCACCTGCCAGCCTTCGAAATCCGGGGTGAGCACGACGACGTAATTATAACTGCGCATGTCGCCGAGCAGGCGGACAAAACAGCGTTCGTTGAATTTGATCAGTTCCTTGGCAATACGGATGGGTTTAAGTTCTTTGTTTTCCAACCAGCGTTCGCTGAAGATATCGCCGGGCACGCCGGCAATGTGCTCCTCGATCAGCGTGTTATGGTGCGTGAGGTAATTGAGACGGTTGGGAGAGAGCAGATGCTCCAGCTCCAGGCCGTAGACGCGTGAGGCGTCGGCTTTCTTGATGTAGAAATAATCCTGATTGTCGTTGTAGGCATTCACGATCCGGATGCGAAACGGCATCGAATTGCCAAAGCCGCAAAAATCCACGCGGTCGATGTAAAGATGGCGCACCACGGAAAGATCGCCATCGACCTTTAGCAAAGCATAGACGCGTTTGAGGTCCTCATTGAGGGCGGCGATATCGGCTGAGTCGTAGATGACAGAATCCCAGAGCGTGGGGCGGCCATCGGAAGCGGTCAGAGGGATGGCGTCCTTGAAATTGCGCAGGCGTTCGTAGGAGATGGGCAGTTCACGTTCCCGGCGGTACCGACGCAGGTAATCGCGCAAGGGTGCCGAGATCGGGTAGCTGGGCTTTTTGCGCGTGCGCACACCGGGAAGATCTGCCGCTGGGTCCATGTATGGCAGGGTAGCCGTTTAGAGATCGGAGGCAATGCGCGAGTCGGGGGGATAACTCAGACAGGGTTAACCGCGAATGAACGCGAAGGGACGCGAATGGATTCAGGAATCGTGGATCGGAAACTGTAGGAGCGGCTTTACGCCGTGATTCGAATGCCCATCGCGGCGTAAAGCCGCGCCTACAGCTGATCCTTTCGTGTGTTTGGTGTCTTTCGTGGTGGCGACCCGCTGGGTTTCAGTGGTTCAGGTTCCTGACTGCAAGAGCCGCTCACACAAAGCCACCAGCCGGGTGCGCAGCGGCTGGCTGCGGTCGGCAAAATTGCGTTGGTGGACTTCGTACTCGGCACGGCCTTCGGGGGTTTCGATTTTGATTGGGGCGTAACCGAGTTTTTGCAGATCGTAGGGGCTCGCCCGCATGTCGATCTCACGGATGTCGCGGGCGAGGCCAAAGCCGTCGGCGATCAGCTCACTGGGTGTGAAGGGCGCGAGTTTGAAGGCCCATTTGTAGAGATCCATGTTGGCGTGCAGACAACCGCGTTGCTCGAATTGCGCGGTGGTGGTGCGCTCGGGTTGCAGACGGTTGAGCGGTCGCGCCGGCGGGGTGAAAAAACGGAACGCGTCGAAATGCGAACAGCGGATCGGCTGGGCTTCGACAATCGCGGCAATTTGATCGGGTGCAAAGCGCAACGGCCAGGTGTTGTGGCGGACTACATCCGGTGTCTGCCGATAGACCATCGCCCATTCATGCAGGCCGAAGCAGGCGAATTGCGGTGGGCGCTCGGCGGTCGTGCGGAGTAAATTGAGAATCCAGGCGAGGCTGTCGCGGCGTTTCGGGTCGAAGGTAGCAGGGTTGAGCGCGACGCCTCCATCGCGCTCTTGATATTCCGGCCAGCGGAGATAATCGCGCGCGGCTTCGCCGAGCAGCACGACATCGGGGCCAGGGTGCCAGCGTTTGAGCCAGCTGGGACGGAAACGATAATACTCGAAGAGAAAATCATCGACCGGTTGTTTCTCACCGCGTGCCGCGCGTTGTTGGTGCGGATCGGTCCAGGCGCGGACGCGTAGTTCGTGGGCGTCGCGCCGTGCGAGCCACTCGGGCTCGGAGAGAGTCATGGTGGACGCTTTGATATTGTAGGAGCTTGCTAGCAAGCGATGGGTAGTGGGAAAGGCCGCCTGTAAACAGGCTCCTACAGTTTCAGCAATAGCCGGCGGACGCCTTCGATGGGTGGCGTGGTGATGAAGTTTAACTCCACGGGCCAGTCGAGTTTGCTGGCCAAGGAACGCAGCGCAAAGGCGCCGGCGACGCTGTTCAAGATCCGGCCGCTCACTCCGCAAGGGAGCTTCACGGTCGTCTTGGGGAAATATTTGTGGATCACCCCGTCGGTCAAGCGGGCGAGATCGGTGATCGAATCGGCCAGCACTTGCTGGGCCGGGCCGTATTCTTGTTCCGCGAGAGTGAGAACCTGCGGAGCGAACGAAGAGATTTTGGCGTTGGCCTCAGAATCGGTGTAGAAGAAACGCGAGTTGGTGGCGTAATCCATCAACCCCGTATGATTCACCAGCGCTTCGGCCAAGGGCGAAGGCCGGTGGTCGGACAGCGGTGGATTCGCCTGCATATCGAGCAAGGCCAAGGCAAGCGCGCGTCGGCCAATATCGTAGCCGCTGCCAGGATCGCCGAACTTCCAACCGAGTCCGCCAGTGTAGTGGATGGTGAAGTCCGCACGGCGGGTGATGACGAAGGAGCCGGTGCCCGCGTGGAGGACAATTCCCGGAGCTCCAGCCGTGGCGAGCTCGAGCACAGGAGCGGAATCGGGCGCAGTGGTGACCTGGCCGAAATCGGTTAACGAGGCCGCGACCTCCGCCCAGAATGGCGGACTGCCAGCCATGTACAGCGCGGTCGTGGTAATTTTCGATTTTTGAATATCGATTTTAGATTGGGCCAGCAAAGCAGTCAGCGCTTCGGTGAGAATGGTGCGCGCTCTTTCCGGACCGGTCTGGCTTGGATTGCAGCCGGCGGCAAGGTGACGCGTGACGATTTCGCCGGCGGCATCGACGAGGATCAGCTCCGTCTTGGTGCCGCCGCCATCGACGCCGATTTTGTAAGTATTGAGAGTAACCACGGAAGTAACGGAATACACAGAAGAGGACGAACGGGAATTTATTTCTGGAAAGTGAGTGAGGTTCGTTCCTGCGCGAGGTGCGGGATTGGTCGATCTAAGAAATGAGAGAAGAACCGAAAAAATTTTCGAAAAGTGCAGTGAACAACTTGGAGATCAAACGGCCCACTCGGCACAAAGGAGCTCCGCTTGGGCTAACACCGTCTTCACGGCTTCTTCCTGCAAGTCGGGTGGGTAGCCGTATTTGTTCAGGATTCGTTTTACCATAACCTTGATCTTGGCGCGGGCGCTTTCGCGGAGGGTCCAGTCGATCGTCACGCTTTGACGGACTTTGGTGATTAGCTCCGCGGCGATGACTTTTAGTTTATCGTCGCCCATTGCTTTGACCGCACTTTCGTTGGCGGCGAGCGCGTCATAGAAGGCGACTTCATCGTCAGTCAGGCCGAGATACTGCCCACGTTTGCTGGCGGCGTCCATTTCCTTGGCGAGTGCGATCAACTCCTCCAGCACCTGCATCGTGGAGATGGCGCGGTTATGGTAAGCATTGAGCGCTTGCTTGAGCTTCTCCGAAAAGACCTGTGCCTGGACGAGGTTGCGCTTCGAACGAACTTTGAGTTCATTTCTGAGCAACTTCTCGAGCAATTCTGTCGCGACGTTCTTGTGCTTGAGCCCGCGGACTTCGGCGAGGAATTGATCGGACAGAATACTGATGTCCGGCTTCGGTAAGCCGGCGGCGGTGAACACGTCGATGATCTTGCCATCGGTTGTGATTGCACCGGATACGAGCTGGCGGATGGCGGCATCGATTTGCTCGGGCGACTTATTGGTGTTCGTGGTCTGCTTGTTCAAGGCAGCCTGAATGGCTTGGAAGAAACTCACATCATCGCGGATTTCTGTGGCGTCATCACTGGAGGCGCAGAGGGCGAAAGCGCGGGTGAGCTCGGTGACCACCTGCACGAAGCGTTTCTTGCCGTTCTCCTGCGCGAGAACATGTTCTTGTCCAGCGGGGATGAGCGCAAGGCGCTCGGTGGGTTTACCGGTCGTCCACTTGTCCCAACTAAAACTATGCATCAGATCGCAGACGATCCCGTGTTTCTCCAGCATCACGGCGATGGCCTGGGCGGTATCGAGGGTAGGATTCCCTTGGCCGCCGCTTTCGGTGTAAGTGATGAGTGCCTGCTTCAGTTGGTCGGCAAGGCCGAGGTAATCCACCACCAGTCCGCCGGGTTTGTCGCGGAACACACGGTTCACGCGGGCGATCGCCTGCATGAGGCCGTGGCCTTGCATAGGCTTGTCGGCATACATCGTATGCAGGCAGGGCGCGTCGAAGCCGGTCAGCCACATGTCGCGCACGATCACGATGCGGAACGGATCTTTGGAGTCCTTGAAACGGTTCGCCAGTTTGCGACGTTTGTCTTTGTTGCGGATGTGTGGCTGCCAGTTTGGGCCGTCGTCGGCGCTACCGGTCATCACCACTTTCACCAGAAAGCTCCTGTCCTTTTCTAGTTCAAAATCGTCGTCCTTGGCGCTGGCCCAGTCGGGACGCAGCGAGATAAGAGCATTGCAGAGATCCACGCAAATTCGACGGCTCATACAGACGATCATCGCTTTGCCGTCCATCGCCTCCACGCGTTTCTCAAAATGCGTCACCAGATCGGCGGCCACGAGCGCGATGCGTTTGGGATCGCCTACGAGCGCCTCCAGCGCAGCCCACTTGGTTTTAAGTTTCTCCTTCTTCGTCATCTCCTCGCCTTCGGTGATCTCCTCGAATTCGGCGTCGATCTTGGGCAAAGCCGCGGCGTTCAGACTAAGCTTGGAAATTCGGCTCTCGTAGTAGATCGGCACCGTAGCCTTGTCGGCGACAGCGCGCTGGATGTCGTAGATAGAAATGTAATCACCGAAGATCGCCCGCGTGTTCGCGTCCGCCTTTTCGATGGGTGTGCCGGTGAAACCGATGAATGACGCGTTCGGCAAGGCATCGCGCAGGTTGCTGGCGAAACCGTAGGACATCTCGCCGGTCTTCTCATTTACTTTGCCGCCAAATCCATACTGGCTGCGGTGCGCTTCATCCGCGATCACGACGATATTTTGCCGTGCGCTCAGCTCGGGAATCTCCTCGCCCTTTTCCGCCGCGAACTTGTGAATGGTCGTGAACACCACGCCGCCGCTCGCCCGATTCAGCAGCTCCCGCAAATGCTCGCGCCCACTGGCCTGCACCGGTGTCTGACCGAGAATATCGTGGCAGCGCTGGAACTGGCCGAAGAGCTGGTCGTCGAGATCGTTGCGATCCGTCAGCACCACCAGCGTCGGGTTCTGCATTGCCGGATGCCGCACCACACGGGCGGCATAGAAGAGCATCGAGAAACTTTTTCCACTGCCTTGCGTGTGCCAGACCACGCCGGCCCGCCGATCACCCGGTTTGCCACCGTGCATCCGACCAGCCCAATAAGTGCCTTGTTCACCCTCACCCGGCTTCTGCCAATCGATATCCATCCCGCTGGCACGCACCGTTTCCTCCACCGCTGCATTCACCGCATGGAACTGATGGTAGCCCGCGATGATCTTGTGCAGCGCGCCCGAATCAGGATCTTCCTCGAAGACGATGAAATGCTGCAACAGGTCGAGGAAGCATTGCCGATCGAACACGCCGCGCACCAGCACCTCCAGCTCCAAGGCATTCTTCGGCGCATCACCATCACCCTCGATCGTGCGCCAGACCTTGAACCACTCCTGGTTGGCCGTGAGAGAGCCAATGCGCGCCTGCAAGCCATCACTCACCACCAGCGCCGCATTGTAATTCAAAAGCGAACCGATCTCGAACTTGTAAGTTTGAAGTTGTCGGTAAGCAGCCCATATATCCGCGTCCTCATCCGCTGCGTTTTTCAGCTCAATCAGGCCGAGCGGCAGCCCATTGACGAAAATTATGATGTCCGGCCGGCGATTGTGTTGCCCTTCGATCACCGTGAACTGATTCACCGCCAACCAGTCGTTCGCCTGTACATCATCAAAATTCACCAACCGCACATCATCGCCCGCAATGCTGCCGTCTGGCCGTGGATACTCTACCGGCACGCCATCACGCAACATCCGGTAAAAAGCGCGGTTCGTTTGCGTAAGCGAAGGAGTCCCGACCCGCAGCACCTTGCGCAAAGCCTCTTCCCGTGCGTCCTCGGGAATGGCCGGGTTCATCCGCCGGATCGCCTCGTGCAAACGCCCCACCAATACCACGTCGCCAAATCCATCCCGCTCCGCCGCCGGTTCACCGGGCGCCATGTGCGGTCCATGGCCGATGGCGTAGCCCAGCTCACCAAACCATTCCAAGGCGGCTGCTTCGACTATGGATTCATTGAGGCTCATGAGGCGGTGGAAACGAAACTCTTTACTTTTATGAGGATTGGGTCGATGTGTTTCACAGCCAATTCACTTATGTGAATAAAGCTACTGAGACCGTTGCAAACGCGGTTTCTGACCAATTTAAAGGTTCCACCCCGGTAATAAGAACCCAATGGGTTCTCTCGCAAGAGTAGCCGGGGTGGTCGCTTTTTGAGGTCCGGCGCATCAGTAATAGAGAATTGTACCGGAGCGAAAGATGTCGAACTCAGACGTCACGGCCGGTTTGATATGCTCATAGGATCTGGCGTCGCCCATGTTCCATTTGCGGTAGATGGCCCAGGTGCAGTAGTCGGCAATTTGCAGGTCTAGGTTTGATTTGGAACAGTGATGCAGTAGCCAGTACTTTGCTGTGGCGGGCAGTAGTTCTGCCAAAGTTGTCTTGATCGCCTTTTCGATGGTGGATCGTTTTTTCTGAATGGGGATGCTATCGGTGAAGACCAGTACCTCCTTGAATTGCCCGAGGTCGTGTTGATTCAGAATATACTTAAGCAGATAGCCGAGCATCCGGGCGTAAAACTTCTCCTCGGTTTGAAGAGCCGGCCCCGTCTTACGCTTCTCAACGACCAGAGCATCGATCCGCACTCCGGCTAAATTGCGGCAGATAATATCAAACATCCGATTGCGCACTGGCTGCGCATTTTCTGAGGCATGAAAATATTCCAGCTCGGTGCCCAATTCCGTGAGATCGTATTTCAGTTCCGTCAGCTCCTTGTAGGCGTGAAACGGCCGCTCTTTGGTGATCGCGCCCAGCAGAAAGAACTTCGTGCCGGTTTTTGAGAAATCAAGATTTCCGGCTTCATCGAGAAAGATATAGAGGAATCGATCAGCCATGATTCAAATTTCCACCATGCTGGTATGGAATGGTGTCATGCGCGAGAGGGATCGTGGGGTAGTACTATCTCCGCTGATATTTTAACCAGAACGGATACGGGTTGGATGCGGGCTGATGGCTTGGCTCGCCGTAGCCCTGCTTCACCACCACCGGCGCGGGTATCGCCGGCATGGTCGGTGGTTGGGGAAACTTGCGCTGCTCCGGATAGGGGCCACCGAACGGAACGGTCGCCGGATCGAAAACGCCGTCTTTAGCGGGATCGGGATAGCCGGTCGCTAACGGGGACACCCCCGTTGCCACCTCGCGCGCCCAAGCGAGCCACGCCTGTTGCTCGGGCGACAATTCACCGGATTGGGCGGCACGCCAGCGGCGTTCGCAGTCAGCGATGAAGTCGTCGATGCCACGGTGAAGCCGCCACCACTCGGCGGCTTTCAGCAGATCCTCCTCCCGATTTCGTGCGACCGCCTCCAGCGCCGCGGCATGCTTGCGCTTCTTCTCCTGCTCAATGCGAATGGCCTCCTCTTCCTGATGTTTTTTCCAGCGAATCTCCGCCTCGACCCGCTGCTTCTCGCGTTCGATCACCTCAGCGGCATGCCTCTTCTGCAATTCCATGAAGTGACGGCAAATCTCCTTCGCCATCGCGGCAACGATGGCTTCGAGGGGCATTTTCTCGCTCTCGCTCCAGCGCTTCTCCTGCTGTTTCCCATAGTTTTCGGGATTGACCGAAAACGTCAGGCGCCCGCCCGCCACTTTGTTCTCCTGCTGCTGCCAGTTGGAGTAATGGTTTCTCCGGCGACCGGGACTCGCCGGCTTGTCGATCAGTTCCTCTTCGATCTTGAAATGAAGACGATCATTTCCCTTTCGGAAGTAGCCGCCGTCGTATTTGCCCTGGTTCTTCCGGAACGGGATGCCGCGCGACTCGACCAGAGTGAACAGGGTCTGCAAGACCCCGGCGGCGCGCGGTGCCTGGGCTTTGGAAATATCGGCTTCGGGGAACTCCGGTTCCTTCAGATGCACGCGCTGCTTATCATGGCTCAACGCCGATGATTTGATGGCCGCGAGAAATTGCACTGCCACGGGATGCAGGATTTCGGTCTCTGCCGGCAGGGCGATGCTGGATGCGATGGGCTGCAAAACTTGCTCGGCAAACGCGTCCGCCGGAGAGGCCGGCAGCGGCGGTTTTTTCGGTTTATGTCCGGCTTCGATCTTGGCCCAGTAGCCGCGCGCGGGCCGGGGCACATTCAGCTTTCGACAGCGTTTGGCGACCGCCACATCGGAGACGCCAAAGTCTGCCGCAAGTTTTGTCGCCGGCAGGGACCAGATGAGATCATGCAGTTCCTCCCGGGTGAGTTCAGAAAGTGCGCGTTGGGTCGCCATAATAAAAAATACGGCCGTTGATTCAAATACGCCGGCTTTGAGGCTCACCGTCAGGACTGCAACCGGTCGTGCTTTGCGATATCTTCCGCTACTTTCTCCGTAAAATCCTCCAGTTCATTTTCGCGCACCAACTCCATTTTGCCCGGGATTTTTTGCAGGAGATGCTGGGCATGATCAAAGGCCTTGCGTGTTGCCGGCAACTTCGGCTCACCCAGGAGAAAATAGAGTTTAAATTTCTCACTGGCGTCCTGCAGCGCGATGCCGCGGCCCAGCCATTTATTGGCTTTTTCCACAATGCTGTTCGGATCTACCAGATCGAAAGACACGGGTTCGTAGAGGTGCCAGATCGAGTTTTTCCAAGCGAATTGGAACCGGTAGTCGTAGTCCTTGGCGGCGATTTGTTTTTCAGCGACTTTTGGCCCGACCATCTTTCGGTCCAGCTTTGCCTTGAATGGACGGGCAATATCATCGTCAGAGCGACTTTGCAGTTCTGATGTCCGTTCGTAACGTTCTACCAGTCTTGCATAAAGTTCTTTCATCGCTTGCTCCACATTGGAGGTTATGCCGCCGCCAGCTTCAGACCACTGGAGTGAACTGTCGTCCGGTGGCAGCACCTTGCGCACGAGTTCGGTGATCCCGGTGACCGGCATAAGTTGCAATGAATTGCTCAGCTCATCTGTCATCTCGGAAAACCGGTTGCCGAGATAGCGCACCATCGCCCGGAAATGATTATGGTCGATCTTGAGGAAGATCGCATTGAGGCGCTCATACGAGGTCGTAAACCGTGCCTTTAAGCTGCGTTGGTCGGGAGCGTAGATGACCACGCCGATATTGACGAATTCGCCGGTGACAACGTCATGCACATAGCGAAGAGTGACGTAGCTGTAGTTGGTTTTCATCGTAGGAAATGTTTTAGAAATGAGATCAACTTGGTCCGTTCCTTGCGGGCTTCGTCGAGATAAGCAGCTATCTTCTCGCACAGATCGTGGCCGCTACGCCACTCTTTAGGCACGGCTTCGAAATAGCCTTCAATCCGGCTCTTGGTCAGTTTTTGAGCCGATCTTCGAACCCTACAAGGTCAACCGTGCCTCCGCGCAACGCGGGATAGAACACATGTTGCTCAAGGAAGCGGAAGCCCATAATTTGGTTGGCCGCGACCCACGGTTTCGGCGGGTCCCCCAAGATTGTGGTGTAGAGAAAAGCGAACGCCTGTTCGTGGTCGAACACCCCGATCGTGTCGGAGCGTGCCCAAAGATTGGGATTGATGGTGCGCCGGTCAGGATTCTGCACCAAGGCATCGAAGGCGAAGATGAGCGCCGCCTGATCGCGCATGGGCCCGATGGGGGTGCGGCCATTGGGCCAGATCGTGAAACTGGTCCCGAGATGCAGTGAACCGAAATTGGGCCCCGGGCTCGCCTTCACTGCCGCAGCCACCACCGGGTCTGATATGATCGCGGCAAGTTCTGCCGGCACGTCAACGACGGCCGGTGTGGGAATATCTAGTCCCAGATCACCGGCGAGTTGGGCCGCGATGAGCTCGGCGAGTTGCGACTTCGGGGTCATCTCCCGACCACGCAGCTTAATCACGACCTCGTGACCGCCGTTCTTTGCATCTTCGCAGCCGAGCAGCAAGGGCCCGGTCCGCCCGACTTTCATCGGTTGGATAAAGCGCACGGCGTTGAGCTGAAGAACATCCATCGGTTAGGCGGCAGGCACGCTCAACTCCCCGCTCAGCAGCTTCGGCAGCAGCGTGTCGCGCAGGGAGGCGAGGGTGCGGGATTCGAGCGTGTTGGTGAAGGCCTTGTCGAAGATGGGGGCGACGTTCCTGTCGAATGCGGCAAGCACTGCTTTGTTTGGCATACAGACCAACAAGCGTTTCATGTCGGCAATCGTCACGTGACCGAGGCCAGTGGTCTGTTTGTTCCTCGCCGTCTCCACGAGCACCGGGCGCAGGTATTGGAGGAGGTAATAGACGAAGCGTTTTTCTGCCGCCGTCGCTGAAATCACCTTGAAGATGTGCTGATTGAGCAATCCGCGGCCACCACTCCAAAGGAACGCTTCGAGAGATGTATCCGGGCTGCCTGACCACGAATATACCAAGTCTCCCGTGTCGATTATTTTGTCAGCGTCGGCGTCGCGTTGGCACCATTTTGTTTGAATACTAATTCCGGATTTTAGCTCACTAATCTTAATGACGGGAAGACCTTCGCCTGCGGCGCAGAAGTCTTCGTTTTTGAATGCTGCTCCATTTACCCACCGTGCTGTATCATAGAGTGGAAGCACGTCCCAATCGGTCGGGATATGCCCGAGTCGCGAGTCTTGGAAGGAGTCGGGAAAGAGGGCGGCTGTAGCGGGGTCGAGGTCGGTGGGTTTACGGCCGTCGAGTTTGGCGCGGACGGGATCGAAATCCACAAACCAGCTCTGGAACAGCGCCCGTGCCATTGCCTCCAGCGTCGTGTTCATCCGCCGATTCAACTCGATCTTGTCGTCCAGCGCTCCAAGCACCGCTGCGATGACTTTTTGCTCGGCGAGGGATGGGAGCGGGACGTTCTGAGTCTCTGCGAAGCGCGTGTATTGAAAACGGGCGACTCCCGTGTGCTGCACTTGGTGCTGCGACATCTCACCCTTGTCGTAAAGGTGCTGGAGATACCAAAAAACGAAACGCGGGTCGGCTTGCTTTCGGTCTATGCGGAGGAAGCGGGCGAAACTGGCGCATGTAACGGGGCCACGAAAACGCGAGAGAACCTTTTCGGTGATGAGTAATGTACGGCCAGTCGGTCGGTCTCGGGTTCCGCCTGCGGTCTCGATGAGAATGTCGTCCGGTTCGAGCGTGCGGCGCTTCACCGTGTGTTCCGCCAGATAGCGCTGCGGAACTGATGACAAGTCGCCAACGCGGACGTCCGGAAAATCTGTGCCGCGAATGATGTGATAAGGTACGTAGCCGTCTTCCGGATTTTCTTTTCCCCAGTCGCCATCCTTCGTCGTGACCAGCAAGTCACGAAGGAGCGTTGTTTCCCATTCACCCGCCATAACCTAGCCCCCTCAAGTTTGCTTGGATGCCTTTCTCCAGTTTCGCGGACTCGGCGAACTGGGTGTGCAGTTCGGCGATGAGGCGCGGCATCTTTTCCTCGAAGGGGTCACCGTCGTCTTCGACTTCCTCGGCGCCGACGTAGCGGCCGGGCGTGAGGACGTGGCCGTGAGCGGAAATCTCCGCCGTCGTCGCTGACTTACAAAAACCGGCGACGTCCGCGTAATTTACGATTTCGGATTTACGATTTACGATTTTGGGATCACCGCGCCACGCGTGATAGGTGGATGTGATCTTGTTGAGGTCGGCGTCGGTCAGCTCGCGGTGGACACGGTCGATGAGGGTGCCCATTTTTCGCGCGTCGATGAAGAGGGTGGATTTGCGGCGGTCGCGGCGTTTCGGCTCACCGGGACGGTTCGCCCTACCTGTTTTATCCTTGGTCAAAAACCATAAACAGACGGGAATCTGCGTGCTGTAGAAAAGCTGTCCGGGGAGAGCGACCATGCAGTCCACGAGATCGGCTTCGATGAGGGCTTTGCGGATCTCGCCTTCGCCGGACTGGTTGGAACTCATGCTGCC
>JANYCF010000098.1 GCA_025360455.1 Opitutaceae bacterium | reverse complement strand
GGGCTTCCGCCCCTCCACACCTCCCCGAGTTTAATTGCTCTTGTCCCATCCACCAATCCCTGAAACCAATCCCGTCACCACCATCAACCTCGTCCTTTTAACGATGCTTGGGACACCCCTCAAGCTCAACGCGAGTGCGTTGAGAAATTAATTCAGGAATCACCGGAACGCCCCGTTATCTGTCACTCACGTGTCCTCGAAGAAATCGATATTCTCGTCTGTTTCTCCAACTATTTTTAAAGCGGGTTTGCGCAAAGGGGTATTCTTGCTGGCCGGTGCACTGGACTTCACGTTTGGCGTGGTGTGCATCGGCGTAGTGTGCACCGGCATCTGGTTAGTCTGAGCGGTGTGCACCGGCGGAGGGGCGGGGTGGTGGCGCGGGGCGGCGGGCCGGATCGCAGCGTGTTCATTTCCGGCGAGACTCGCTCCGCCCACGAGCAATTGGAGTTCGGCCACGGCTTCCTTCATGAGGAGCGACTGGCTGCTGAGTTCTTCCGCTGCCGCGGCGGTTTCCTCCGCGTTACCCGCATTGCTTTGGGTGACCTTGTCCATTTGGGAGACGGTGGAGGTGACTAGACCGATGCCGGAACTTTGCTCGTTGGAAGCGGTGGCAATCTCGGCGACGAGTGCGTCGAGTTGACGAATTCCTTTTTGAATTTCATCAAAACTCTTGGCCACTTCCGCGCTGATTTGCGCGCCTTGTTGGCTTTTGGAAACCGAGTCTTCGATTTTTTCGGCGGTCTCCTTGGCGGCGGCGGCGGAGCGCTGGGCGAGGGCGCGCACTTCCTCGGCGACAACCGCGAAACCAGCTCCCGCTTCGCCCGCGCGGGCGGCTTCGACGGCGGCGTTGAGGGCGAGGATGTTGGTTTGAAAGGCGATTTCGTCGATCGTCTTGAGGATTTTTGAAATGTCATCGGAGGCCGTGGTGATGGCTTGCATGGCGGTTTGCATGGCCTGCATGCGCTCAGCTCCGGTGTCGGCGGCGTTCCGGGCCTTGCCGGCGATTTGTTTGGCCTGCTGGGCGCTCTCGGCATTGCGTTTAGTCATCGAGGACATTTCCGCGAGTGAGGCGGAAGTGCTCTCGAGCGAGGCCGCTTGTTCGCTGGCACCTTCCGCGAGCGATTGGCTGGAGCTGGAGACTTGTTTGGCCGCACTGGCGGTTTGCTCCGAACTGGCGTCGAGGGTTTCCGTGATCCCGCCGAGTAATTGCTTGAAATTTCGAATGATCCCAAAGGCGACCAGTAACGCGGTAATGATCCCAATGGTTAATCCGGTTAAGTTTGTGGCTTGGCCGGTTTTTGCCGAGGTCTGGACGTTGGCCACGCCGGTACGGAGATTTTTAATATTGTAAGTCACCAGTTTGTCCAAAGCAGCCGTGACATTTTGGTAGGCGGGGTGCAGGCGATTTTCATCGGCGGCACTGGCCTCGGCGGTTTTCCCTTGAGCTGCCAGTGTGAGCACATTTTTGAATTCGTTCAAGTAGGTCGACCGAGCTTCTTTATAGCTGGCAAACATTGTTTTGTCCGCAGACTCGGCGATGGTGTTTTCATATTCTCGGGTTAGCTGGTCGATGAGCTCTTTGTTTTTTTCGATGGTGGCATTGATCCGCTCTTTTTCTTTGGCCGCAATGTGGAGCTGTACCAAACCGAAATTATCCCGCACGGCGCCGGCGATGCTCATGATTGAAATCGTGCCCGGCACCGGATCGGTGGCGATGTATTCAGCATGCTTGGCAATGGTGTGGAAGTTGCTGAAGAGCACGAGCCCCAGAATCAGAGTGAGGCCAATGATGGCGGAAAAACCGAGGGCGATGCGTTGGCCAAGAGTGAGCGAGTTCATGTAAGCGATGTGGATTAGTTCGGTTCCTGTGGCAGAGATTACTGCCGGCGTGGCGGATGATCTCGATCAGCTTGCGGTGAAGAAAATCAGACAGGCGGCTGTGCCGAGACACAGTGCCACACTCTCCTTAGGTTCGGCACAATCCGGACCGGCTTTAGTGAGGGCAGAGGGCTAACCTGGATTTTTCATCCCGAGGCCATGAAATCCTTGAGTTACAAACGGAAAAGAGGAGCGCCGCGGTCACAGAGCGCAAAATAAAAAGCCAAACTTCAAATGAGAGGTCCACGCCCGCTCATCGGCGGGCGCACCTTCCGCATCTTGTACGCTTCTTCCTCCGCTGTGTCAGCCTCTATGCTCTCTGGGAAAAGGATCGGGCGTCTTTTGGTAGGAAATATTCAGTCTAACAATATTTTCGTGCGGTTAATGATGCTTTCGAGGCGAACTTTAGTTCAGACTGGTGATTAACGAACTGACCTGCGCTTTTTTGTTTCGGGGATTTTCCGAAAGGTGGAGCGGGTTGACCTCAACATGCTTGGTTGGTCAGTCCTCAAACCACCGTATGCGGGGCGATGTGCGCCCCGTGTTGATTCTGCAATAGGTATTGGAACGTGGCTATTTTAGCCGATGAAGTTTTCGCCCGCCTATTTCATGCCCGATCGCGTAATTGCCGGGCGACGAAGCGATGTAGTCTTGCGTGGCCTTTCGGCTCTGCTCCAGGCGCTGCATTTGGCAAACGGAGAGAGTCGGGACAAAACTCTCGAGTGGCGTAATTTATTGCGCGATCCTCAACAAGAGGACGACGAGCAGGGCTCCGATGCCCGATGCTCAGGCGATGAGACCCCGGATATTCCGGTGGCTCAATTGGTCGACTGCACGATGCTCTGCATCGTCTCCGGTGCCACCACGCGATCGATATCGAGGAGCGTCTTTACCTGGTCCTTGATCTTGGCCATGCCCAAAAGGTAAGTGGTATCGATCCTCGCGCCAAATTCCGGTACGGGCTCGATCTCCTGCGCGGTGAGGTTCACGACCTCTTCGACGCTATCCACGATCAGACCCATCTGCACGATTTGATCGTTGGCGAGTTTGACTTGGACCACCACGATACAGGTGCGCTCGGCAAATTCAGCTTTCAGGCCGAATTTTACGCGGAGATCGACGATGGGGATGACGCGACCGCGCAGATTGATGACGCCTTTGACGAAGGCGGGCATCTGGGGCACGGGCGTGATCTTCTGCATGCGAATGATTTCACGAATTTTCAGGACGTTGAGGCCGTAGGCTTCGTTATCGAGCACCACGGTGAGATATTTGCCGGCCTGTTTGTTGGCAACAGCGGCGGTGGTGGCGGGGACGGGGGCTGAACTCATGGATGGAATTGGTTGAGGCGTAAGGAGCGCCAGTTGGTTCATCGGCGCGACCCGGCAGATATTTAGCATTAAAACACGAGGAGTTAGGTTAAGTTTTTCCGCGGGGAACCGATAACCAAGACAACAGCTGTTTTAATTTACTCATCTTTTTGCTTATGCCACTTGCCCCGGAATCCTATCAGGCGCTGGACGACGCCCTGAATCGTCTCGCTACCGAATCCATCCTTGCCACTCCCGGCCGCGATGAAGGGCTCATCCCTTCGTACAGCCTTTTAGGTGAAATCGTCACTCTCTGTGAAAGTGATACAATATTGCACTATGCGGTCAAAAGTACGCACACTTTGCTGGACAAATTACTGGATGTCGCCTCGCCCTTCACGGAAGAGACGATTGTGCAGCTGAGAAAGTTGATCGATTGGCTGCCCGAGGCGATCGAGGCGGTGAAAGCCGGTATGCCTCCGGTGGATTTTTTGACCAGCGAGGCCCCGACCGAACCCACCGTCGTGGCAGTGGAGGAGGGCGGAGATCATGCCGTGATCGATGTACTCTTGGAACTGAACATGTCCGAGAATCAGGAATTGCTCGGGGAATTTTATGCCGAGGCCCTCGAGCATTTGCAGCAAATCGAGGCGGCGCTTTTGGTGCTCGACCAGCAGCCTGATCACCCGGAGGCGTTGAACTCGATGTTCCGGTCCTTCCATACTTTTAAGGGCAACGCGGGATTTCTCGGACTCGTGCCCATGCAATCCCTGGCCCACGAAGTCGAGTCGCTCCTCGATCTGGCCCGCAACGGTGAACTCCGGCTTACCCCGGTGATTATCACTGAAATTTTGCGCAGCCGCGATGCACTGCAGGCGCTCACGCAGCAGGTCGCGGTGGCGTTGGGAAAAGGGGAAATTCCCAATAAAATTATTCCCGTCGCACATCTCATGCAGGCCGTTAAACGTCTCGCGCATGCCGCCATTTCGGGCGATAAGGGCACTGCGCCGGTTCCAGCGAGTCCGGCTCCGGAAAGCACCGCTGCGCCGCTGCCACTTCCTGCTCTCGTGGCGGCTCCAGCGCCAGTCGCTGCGGTTTCGGCCCCGGCGGCTTCTTCCGCAGGGGTTGCGGTCGGTAAAGCACCCGCCCCCGCCGCTGAAAACCATGGCACCACTAAAACTGCGGGCGGTCCCACCGTTCGCGTTAATACGGAGAAACTCGATTCTCTGATGGATGTGGTGGGTGAACTCGTGATCGTGCAGAGCCAGCTCATCGAGTCGGCCCGGGTCCTCAGCGTGGAAGGTTCTCCCTTGCATCGCAACGTCGTCCAGTTGTCGCGCATTGCGAAGGAACTGCAGCACACGGCCATGTCGCTGCGGATGATTCCCATCAAGCAAACCTTTCAGAAAATGGAGCGCCTCGCGCGCGATCTCGCCAACAGCTTTGGCAAGAAAGTCCATTTCACCGTCAGCGGGGAAGACACCGAGCTGGACCGTACCGTCGTTGAGGAAATCGGCGATCCGCTGGTGCACATGGTGCGCAACGCGCTGGATCACGGTCTGGAAAATCCCGAGCAGCGCCTCGCTTCCGGCAAATCCGACACCGGTTCCGTGCATCTCTACGCCTACCATCAGGGCAGCAACATCGTCATCGAACTGAAGGACGATGGTCGCGGCATCGATCCAGACCGCATCTATAAGAAAGCGGTGGAGAAAGGGCTCATCGCCGCCGGAGCCCATTTGAGTCGCGAGGAGATCTACGCGCTGATCTTTGCTCCCGGGTTTTCCACGGCGGAGAAGGTGACTTCGGTTTCCGGCCGCGGCGTCGGCATGGATGTGGTGAAGCGCAATATCGAGAAATTGCGCGGCAAGATCGAGATCACGTCCGAAGTCGGGCATGGCTCCGTCTTCAAAATCAAACTGCCGCTCACGATGGCCATCATCGATGGTCTGGTGGTGCGCGTCGGCACCGACAAATTTATTCTCCCCAGCACCTCGGTCCAGATGGCGCTGCGTCCTTCGCGCGAATCCATCAGCACTGTGCATGGCCAGGGCGAAATTCTGGAATTGCGCGGCCGCATGCTGCCGGTGCACCGCCTCCATCGTCGCTTCAACATTCCGTGCGATGCCCAGCAACCCTGGGAAGGCATTTTGGTGCTCGTCGAGCATTCCGGCAAAGTCTCGGCCCTGATGGTAGACGAAATGGTGAGCAAGCAGGAGGTGGTCATTAAGAATCTCGGCGCTTATCTCCAGGGCTTGCCCGGCGTGGCCGGTGGTGCTATTCTGGGGGATGGGAATATAGCTCTTATCCTCGATCCGATTTCACTCTTACAAGCAGCTTAACTCCTCCCCGCCATGACCGCTCCGCTTCCGCCTCCGCCTACGATTGAGCAAGTCTGCGAAAAAGCCCTGCGCTTACCCTGCTCACCCTCCTTATTGCCGCGCCTCGCGCTGGTCTTGCAGAGCAACGATAGCTCGGCGGCCGAAATTGAGCGGTTGATCTCGCTCGATCCTTCGCTCGCGGCGGCGACCCTGCGCCTCGCCAACTCCGCCATGTTTGGCCGGGGAGGAATCGATACGCTTGATGGCGCAATTTTGCGCTTGGGCGCCAAAGAAATTTTCCGTTTGGCCGCGCTGGTCCTCGTGAGCCGCTGGGAGACCGGATCGAAAAGCTTGCTGCGTTGGGATCCCGGTGATTTCAGCCGCCATGCCCTCTGCACGGCGATTGCCGCCGAGGTGCTCGCTACCGCCATGGAGCAAATCGACCCGCAGACCGCTTATACGGCCGGCTTGGTTTGTGATCTGGGTAAACTCGCGCTCGCGCATACCTGCGCGGAATATTATCCGGCCGTGCGACTGTGCTGTGCCCAAACGAAGACCACGTGGGAGGAAGGGGAGCGCACCGTGTTTGGTTATCACCATGCCGATGTGAGCATGCGTCTGCTTGAGGCGTGGAAATTCCCGCCCACCTTTATCCAGACTGCGCAATTTATGCTGCGTCCGCTTGAAGCCCCGGCAGGGGTCCAACCCTTGCTCGCGCATTTGCATGCGGCCAAATATCTGGCGACAGCCATGGGGCCCGGTGTCACCGAAGAAGGTTTTCTTGTGACCTTGCATGGCAATTTCCTGCACGAGTGGGGCTTTACCACCGAGGTTATGGAAGATGCGATGCCGATGGTGCTCGAACGGGCCAGCTCGCGTTTGGGAGAAAAATTACTGCACGGTCCGGTGACAATCTGAAGAGGTGGGTCGGCGATAATACCGCCGGTCGCGCTCTTATTCTTTGGTGCTGCGCTTAGCGCAGTCAGTGCAAGGGCAAGCGCTGGATGCGGCCCGAATGCCTTTGGCCACGACAAGCGAGCCCCTGCGTTCCTCCGCTAAATTTACGAAATGGCTGAATTGCATTGTTTCGGCCTGTCCGGATGGAACAATTTCCAGATTGCAATTACTTCATGGATAACCGGTCTTACTTGAATTTACTTATGAACAAAGCATGGAAATCCCTCGCGGCTTTGCCGCTTCTCGCCTGCTTTCTGCAGGCGGCATCCCCAGCCGTCAGCGAGCTTCCTTTGCCGGAGAAACTCTATCCCGGGTTGGATTCCATCCTGCGGAGTGCCGTACAGCAGTCCCCGCGCATGGTGAGTCGCGCGTTGGATTTGGAGATGGCCGAGAATAATCGGGTCGATGCGCGAGCGAATATGCTCCCCTCTATTAGTGGTAGTTTCGGCCTAAATAGTTCGAAGGATCGATTTGTTACCCTCCGTGCGCCGACGCCAGGCTCGCCACCGCCTCCTGCTACGACATCGAGCAATCAAATTACCAAGACGCCTTATTCTCTTTCTTTATCTCAACCATTATTCTATTGGGGTGAAAAACGAAATAAGGACAAAATTGGTGGAATTAGGTTGAAAATGGCGCAAGGCGACTATCGCCAAGCCTATCGCCTACTGGCGCAAGAGTTGCGTAGCAAGTACCTGAATCTCATCGTGGAGAAATTAGCGCTCAAGCGGGCGCGATTTAATGGGCAGTTCGTCAACACTCAGTTGAAGACCCAAGAAGAGCGCTTGCTCAAACGGGTGATTTCTGAGGCGGAAATCTTTGGCGTCCGCATCCAAGCGGAACAGGCTCAAATTAGTTTGGAGCGGAGCGAATTTGATTATGCCAGTGCCAAGCAATCCTTCGCTCGTCTGGCCGGTCTGGGGGCCATAGGCGATGAGGCCATCCCTGATGCCATTACTGAGACCAGTTACAATGCCGGGCCGTTCAATCAGCTTCTCGCGGATTTTCTGGCCCAAAAAGAGCCGGTTGCCGCCGATGCAATAAGCCTTCGGCAGCGGATTGACATTGCCAATCTGGATTACGCGATCGCAAAGACCCGGCTCCTTCCGAAAGTGAATGCGGTTTTTGGCATTTCCCAGGATGAGCAAAGTAACATCTACGGGGCTGGTTCAAAATATACATCCAGTTATCAGTATGCCGGGATTGCGATTAACTGGACGATTTTCGACGGGTTTGCGGCGGGAGCAGCCAAGCGGAATGCACTCATCGCCCGTCGGCAGCTGGAGGGTAGTTATCAGCAGATGACGGAGCAACTGGCGCAAGATGCCCAAGCCGCAGTGAAACAAATCAACTTCACCGCGCGCAATATGGCTATTCTGGATCGTCAACTGGTCTCTACCTTGGGTTATTTGCGGACGATGCAGGAGGATTTTCGCCGCGGGGTTAAATCTGAGTCTGATGTGGGCCTGGTGCAAATCAGTGCGTACGATTCAGAACTTTATGCCAGCAGCGTCCGGAACGAATATCTGATACGGATCGGTGATTTCCTCGGCACGCTGAATGAAGATCCGATTGTCGCCAACCTTCCGGTTAAATAATGAAGACGGTCCTCGAATTAATCCGTCGCTGGGGCGTCCGTACACTGCTCGTGGTACTGCCGCTCCTGCTGGTTTGGTACGTGGTGTTTTACTTGATGCGGCCGGTCGCGACCGTCGCGGTCGTCACCAGCGGCAAAGCGGTGCGTGCCGTTCCCGGCAGTGTCGAGGTTAAGGCCGAATATGCGATGGAGCTTAAAAGTGAAGCCAGTGGCCGGATCATTCTTTCCGTACTCGATCCGGGCAAAAAAATATTTCAGGGAGATGTGCTGGTGCAAATCGACACGGGTGATGTTGATCTCGAAATCGAACGCACGACCAACGAGATCGCCGCCGCCAAGCGCAAAGTGGAACTGGGTTCCTCCTTGCGGACTGATTTAGAGAATCAGCGCGACGCCGTGGCGAACTTCGAACGCCAGACAAAGATGGGCAATTACCCCGAAGGGGAACTCGAAAAACAACGCCGTTTGCTGCGTCAATTGGAACAGCGCATCGAATTGGAGGAAGTGAATGCCAAGCTCGCACTGGAAAACAACCAGACAACTTTGCGCACCAAAAAGCGGGAGAAGGAAAAGATGACCATCATTGCACCGACCGATGGCGTGATTGCCACGGTGAATCTCAACGCGCGCGTGGGTGATCTCATTGGCCGGGATACGCCGATTGCCACACTGATTTCCAGTTCCCGTACCATTGAGGGGAAAGTCAGTGAAGAGAATTTTGCGGGCATCAAAGTCGGGCAGCATGCGTCTATCCGCTTTCTCGGTTACGGTTCCCAGCTTTACGCGGCCAGTGTGATTAAGGTGCTCCCCACGGCCAATGCGGAGACCCAGCGCTATATTGTTCACCTCAGTGTCGATCTGGAGGTCGATAAACTCGTGCCCGGCCTGACCGGCGAAGTCAGCATCGTGTTGGGCGAGCGGGAAGCTGCGGCCATTATTCCCCGGCGAGCCCTCCGCGGTAATGAGGTTTATGTGGTTACGGGCAACACCGTGGAATTGCGCAAAGTGCAGCTAGGTTATGTCGCGCTGAATCAAGCTGAGATTCTCGATGGCTTGCGAAAAAATGAGCAGGTGATCATCGAGGATCTGGAACGCTTTCAGCCCGGTGATCGGGTGCGGGTAAAGGTGGCTCGCTAGGCGGATTTTCTCTCCTGCTGTTAACCTGATGTCCCCTACCTTTCGGATCGCCTATCGCTTCCTCACCGCCAAAAAGCGGGCGATGCTGATGAGCTTGTCGTGTATCGTGCTAGGCGTGGGGCTTTTTATCGTGACGCAGGCGACGACCAGCGGGTTCGAGGATTTTTTCATTAAAACCATCTTGGGGACCAACGGTGCCATTCGCATCGAGGATCGGTTTCAGGACACCATTCGCACGATGGAATCTGCGGGCGGTGGCAGCGGTTCGACCTTCCAGATCGAGCAAAAGGAAGGACGGAAATACATTGAAGGGGTCGAGGAACCGAAACTGCTCATCGAAGCTCTCCATGAATTTAGAAACGTGGCGGGGTTGTCCGAGGTGGTGACCGGCTCCGCGATTCTTCGCAGTTCGTTCAAAGGCGATTCGGTTAAGATTTACGGCATCATTCTGGATAATCATCTGATGGTTTCGGAACTCGGCAAACAGATCATCCGGGGCCGAATCGATGATTTTCGCATCAACCCGGCCGGCGCCCTGATTGGCAAGGTCATCGCGGATCGGTTACAACTGGGGGTGGGTGATTCGTTTATTTTGGAATCGGCCGGGCAATCGCGCCGGTACAAGGTGTCGGCTATCTATGAGACAGGCGTGAGCGATATCGATAAGGAACGGGTGTATTTGCAATTGCCGGAAGCCCGCTCGCAGTTGAAACGAACCACCGGGGCGAGTTTCATCCAGGTTAATCTCTATGATAATACCCGCGCCAATGAAGACGCGGCGCAGATGGAGGAAGTGTTGCGCCACGGGGCGAAGAGCTGGCAGGTGCGCGAGAAGACTTGGCTCGAAGTATTTCGTACGTTGCGGATATCTTCCGGGATCACCGTTTCGGTTTTCACCCTGATCGCGGGCTTGGCGATGTTCAATACCCTCGCGATGATCGTTATGGAGAAAACCAAGGAGATCGCGATTTTGCGCTCCATGGGTTATACGCGGGAGGATATTTCCAATATCTTTGTCTGGCAGGCGACGATCGTGCTGATGATTGGCACCGTGCTCGGCTGGATTCTCGGCGCGAGCGTGACCTATGCCGTCTCCCATACCCCCACGCACATCCGGGGTATTTTTTCCACCGATACCTACGTAGTGCAATGGTCCATCTGGCACTATGTCGCCGCCACGATCACGGCCGTCATCATGGTCATGGTGGCTTCGTTGATTCCTGCTCGCCGCGCCGCCCGGCTGGAGCCGGGCGATATCATCCGCGGCACTGCGCAATAATTTTCATGGCGGCCCCCGACTCCACTCTCGCTCTTCGCTGTGAAAAACTGCACCGCTACTTAGGGGAAGGGGATGGCCGCGTACATGTGTTGCGCGGCGTCACTTTCGAAGCGAAGCGCGGCAATGTCTGCGCGATCGTCGGCCCGTCCGGTTGCGGCAAGAGCACGCTGCTCTATTTGCTCGGGTTGCTCGATCGGCCCGATGGCGGCTCCATCTGGATTCGGGAGAAACTGATGTCCAATAGCGGCGATCTCGAACGGACTTCCGCTCGCGGCGAGCACATCGGTTTCGTGTTTCAATTCCATTTTTTGATGCAGGAATTTTCCGCGTTGGAAAATGTGATGATGCCCATGCGCAAACTCGGCCGCCTCGGCGAAGCGCAGATGGCGGATCGCGCCCGCGAACTGTTACAGTCCGTCGGCCTCGGGGATAAAACCCACCGGCTCGGCACGCAGCTTTCTGGCGGTGAGCAGCAACGCGTGGCCATCGCCCGGGCGCTGGCCAATCAGCCCGCTATCATCCTCGCCGATGAGCCCACGGGGAATCTCGATCATAAGAATTCGACGCTCGTGTTTGATTTGTTGACCCGGCTGGCCAAGGAAAATGGACAGGCGGTCGTGTTGGTGACGCACAATCCCGATATCGCCAAACGGTGTGATGAGATCAAACCGATGCGCGATGGGGAATTTGTGACTTAATATTACCATGTTAAGTTCTCCATGCCTCTTCGGATTTGTCATCGATTGTGGGCGGGGTGCCCTCACCCCGCGAGGCATTCGCTGCGAGAGCTGGAACCAGCGGGGTGAGGGCACCCCACCCACAGCAAACTTAACCGAGTCCTATTAATGCCGGGCGCGTGCGCTGGGCTCACCCGACCATGTCGCGCTCCCGTTTAACCGCTGTCATCTGGATCATCGGTTTGTTGACGGTCGGGCTCCAGGCGTTGGCTCTTTCGTCCCGCTATTTTCAACCGTGGCTGAGCGCCGACTATCTCTATCCCCAGTTGTTCGTCGAAGATGTCTTGGCGGGCCGCTATCCGCTCGCCGGTTGGACGTTGAGTTCGGCACCTTATTTTTTCCCCGATATGATGGTTGCCTTGGGGCTGCGGGTCTTGGGTGGGAGTGGTACCGTGTTGCCTGCCTATGTAGTTTTCTTTTATCTGTCACTGGCCGGGCTGAGCGGCTGGTCGTTGCAACGTGCCACGCGTACGGGTTGGACGGCTTGGCTGGGGGGCGTCGCTCTGGTGAATGTTTTGCTCTTGTGGCAATCTGTGGGAGAGCACGCGTACTATCTCTGGCTCCTGGGCACCGTCGGTTTTCATGGCGGGGTCTTGTTGTTGGGTTTGGCGAATTTCGCGCTGTGGATCGGGGTGGAGACGGATAGATTGTCGCGAACCCAAAGGGGCGTGGCGTTGTTGCTCTTTTTTCTGGGCGCGATCTCGGATTCACTGTTTCTCACCCAAGCGGCCATTCCCCTCGGTGTGGGGCTCTGGGCCCAAGCCGGCTGGGATTGGCGACGTCCACTTATGAAAAGTTATCTCACGACGCTGCTGGCCGCACTAGGCCTGGTCTTGCTCGTCCGGGGCACCCTGTTTTTTGGCGGCTTCTTCCATTTTTCGAAAGTGGTGCGGTATGCCCCGACGTCTTCCGTGGTCGTTCAGACGACGCTGAAATTCATCGATGACCTGCGCGAAACACTCGTTCCGCAAGGGTGGGGGCTACTGGTAATGGCGCTGGGGTCACTCGGCATTGTCGCCTTCAGCTGGGTGCGTGCTTGGCGGCAGCAGCGCCCACTGGCACCAGTGATCAAACCTGCGCTCGGGTTGGCGTTGGTCGGTCTGTTGGTCACGACAATGCTGCCTCTGCTGACGGCGTATTGGCGCGACGCGACGCACGTGCGCTACCTTCTGCCTTGGCTGGTGTGGCCCGGCTGGTTGGCTCTCGTCTGGGTGTTGCCGGTCATGAACCGCTGGTGTGCTGACTGGCTTAGCTTGGCCACACTCGGGCTCCTCTGGGTTGGTATCGGTATGATGACCTGTCCGCAGATTCAGTCTGCGAAATTGCGCTGGCCCTATTCCGAGCAACAGGCGCAATTGGATGAATTCCTCATCCGTCACGATTTGCGGTACGGCTTGAGCGATTATTGGCACGCGCACACGATTAACACCCTATCACACGCCCCGGTGCGCCTGTTTGGACTGCGTCCGGAGGCTCGCGCGAGCTTTTGGAACAACAATGCCTTTTGGTTTTATGCGAGAGAGCCGGCGGGGTCTCGCCTGGTGGTGCCGAAGTACACGTTCATTATTATCGACGGCCTGGATGAAGCCGCCGTGCGGCGACGCTTCGGTGAACCAGCAGGGCAGGAGAGGGTCGGTGGTCTGACGCTCTGGCTTTACTCTCCCTCTGAGGCGGAACGTCTCACGCAGCAAATGCAGCTCGAGGTGCGCACCTTTCTCCATGGCCGGCCCGGAGAGGAGCTGATCACCGATAGACTTTAGTGGTTCTTCGCTGTTTTCAGTGGGTCGTGGGTCTGGCTAGGAGTAGCTACAGGCCTCTGTGCCTGTGGGGTTCGATGATGCACGCCGCACTCGGCAGGCAGGGAGCCTGCCGCTACTCCGAACTCGTCCCACAGTGATGTGCAACAAGAGAGGGAGAACCTTCTTTACCTACTGGAAACAGCGAGGAACCACTTTAGTCTTACCGCATATAAATCTGCATTAAGGAAGGGCGGGGTCTCAAATCGTAGCGTTGATTAGCCTCCGTTCGGCCGGTCCGGATTTTACTAATAGTCGCATATCGTACGTACTTATAGGAAATTTTGTTTTACATCGCATAAACTGGTTCATTTGTTGGTGGTTTGAACCGAAACACCCTCCTGTGAGCACTGACAATCCACGCAAAGCATTCTTCGTCAAATTGGGCGGCCTGATTATGGCTGCTGCGGTTGTGCCGAAACTGTTCGCCCGGTCATGCTCCTCCTCGCCCGCGTCTGCGCCCATCCAGCTCCGTACCGAGCGCCGGGCCGTCGCCCGTCAGGAAGGTACTCTCTAATTTCCCCTCTCCGGGCCACCCGTATCCCCGACAGCTATGTCGACGCTTTTCCCTAAATCTGCC
>JANYCF010000039.1 GCA_025360455.1 Opitutaceae bacterium | reverse complement strand
CTTGCCCGTTCGACAAGCTCAGGGCCCAGAGCCTGTCGTAGGGCAGGCGACTCGGGGCTTGCGCTGTCGGCGGGCGTTTCGTGTCGTCTGTAAACAGGCTCCTGCAAGTTTTCTGAAGATTAGCGTTCATGAGCGTCAATTAGCGGTTCAAGAGTATGGATTCAGGGTCGGTAGTCAGTGGTCCGTAGTCTTGTCGTCTGTTTTCTCAATCATTCCGGGGCCTTCAACGCGCCGATGAGGTCGAGTTGCTTTAGTTTTCGCAGCACCACCATGGAGGACAAGGCTGAGGCAATCCCGACGACTACCACCGCGAACGTGTAGGTGTACGACGTGAACACGAGCGGCACGCGCACCGTCTCGGTATTAACGGAGTGGATGATGGCGGCAGAGAAGCCACTGCCGAATAAGAGACCAATCGGCAAGGCGATCACGGCGAGGAGGCCGAGTTCAATTACGATCACCGAGCCGACTTCGTGCTGCGTCATGCCGATGACGCGGAGGGTGGCGAGTTCGCGCGCGCGTTCGGCGAGCGAGATGCGGGCATTGTTGTAGATCACCCCGAATGCGACGATGACGGCCAACGTCAGGTAGAGCGTAGTGAGCATACCCATCATTTGCGCGGTGGTGTTGCGAAAGCTGGTGCGCATGGTCTCCTTGATCGCGATCCAACTGATGCGCGGGATGGTCTTGATGGCGTGGAGAAATTCCGCACGCCGAGTCATATCGATGGTGATGCTGGCACCGCTGATGATGTCGCCTTCGCCGAGAAAACGGTTGATCGACGGGCGGTCGAGGTAGGCGACGATGCCGGTGAAATCCTGGGCCAGGGCGGACAAGCGAAACGGTTGTGAGGGGCGTTTGCCTTCGAGGGCTTCGACAATGAGCAGGTCGCCGACTTGGGCGCCGAGGGTTTGGGCGAGTTTGGCGGAGACGATCAGACTGTTGGGTTCGGGCGTGATTTCCCTGCCGTGCTCATCGACGGCCCGACTGTGTTGGGCGCCGACCTCCAAACTGCGTAGGCCGATTTGCCGGCTGCGTCCTTGGAAGTGGATGCGCACGGCGACGCCGCGGGCGGGCTCGACGCCCATGACGCCGGGGAGGCGCTCCAGCTCATGGATGACGCGCACGGAGGACGGCTCGGTGATGCCGAGGTTGAGGTCCTGGCGTTGGACGACGTCCCACTGGTTGTCGATAATGTCGGCGATGCCTGACTTGAGCGTATTGGGAATGATCAGCAAACCTGTGGCCAGCGCGAGGCCGGCAATGGTGAACAGCGCCTGGGCGGGGCGGCGCTCGAGGTTGCGCACGGCGATGCGGAACGAATGGGAGAAAAGCCGGCCCAGTCCGGCGCGCTCGAGGAGGGAGGGACGGAAATTGGCCGGCGGCTCGGGGCGCATCGCTTCGGCGGGCGGCAGCGATGCGGCTTTGCGCACGGAGCTGACGACCCCGGACACAACGGCCACGAGTCCGACGCCGAGGGCAATCACGACGGCGGAACGATCGAGCCGGAAAGAGAGATCGGGGAAGCGAAAGAAAAGCTCGTAGAGCTTAACCATCCAGCGGCCGAGCAGTGCGCCGCCAAACGCTCCGCCGACGCAGCCGCCGAGCGCGATGACGCCGGCGAATTTCAAATAATGGACAACGATCTGGCGGTTGGAAAAGCCGAAGGCTTTAAGGATGGCGATCTGTTCGCGTTGAAGCGTGAGCAAGCGTGAGAGCACGGCGTTGGTCATGAACGCGGCCACGCTGAGAAAAATGGCGGGGAATCCGATGGAGAGAATGGTGAGCACGCGAATCTCGTCCGAGACGCGGATGTGGGACGGATGATCCTTGCGACTGTAGGCGCCGATGCCGCCGTACGGTTTGAGCAATTGATCAAGGGCGGTGATGACGGATTCGGATTTGGCCCCGGGGGCGAGGGCGAGGGAGATATGATTGAACGCGCCGTAAAGATCCCACGCGGTGGCGACTCCCTTGTACGGCATCCAGAAAATACCGTAGGTGCGATTGTCGGGCAGGGCCGCGCCGGGCCGTGATTCGAAAATGTATTCGGGCGAGAGCACGATGCCGGCGATCTGAAATTGCTGGCGTCGGCCGTTGAGCAGGAGCGTGAGCGAGTCGCCAGGTTCTAGTTTGTTGGCGACGGCGAAGGCTTCACCGACGAGCAACTCGCCGCGTGAACCGGGAGTGAGCCAGCGGCCGCGACGGAGAAAGAGGCGGTTGAGTTCGGGCTCACTGTAGTCGGGGAGCGAGCGCACGAGACCGCTGGCGGGTTCGTCGAGGCCGGGGAGATCGAGGGTCACTTGGCCGGCGATGTCCGCTTGCACGCCGGCGACGCCGGGAAGGGCGGCGATGCGATCAACGATGTAATTCGGCGCGCGTTTGAGGGAGGAGAAAACTTCGGCGAAGCGGTTGCTCTCGTAGTAATCAGCACGAGTGCCGTCGAGCGAGGCGATGAGGCTGCGCGCCATGATCATCATCATGAGACCGCACGCCATCACGACCGACACCGCGATTGCCTGGCCCTTGAGGCGGCGCAGGTCGCGGAGGAGCTTGCGGTCGAGGTGGGAGAGCATAAAGGGCTGAAGGACTGAAAGGCGGAAGGGCTGAAAAATTTATAGGGCTGCGGTGGGAAATCGTTCTCTTAATTGTTATCGTAGTCTCGGTTTTGTTTGGGGCGGGGTGGGGCGGAGAGAACGAGAAAGATTACGAGAAGGAGAACGAGGGGGAGCATCACCACTTCAGCGTCGCGGGTGCAGCCCGCTCTTTGTTTCGCCGTTCGCTGAGGACGCGGCCGTCCATGAAGTGGATGACTCGGTCGGCCATGTCGGCCATCACGGCGTTGTGCGTGATGATCACGGTGAGGGTGCCGAGCTCGCGGTTGGCGCGTTCAATGGCTTCGAGGACGACGATGCCCGTCTTCACGTCGAGCGCGCCGGTGGGTTCGTCGCACAAGAGCACAGCGGGGCGCTTGGCAATGGCACGGGCGATGGCGACGCGCTGCTGTTCGCCGCCGGAAAGTTGCGCGGGGAAATGATCCAGGCGCGCGCCGAGCCCGACCATTTCCAGGGCGGCTTCGGGCTGCATGGGATGCTCGGCGATTTCGGTGATGAGGCCGACATTCTCGCGCGCGGTCAGGCTCGGGATGAGATTATAGAACTGAAAAATAAAACCCACGGAGGCGCGCCGGTATTGCGTGAGCTGTACTTCGTTGGCGGTGGTGAGATCGGAGCCGCGGTAAAGGAGTTCGCCGGAGGTGGGAATATCGAGCCCGCCGAGTTGGTTGAGGAGGGTGGTTTTGCCGGAACCGGAGGGGCCGAGCAACACGATGAGTTCGCCGGAGTTAAGATCGAGATCGACCCCATCGAGGGCGCGCACTTGCGCGGTACCTTCGCCGTAGACTTTGGTCAGACCCCGGACATGAAAAACCTTGCCGCCACCGTTGGGTTCGGTGGTCGTGCGGGAATCGTTGGCGTGGACAGGATTCACAGCGGGAAGAATAACAAACGCCAAGCTACGGCAGAGTAGGCTCGGCGCAACCACAAGACGGTGTGCCGGTAGGAATTGAGCAGACGTGATGAGGGAGAGAAGCTGGATTGCTGGGAGCAAAGGGCTAGACTGTGCCGTCAGACGTGGAATTATCCGGGTAATGTCATTTGGAAATTGATTGGAATGAGTGTATCTTGTCGTCGTTTGGGTGAGGGAAGTTTTATGAGCTTAATGTTTTCCAACCGGATTGCCGCTGGCCGACTGTTGGCGGAGAAGCTGGCCTCATACGCAGGCCAGCGGGGGTTGCTCGTGCTGACGTTGCCGCGCGGCGGCGTGCCGGTGGCGGCGGAAGTGGCGCATGCGCTGCACGCGCCACTCGATGTGTTGGTGGTCCGCAAACTCGGCGCCCCTTTTAATCCGGAGTTTGCACTGGGGGCGGTCGCGTCGGGCGGCTATCGCGTGCTGAATGAACGCGCGCTGACCACATTTAGCGTGAAGCCAGAGGTGATCGACACCGTCACGGTCCGGGAATCGCGCCAACTGCATCGTCGGGAGACGACTTATCGACATGGCCGGCCGGCGCTGGAATTGCGGGGGCGACCGGTGATTCTGATTGATGACGGCATTGCCACCGGCTCATCCATGAAGGTGGCCGTCGCGGCGGTGCGTGATGCGCACGCCGGCCCGATCATCGTGGCGGCCCCGGTGGCGGCGCGGGAGAGTTATCTGGAGTTGCGTGCGAGCGTGCAGGGATTCGTCAGCTTGGGATTGCCGCAGGATTTTGGCAGCGTGGGTCAGTATTATGAAGATTTTGAACCCGTCACGGATGCGGAGGTGCGCCACTTGCTCGATCAGGCTTGGCAGGAAAATATTGCGATGGTATCCGGCGCCGTTTGAGTGGGGCGGAATGAATCGAACTGACCGACTCGTGGCGATGGTGCTCTTCTTGCAAGGCCGACGGGTCGTGCGCGCGGAAGATTTGGCGGCGCGTTTCGAAATCAATATCCGCACGGTCTACCGCGACATCGCCGCGCTGGGCGAAGCGGGCGTGCCGATCAGTGGCGAGGCGGGCGTCGGTTACTGTTTAATGAAGGGTTATCAATTGCCGCCGGTGATGTTCACGGCGGAAGAAGCCTCGGCGTTTTTCGTGGGCGGGGAACTCGTGAAACAATTCACCGACGCCTCGCTGCAAGGGCCGATGGCTTCGGCGCTCGATAAACTCCGCGCCGTCCTTCCCCGCGAACGACAGGATCAGGTGGAGAAACTCATCAGTCGTACTATCGTGCGCGGGCAAATGGGCCGAGCGACGCCCGAAGTCGCGGCGCAGCGTTGGATGGTGACGGTGCAACAAGGCGTCGTGTTGCGACGCGTGTTGCGGATGACTTATCGTGGTGCTGATCGCGACGAGGATACGCAACGCGAGGTGGAGCCGCTGGGCGTGGTTTTTTATGGAGGCGCGTGGTCCATGGTGGCGTGGTGCCGGCTTCGGAAAGACATCCGGCATTTTCGCGTGGATCGCATCAAGCGACTGGAGTTGCTGCCGGTGACGTTTCCACCGCGCGAAGATTTTTCACTGTCGGAGTACATGGACCGTTCAAACACGGACGGCCAGGCTGAGCCGGTGCGGGTGTGGTTTCACCGGCACGCGCAGGAACGCGCGCAACGCGAAAGCTACGCGACGATGATTGAAGAATTGAAACGCGATGGCGGGGCGGAGTTCACGCTGTATTCCTACTCGCTCGAGTGGACGGCGCAGTGGTTGTTGTCGTTCGGCATCCGGGCCGAAGCGATCGCGCCGGTGAAGCTGCGCCAGCTCGTGCGCGCGGAAGCCGAAAAGATCGCGGCGAAACACTGCGAGTAAGTAGCCGCGTTGTCTTTCGACTCAGCTCAAGGCCCTGTAGAACGGGGAGGGCAAAGTCCGACAAAGTGGTGGCCCAGCAAATGAGGTGTCTCGCGAAGGATCCGAAGGAGGCGAAGGAAAACTCGGGTCAAGAAAGTAGCCGCGTGGGCGGGCTAAGCCCGACAACATGGGGGTTCGCGTGAAATTGTCATTTTGAGAGGGATTCCCCTGTGGCGAACAAAAGTCCCGACTTATGCCTTGGACTTCGTTCCCTTCGAATCTTTCGCGAGATAATTCCCTGAGGGGGCGTCTAAAAAGCCTGCCCGGGGTAGGGCGGGACCGCTGGGATCGCCGCGTTTTACCCGTAAGGAACGCACCGACGGAAACGCGCCCAGCTTTTGCCCTACC
>JANYCF010000029.1 GCA_025360455.1 Opitutaceae bacterium | reverse complement strand
GGTAGGGCGCGTTATCCTTAACGCGTCGTTGGGCCGCGGAGCTGATGGGGAGCGGCGCGTTAGGGATAACGCGCCCTACCAAAGATGCCGTCGTCATGCGGTGGGCGGCGGTGCTTTGGGAGCGGGCGCTACGTGAGCGTCAGCGGGTTGAGGTGGTATAGCCGGCCTCGGTGAGGCCGGAGTCGGACCGGGGTCAGCGACCCCGGCGACAGAGGATGCATTGGGTGCGGGAGCCGGTTTCGCGGCAGCAGCGGCAGCTTTTGCGGCGGCCGCGGCTTTGGCTTTTTCCTCGGCGGCCAGACGGTCGGCGGTGAGGCGGGCGTCGACTTCAGCAGCTTCAGTCGGATGAATCTGGTGGTAGTAGCTGTTGGGTTTGGCGAGTTTTTCGCGGTCGAGAAAGAGTTCTTCGAATCGGTTTGTCGCGGCGATTTCGAAGACTTGGTCCATCTTGATTGCATCGAAGGGGCAGACTTCGACGCAGATTTGGCAGCTCATGCAGACGGAGGTGTCGATGCCGAAGACTGCGGGATAAAGCTGCATCTTGCCGGTTGCATCAGGCTTCTTGTCCTTGCTCTTCTCAATGATGATGCACTGCGGCGGACATTCCTTTTCACAGATCTGGCAGGCGACGCAGCGTAGCGTGCCCATCGGGTCGGTGGCGTTCTCCGTGACGAGGAAGGGGAAGTTGCGGTAGTTCTCCGGGATGTTGGTCCGCTGCTCGGGATACTCGACCGTGACCATCCGCTGCGGATCATAGTAGCTCCCGGCGAAGTTTTTCGCCGTGACCGCCAAACCTTTGATGATGCCGGAGCCGAGCATGGGTTTAGGATTTTGGATTTTGGATTCCCAATTTTTGATTGAACGAGACGGGCTGAAAGCGGGAGGGATTTTGAGTGCGGTGCAGGGAGGCGGAGCCGTTTGCCTGGACCGGGCCTGCAATCGAAAAGCCAGAATCGAAAATCAAAAAGGAGTTCATCGGTCTACTTCTCCGAGGACGATGTCGATGCTGCCGAGGATCACGACGGAGTCGGCAATGGTGTGGCCGAGACACATTTCCTCGAGGAGAGTGAGGTTGATGAGTGACGGAGGACGGACGCGATAACGATACGGATTCGGACTGCCGTCACTGATGAGATAGAAACCGAGTTCGCCTTTCGGGCCTTCAAGACGGCCGTAGGCTTCGCCGGCTTTCGGACGGAAACCGCGGATCTTCGCCTTCGGATCCATGATGGGACCTTCGGGGAGTTCTTTGAAGGCTTGCTGGAGAATCTTCACGGACTCGCGCATTTCGAGAATGCGCATCATGTAGCGATCGTAGGTGTCGCCGTGCGCGCCGAGCGGCACGCGGAAATTAAAGCGCGGGTAGAAACCGTAGGCGTCGACCTTGCGCAGATCGTAGTCGACGCCGCAGGCGCGGAGGACGGGGCCGGTGATGCCGGCGTTGATCGCGTGCTGGGGATCGAGACGGCCGATGCCTTGCGTGCGGGCGAGCATGATCTCATTGCCGGTGAGCATCGTCTCGTATTCGTCGAGGAAGCGGGGGAAGTTGTCGACGAGCATGCTGGCGGCCGTGAGCCATTCGGGCGTGGGATCGACGCGGCAGCCGCCGAAGCGCTGGTAGTTACACATCATGCGCGAGCCGCTGAGGGACTCGAACAGATCGATAATTTTTTCGCGCTCGCGGAAGGCGTAGAGCAGCGGGGTAAACGAGGTGCCGAGATCGTTGAAGAGGAAACCGACGAGGCACGCGTGGTTCACGAGGCGCGTGAGCTCGGCCATGATGATGCGCAAATACTGGGCGCGATCGGGGACGGCTTGGCCGGAGAGTTTTTCCACGGCGAGCGCGTAAGCCCAGTTGGTCGACATCGAGCACAGGTAGTCGAGCCGATCGGTGTAAGGCATCGAGCCAAGGTACGTCGTGTTCTCGGCGATCTTCTCGTGGTTGCGATGGAGGTAACCGAAGACGGGCTTGAGTTTGACGATCTGTTCGCCGTCGAGCGTTGCCACCATGCGGAAAACGCCGTGCGTGGACGGATGCTGCGGTCCCATCGAAACCTCAAGCAGGTCGCCATGGAATTGATCATGCACGGCGCGGACGGTGGGGCCAGGGGCGGAATGAAAGGGCTGAAGGGCTGAAGGACTGAAAGGCTGAGGAGACGCGGAAGGGGCGTCGGAGGAGGCAGGTGGACTGGAAGGAGGGGGCATCATGGTTCAGTCCTTCAGCTTTTCAGTCCTTCAGCTTTTGGCAGATGCGCTTTGGCGCGTTCGAGGACGGCGCCGTGGGCGGTGGGCTCCCACTCGTAATCGTCGGGCTCGACGTAATCTTTGCGCATCGGATGATCTTTGAAATCGTCCCACATCAGCAGACGGCGGAGATCGGGATGGCCGGCGAAGATGATACCGTAGAGATCAAAAATTTCGCGTTCTTGGAAATCGCACGAGCGCCAGACCGGCGTGAGCGAGGGGAGCGTGACCTGATCCGAGCGGTTGGCGGTGCGTAGACGGATCACGAGGGGCCCGTGCTTCTTCGCCATCGAGTAAAGATGATAGACGGCTTCAAGATAGCCGGGCTGCACGTGGGTGGTTTTTTGCTCCACGATTTTGGGCGGGCCACCTGCGGGATCGGGAACGGAAGTCTTGGTGGTCTCGATGATTTCCTTGTCGGGCCAGTCGATGCCGGTGGCGTTGGAGCAATAGTCGAGGGCGAGAGCGGAGTCGTCGCGGAGAAAGAGGGTGAGATCGCGGGCGCTGGCGGCATCGAACAACAGCGAATGCTCGGCGGCGACGCCGGGATTCGTCACGAGCGTGACCTGCGCTGCGGGGAAGCGGGCGAGGAGGCGGTCGCGGATTTGTTCGAGGGTTTCCATGTTCTTCAAATAGGGCTGCCGCTTGTCGGCATGCCGAAAACGTTCCTCGCGGCACGGCGACAAGCGCCGGCCCTACAATATGAATGCTTGAGGAGACTGATCATGGTTTCTTCGTGGGTGGAGACCAGACCGTTGTGTTCTTGGTGGGTTCGAGGTCGTGGGGGCCGTATTCGGGGATAGGAAATTCGCTGGGCGCATCGGCGCGGGTGAAACGCGCGGCGTCGGGCCCGGTGAGTTTCTCGCCTTTGATTTTCTGCTGGAGCTGAATCAGGCCGTTGAGCAACGCTTCGGGACGCGGTGGGCAGCCCGGTATATAGATATCAACCGGGATAAAGCGATCGATGCCCTTGAGGACGTTGTAGCCTTGTTTGAAGGGGCCGCCGGAAATCGCGCAGGCACCCATCGCGATGCAATATTTTGGCTCGGGCATCTGGTTCCAGAGGCGGACGACCAGCGGGGCCATTTTTTTTGTGACCGTGCCGGAGACGATCATGAGATCGGCTTGGCGGGGAGAGGGGCGGAAAATTTCGGCGCCGAAACGCGCGATGTCGAAGCGGGCGGTGGCGGCGGCGATCATCTCGATGGCGCAGCAGGCGAGACCGAATTGGAGCGGCCAGATGGAATTGCTGCGTCCCCAATTGTAGAGCTCTTCGAAACTCGTCATGAGCACGCCGTGGCGGCGGAGGTTTTCGCGGTCGGCATCGGAGATGTTACCTGAGGCAGGGAACCCTGCGGCAGGCTCAGGGTGAGTAGGCGTGTGGCCCGGGGCGCCGGTGGGCGTCGGGGTAGCGGGGGGCGTGGAAGGGGCGTCGCTCATTTCCATTCGAGGTGACCGCGGTGCCAGGCCCAGACCAAGCCTTCGACCAAGAGAAAGATAAAGAGCAACATGGCGAAGATCGCGGCGGCGGGAAGCTGCGTGAAAGTGACGGCAAAGGGGAGGAGAAACAGAATCTCGACGTCAAAGATCAGAAACAAAATCGCGTAGAGATAATAGTGGGCCTTGAACTGGATCCACGCATCGCCCGTGGCCTCTAGCCCGCACTCGTAGGTGGCGTTTTTGATCAGACCCGGTTTGGCTTTTTGAAAAAACTTAACCCACAGCCAAGCGACCCCGAGCATGATGAGCGGGAAGGCCAGAGCAACGGCCAGAAACAGCACCAAGAACGCGTGGGGATGGGCAGTCATGTGAAACTAATCTGCCAAAGAGCCTTGATTAAGGTTATCCGGTTTCAAAGGTAAACCAGTGCTGTTTTATTGTTAGGGACTGGTCATTTCTTGTCATGGCCGGACCGGGGGTATGGCCACAGAAGACAATAAAAGCGGTGTGGTGGTCAAGGAATGAAGGGCAGGAGGCATCGGGAAAAGTATGCCTGTGCATTTTTAGGTATGGGTAGATTGCACGCTGGTCGCGCAACGTGGCGCGGCGAGCACGCCACCTACAAGGTCCGGATAAGGGCGGCGATCACTCTTTGGTAGGGCGGATTATCCTAATCCGCCGCGATTGCCCAACCGGCGCGTTAGGGATAACGCGCCCTACCTTCCCTGCGGTCGACGTTGCCGCCGGTGAGGATCAGGCCGACGCGGCGGTGGGTGGCGGGTAATTTGCCTTCGCGGATGGCGCGTAGGGTGCGGCGGTGGTGATATGAATTTTTTGCGTAAGTTCATTCACACCGTGCTCGGCAAAACCGGCATGGCCACAAGGGCCAGCCCTGCAAATTCCGCAAGGCCGGCCCTCTCGTCGTGCCGTAGATCTTTGGCGAAGGCTGATGTGGCCATGCCGAGAACGTCGCCGGTCTCTAATGTATGATCTTGTGCCAAGATTGATTGGCGCGGACTGGGAGTGGCCGGCTCGCAACCAGCCCATTCGGCTCGTTCGCGAGTTATTCTACGAAATGTGTTAAATTACGGGAACCATGTAGTCCTTTCATCGTACATGAATAAAGAGAACTCCGGGGTATCATTTCCCCCTATTAACCCACCCGATCTTTTCTCATCCCCCATGGAAGACACTAAATTATCCAGTTCTGAAAAACACAAAAGCCCCATCGCGGGTTTTACCATCGTCCTGATCGCACTCGCGCTCGGACTCGGCGTAGCCATGATCGCTTCTTGGAACGAAATCCGCACGCGCGATGCCGCGGCCGTACAAAGTCAGGCGCAAATTGAACAAAACAAAACCGATATCGCCCAGCTGCAAACCCAGTTGAGTGAGTCGAAAAAACAAACCGTCATGTTGCAGCAACAGTCGGAGGCGAGCACCCACGCGGCTGCGCAGCTCCAAATCCAGCTGGATGAAGCGAAGAAAAGTCAGGCCGACTTGGAAAAGCAACTGACGGAATCCAAATCGGCTGCGGTCGCGATCCAAACTCAGTGGGACGCCGCTACGGCCGAGAGCGGCGAGTTGCAGACTTCGTCCGATGCCGCCAAGCAGCAGTTGCAGAAACAATTAAAGGAAGCCGATACCGGATCGAAGTCCCTGCAGGCACAGCTCGACGCCAACCAGGCGGCGACCGCCGATCTTCAGGCCCGATTGGACAAAGCTCAAAGCGATCTGACCGCATTGCAAAAGCAACCCCGAAAAAAGTAAGGGTTTTGGTTCTTCGCTGATTTCCGATGGGTGATTCTGCCCATCCTGCAGTGCGCGCTTTGGGCTCATTGGGCTCATCATATTTCCAGAGAGTCTCGCGAAGGAGGCGGAGGTAATGAAGGGAAGACCGAACAAAGAGATCTCGCCACGCCCTTCTTCTTCCGGTTATTGAGCGGTTCCACGAGGCGCAGGACAGACGCGAAAAAACGGTTAACGCGGAGGATGTGAAAAGCATTCACCGCGCCCTACCTTCTCTGCGCTTCAGCTATGTTCGCTGCGGTCGACGTTGCCGCCGGTGAGAATCAGGCCGACGCGGCGGTGGGTGGTGGGCAATTTGCCTTCGAGGATGGCGGCGTAGGGCACGGCGGCGGAGGGCTCGACTTCCAGGTGGAGAACTTCCTTGAGCCGGCGCATCGCGGTGCGGATGGCGTCTTCGGAAACGGTCAAAATGCCGGCGACGTGCTCTTGGATGATCGGGAAATTCTTTTCGCCGGTGCAATTGGTCCGCAGGCCGTCGGCTATGGTGGCGGGTGAGGGGATCGAGATGCGTTTGCCCGCGCGGAGGGATTGGGCGACATCGTCGGCGAGGGCAGGCTCGACGCCGTAGACTTTCAGGCCGGGTTTCAGGAATTTGGCGGCGACGGCGGTGCCGCAAAGCAGTCCACCACCGCCAACCGGGCAAAGGATCGCGTCGAGATCGGGTTCATCTTCGAGCATTTCGACGGCGGCGGTGCCGGCGCCGGCCATGACGAGGTAATCGTCGAAGGGATGAACAAGGGTGGCGCCTTTTTCGGCGATGATCTTGGCGCAGGCGGCTTCACGGGTCGCGAGGTTGGCTTCACAAAAACTGATCCAGCCGCCAAAACTGCCGACATTGAGCACCTTGGAACGAGGGGCGTTGATCGGCATGACGATGTAGGCCGGGATGCCGCGCAACTGGGCGGCGCGGGCGAGCGCGGCGGCGTGATTGCCCGAGGAGTGGGTGGCGACGCCGCGCACCGCATCGGTATCGTTGAGCGCGAAAACGGCATTGCACGCGCCCCGGGTTTTAAACGCGCCCGCTTCCTGGAGGTTCTCGCATTTGAAAAACAACTGACGTCCGCGTTGCGTATCCATGCCGGCGTTCGTGAGCAGGGGAGTACGCACGATGTAGGGGCGGATGCGTTCCTGAGCGGCGGAGATGTCGGCGAGAGTGAGGGACATGGCGTTTGCCTTTATGCGAGGTCAGGCTACGATGAAGCGCATGTCAGTCAAAAAGCTACTCCATACGCGCCTGCGGGTGAATGATATTGCCCGCAGCGTGCGGTTCTATGAACAAGCCCTCGGGCTTACGGCCTCGCGTACGCACACCTCGCCGCGCGGGGCTCAGCTGGTTTTCCTCAAGACGCCCAACAGCGACGAGGAAATCGAGCTTTGCCAAATGCCGCCCGGGGCCACGCCGGTGCAGGTGCAACCGGATTTGATGCATCTTGCCTTTGAGGTGGAGGATCTCACCGCCTTTGCGGCGGAGTTAAAAAAGAAAGGCTTCGAGCTCAGCGACGGTCCGACTACAACCGGCAGCGGCTCATTGATCGCCTTCATTGATGCGCCGGAAGGGTACGAAGTGGAATTGATCCAGTCGAAGAAGTGAAGGGGTGATGAAGTCCAGCGCTGAGAGTAATAGTTGAGCGTTTATGAACGACAGATGGACGCCACTGAATGAGGTGGCCTTCGTTTCCTTGGGAATATTTCTCGTCCTTGCCTGCTCGTATCAGGTAACATGAAACGAATACTAATTCTACTCGCGGCGATCGCGGCCGTTTTCCTTATGAGCAACTATTCCCATTCTGAAACCAAGACTCCGACTCCGCCCGTCAACTCCGGCCCCACTGAAACCGCCGTGCTCGGTGGTGGCTGCTTCTGGTGTATCGAAGCGGTGTTTCAACGGCTGCCCGGTGTGACCAAGGTCGTAAGCGGCTACACCGGTGGCCACGTAAAAAATCCGACGTATCGGGAAGTGTGCAGCGGGGATACGGGGCACGCCGAAGTGGCGCGTATCGAATTTGATCCGACGGT
>JANYCF010000179.1 GCA_025360455.1 Opitutaceae bacterium | reverse complement strand
ACATCCTTCATCACCACAGATCCCGCCCCGATTATCGCTCCGTCCCCCACTTTGACTCCCGGTATAATCGAGGAATGACTGCCGACCAAAACGCCTTCGCCGAGCACCACCCCACCGGTAATATCAACGTGGCAATGCAACTGGGTCCATGACCCCACCACGGCATCGTGCGCCACGGTCGAATGCAAATTGACCGAGACAAAATCCCCCAGCCGGACATCCGCCGCCACCACGGTGTGCGGGCAAAGGATGACGCCACGGCCGAGTTCGACATTGTCACCCAACACCGCCGTCGGATGAATCACGCTGGTGAAGACGCCGCCCCGCGCCAGAATCCGCTCGATCGACCGGCGTTTAAATTCCACGTTGCCCATGGCGCAAACGAACAAATCCTCCGGATGCGGCACATAATCATCAATGCCGCCGAGAACCGGCACATCCTTCTTATAACGGGCGAGCGCCTGCGGATTGTCATCGAGAAAACCCTTCACCGGCCAAGCCACGGCGGATTGGCGCGCCCAGCTCAACACCTCGCGGCCGAAGCCACCTGCGCCGATGATCACAATTCTTTTCATGCGTTGAAATTCCGCTGCTTTTTAAAATTCCGGGTCGCCGCAATCTCCGCCACCAAGCGCACCACTGCCGGCAGCTTGTGCCGCGCCAACAACCCCGACGCATAGGTGTGAAGCACCCGCTTGACCGCCAAGGCATCGAGCTCGGGACCTCGCCAGACAACATCGGCCACCACGATCTGTCCCAACACGCTGTTAGCTTCGCAACCCACCCGACAATCCGCCACGAGGTGATGCGCCATCAGTACATTTTCCACCTCACCCGGCAGCACTTTTTCTCCGCCGACATTGATGAGTTCCTGCCGTCGCCCCAGCACACGAATGGTGCCATCCGACAATTGCTCAGCCAAGTCTCCGGTGCGGAACCAACCGGTGAGATCGAACCCGTTGAAATTACCTGAGAGATACCCCAACGCGCGCGCCGGACTTTGCACCCAAAGTTCGTCATCAACAATCTTCCATGCAAATCCGCTGCTGTCCGGGCGCAGCCTCAGACCAGAACCCACTGCCAGCACCGGCAAGGCGCCAGTCTCGCTCGTGCCAAATCGCTGCACGAATTCTACATTGGGCAAGGCCGCGCGCAGCCGGGCCAGCAGCCCCGCCGGCATGGGTTCGGCCCCATAAGGAACAACCAGCAGAGAACTCGAATCGTAAGTCTGGTGAACCCCGGCAAGGAGCAGAAGGTTCAAGAAACTGGGGGTCGCGGGCAGCACGGCCACCCGGTGCCGCGCAATCGTCGCCGCCACGGTTGCCGGCGTGAGCTCGACCGGTGGGGCCACGAGAATCTGTTGGCCAGCCAAAGCCCGCCAAGCCATGTCGAGTCCCCCGATGTGATCAAACCGCATCAACGGCAGGGTCCGGTGGGCAAACCCACGTTTTACCGGCACCGTCGCCAGCAACGCGCTCAAGTCATGCAGCACCAGCTTCGGAGTTCCGGTCGTCCCGCCGGTGGCAAGAATCAACCCGGGGTGCCCGCGGGCCCGTAATTCATCGAGCAACCTCGCCGCTGTCGGCGTAGCAGTCCCTTCCCCGATGCGAGCAAGCCGACCTTCTCTCACCTGCCAGCCGACCGCAATGAAGGCCGTCCATGCTTGAATTTCGCCGAGACGTTCACGGCGGAGCGGAGCCACGATTGCTCCCACGGACGCAGCACCAAAAAGCCATGCCAATGCGTCAAGCGTGGTTTCACCCGCTGTCACCACCACTTCACCCGACATTACTCCGGCTGCCAGACATTGCTGCCGCACCGCTTCAACGGCCGCGCCGAATTGCAACCAGGTGAATGTACCGCCGTCATTCCTCCACAACTCCTCTTCCGCCCGTTCCCGGGCCAGCTGCGGAATACTTTCCACGGTAAACTTGGTCTTTTCGATGGGAGAGTGGGATCGCATGAATTTGCTTTGTCGTCATGGGCACCGCGCAGGATAGCCGCGGACAACCTGCGAGTTAACCGGTGACTCCGCCGAGATAGATCACCTGCCCGGTGAT
>JANYCF010000006.1 GCA_025360455.1 Opitutaceae bacterium | reverse complement strand
CATGCCCTCCCGTGTCTACGCCCCCACCCCACGCAACCTCCGCCTGTTGGCGACTGCTCTCCAGCGCGGTGAATTGGTGGCCATTCCAACCGAGACCGTCTATGGCTTGGCCGCCCACGCTTTGGACACTCGGGCATGCCGAAAAATTTTCACCGCAAAACGCCGACCCGACCACGATCCCCTGATCGTCCATGTCTCCGATCTGCGTGCAGCGGAAAAATTGGCGGAGTTCAACGACGCTGCCCGCGTGATCGCCCGGCACTTCTGGCCCGGACCACTGACACTCGTCTTACCGAAAAGGAAAATCGTGCCAGGCATCGTCACCTCAGGACAAGACACCGTGGCGTTGCGTTCACCCGCGCACCCGCTCGCCCGGCGTTTGCTGAAACTTTCCGGCCTGCCGCTCGCGGCCCCGAGTGCCAATCTCTTCGGCTATGTCAGCCCCACCACCGCGGAACATGTACGACTCGGACTCGGCACCCGCATCAAACACATTCTCGACGGCGGAGCGTGCCGCGTCGGCGTGGAATCGACCATCGTGGCCGTGAGCCCGACCGGAGTATTACGCGTGCTGCGTCCGGGCGCGATCTCCGGACCGGACATACTCGCGGTATTGCGCCAGGCAGGCCTGAAAGCCCGCGTGGTGAGCGGCAACACTCCCGTAGCCGTTCTCTCTCCCGGCCTGCTCGACCAGCATTACAGCCCGCATACGCCGCTCACTCTCACCGCGCGCATCACAGCAGCACAAAGGAAAGCGGTTGGCGCAGACACGGCGTTAATCTTCCAGAGGAAACCGCGAAACGGCGGAGCGAATACTTTCTGGTTCAGCGCCAGCGGCAAACCCACTGAGGTCGCCCACAATCTCTTCGCAATCCTGCGCCAAGCTGATGCCGGCAAATTTGCGCGGATGATCATCGAATCCGCTCCACGATCCGGCGGCGCACTGGCCACCGCGATCAATGACCGGCTCACTCGGGCGGAAGGGAAGCGCAGGTAGGGCCGACTGGTTCAACTGTAGGAGGGGCTTTATGCCCCGATCAAAGACGGGCGAGAATAATCGAGTATTCGAATCGGGGCATAAAGCCCCTCCTACAGTACGATCCGCTCTCACCGCTTCGCCAGCACGCTCGCCAGCGTTTTCAGCAGGCGTTCGTTCTGCGCCTGCGTACCGACCGTCACGCGCAGCCACTCGGGCAGGCCATAACCTTTCACCGGCCGGGTAATCACACCCTGCCGTTGCAAAGCATCGAAAGCCGCGCCGCCATCGCCTACCTTCACCAAAACGAAATTCCCCTGTGCCGGTACGAATTCCAACCCGAGTTGAGTGAAACCCGCACCGAGCTGCGCCAGTCCCACCCGGTTCTCGCGCCGGCATTTGGTCACAAATTCCTCGTCGTCGAGCGCGGCCACCGCTGCGGCTGAGGCAATCGCGTTCACGTTGAACGGCTGGCGCACGCGCTGGAGAATGGCGATCAACTCCGGTGCCGCATAGCCGTAACCGATGCGCAACGAAGCCAGTCCATAGATTTTTGAAAACGTCCGCAGGCAAATCACTTTCTTCCCTTCCGCAATGAGCGGGCGCAGGTCTGGCGCGTTGTCCAAGAAATCCACGTAGGCCTCATCCATCACGAGAATGACATGCGGCGGCAACGCCCGGACGAGCGCCATGATTTCCTCCGCCGTGCTGGTCGCTCCCGTGGGATTCGCCGGACTCGCCAAAAACACCAACTTGGTCTTCGGCGTCACGGCCGCCAGCAAGGCTGGGAGATCCTGTCGCAGTCCGGCCGCGAGCGACACTTCCACCGGCTTCGCACCGAACATCAACGTCACCAATTTATAAACAATGAACGCCGACTGGTGCATCACGCACTCCGCTCCAGGTGCGAGAAATGCGTGGCCCATCAACTCGATGAGCTCGTTGGAACCATTGCCCATCACAAACTGATCCATGCCCAGCCCCAGTTTGGCGGACAGTTTTTGCCTCAGTGAATAATAGCCACCGTCGGGATAGAGATTCGCCTCTTGCAAGGCGCGTTGCGCGGCGGCGATCGCCAGGGGAGATGAGCCGTGGGGATTCTCATTCGACGCCAGCTTGATAATCCCGGTCGGGTCAAGTCCCAGCTCACGCGCCACCGTATCGATGGGTTTGCCCGGTTCGTAGATGGGCTGCGTCAGTACGCCCGGATTGGCCAGCTCAGCAAAAGTCATGGACTCAAACCTTGCGCCTTGCCCCATTGGTTCAAATCAAATTTGGCGGCCTCGGCTACCAAAGCTTATTTAGCAGCTAAAACTTCATCCACCGGCTGCACGCTAGCTTGGTCGTGTTGCGCGACAGTGTCCTTGGCTTTTTTCACGATTTTGCCGTAATGCGAGCCGGGTTGCCTGGCTGGTTCGCTAGGTTTAGCTGCCTCTGTTTTCGAGGCCACTGGCTTTGATTCTTCCGGTTTTGCATTTTCGGCAGCAGCTAGGCAGCTGGCCGGGATCTTCCCGGTTACATTGTTAAAACGCACGGTGAGCGTATTCTCATCACGTGACAGCAAATCGACTGTCGTACCCGCTTTCAGCGAAACGATACTGCGTTCTGCTTTTAACATTGCCGGCCGTACAATCCTGATTTCTTCAGCCGAGCCAACAAGAGTTCCGAGCAGAAAAAGCAAAGCGAGTCGTTTCATTTCCGGAGTTTTCTCAGGTGAAACGCCGAGGCAAGACACTGCCCAAAAGATCCAACTATTTCACAAAGTCTAAACGACCCGACTCGATGCGACGACGTGCCTAAAATCGTTCAGCAATCGTCCGCACAACTCTTAATTGGCTGCCAGGAGTATATCGCTCTTTTTCGGACTAATCTGACCAGCGTTGATGTCGCTTCCCTTCGCCTTGTTCACGCCACTGCCAAAGGGCGATTCTGTTTTCCTAGCGGAACCTCCAAAATGACATTCATCCGGCTTCGACAAGGTGCCCGGCGCCAAACAGCTCGCAGGAATAATGCCGGTATAATTATTGAAACGGACCGTAAGTGTCCACTGGTCGCGCGACAAAACATCGACAATCGTGCCCGCTCGCAGCGATATCATACTTCGTTCCGATCGCAGCAAGGCCGCGCGACTAATTCTGACTTCCTGAGCCGAGGCGACAAGCGCGCCACATACAAACAGGAGAGCGATTCGTTTCATACTTGCAGCATCATTGCGCTCAGTTCCGCAGCAAGTCCGGTTCCCTTGGCTGCCTCTAATTAACGGACTCTAAACAACCCGACTCAGTACAACTACGTACTGCATCCCCGCGGCAATCGCCGCATCAAAACCCGGCTTCGCATCCTCAAACACCAGGCATTTCTCCGGTGGCACGCCCATCAGTTTGGCGGCGAGCAAAAACATTTCCGGCGACGGCTTGCCGTGCGTGACATCCTCCGGCGTCACCACGACGGGAAACAGATCCGCAATTCCCATTAGCTCGAGCGTTTTCTTCACCACGGGCTTAGGACCACCCGACGCCACGCTCATCGGGGCACGGCCCTGCATCTTCCGCGCAAAATCCACCACGGGTTTTATGACCTTCATCTCCGTTTGCATTTCCAGAAACATCTCCTCCTTCTGATGGAAAATCAGATCCGCATCGATCGTGATGCCGTAATGTTCGGCGAACGTCTGGGCGACCATGCGCGTCGGCATTCCGCCAAGGGAATAAAATAATTCCTCACTCAAACCTTCTTTCAATCCCGCCAATCGCATCGCCTTGTCCCAAGCACGGAAATGCAGCGGCATCGTATCGACGAGCGTGCCGTCGCAATCAAAAATATAACCGGCAAAGTCGCCGGGCGGAATGTGTAGTTTCATGCGAAGGGTGTCAGCGAAACGCCGACCCGGCCCCGTGCAACTGCAAATGCCGCCGGTGCGCAATCACGGGCCAGGCTTTTATTACGGTGGGTTTCATAATTGTAAGGCCGCCGCTTGTCGGCGTGCCGGTTTGGGCGGTGCCCGACGGCATGGCCACAAGGGCCGTAAGCGGAATAAATCATCCACGTAGCCGCGCTTGAGCCGAAGGCGAAAGCGTGGACGCAGCCGTGACCACGTCGTCGCTACACTTCAACGCGGCTACCGTACGGATTGAACCATGCTGGCCTATTCCGACTCCGGCGTATTCCAGTTAAAAAACTGCGCTTCCTCGTCCTTTGTCACCTGCATAAAGCTCAACCCACCTGCCTCCTCGATCGCCATCGCGAAATGCTGCATACTGTTATCGCCCGAGCCCAGATGTTCCATCGCCAACGCATGGGCACGGCGTGGATAAACCGCCACCAAAGGCTCCAACCGCCCGTCGATTTCCGGCACCACGCCGGCGTTTTCCGTGCAAGCGAGCAAGAGTCGCTGCAAATAATCCTTCGTCATCCGGGGCAGATCCACGGCCAACACGAGCAACAGCGGAGTGGTGCTTCTGGCCAAGCCGCGTTCGACTCCGGCCAAGGGACCGGCATCAGGGAAAAGATCGAACAAGACTTCACAACCGAACGAAGTATAATCCACGCCGACACGACCGGAGACAAAAATTTCGGTGGCCCCCAACTCGCGCACGAGTGCGATCTGACGCGTCAGCAAAGTCTGGCCGTCAATATCAAGCATGGCCTTGTCGCGCCCCATCCGTTGCGAGCGACCGCCGGCGAGAATGAGCGCACTGAATTTCATGTGGCCGCTACCGTCGCCACCCGCAGCCAACCGTCACTCAAAATTTTCGCGCGTAATCCGCCCCGCCCTTTCAGCCACGCCTCCGCGCCCGGTGCGACCGCTTGGTCCATCCAGTAACAGGGCCGACATTCTTCCATACCGGCAAAACGGACCCCTTGGATTTCAAATTCTTTCCCAATGAGCGCGTTCAAATCGAAACCTCGCGTAAAAATATTTCGCCGCACCGCCGCCGGCTCCACACCCGGCACGCCGAGTTCCTTCCCCATCGCTTCGAGCACTTCCATCGCGAAAAAAGAAATCTGTCCCTTGTAATCGGGCTTGTAGTCGAAAAAGCGGTCACCGCGCAGACCGCGCCCGGCGATGCACTCCACTTCTGCCACCGCGACTACCGGATGGTCATCGGCAGGTCCACCGTGATGCCCAAAATAATTGTGCCCGGGCGAGATGTAGAGATGTTCGATGCGGTTCATCTTTTCTCTTTCAGCGCGAGGGTGACGCCCTCGATGCGCATGGCTTTATCCACCGCCTTCATCATGTCGTAGAGCGTCAGCGCAGTCACACTCACGGCCATCAGCGCCTCCATCTCGACGCCGGTTTTCCCCTCGGTGATCGCCGTCGCTTGAATATGAATCCGATCGCTCTTCACCACAAAATCCACGCTCACCTGATGCAGTGGCAACGGGTGACAGAGCGGAATAAGTTCAGAGGTGCGCTTCGCCGCCTGAATGCCGGCAATGCGCGCCACGGCCAACACATCACCCTTGGGCAACGCGCTCGCTTTCAGCGCGCGGATCGTCGAGCGCGCGCAATGCAGTTCACCGACCGCGATGGCGCGCCGATATTGTACGGGCTTCGCGCTCACGTCGACCATGCGGGCTTCACCGCGTGCATCCAGATGGGAAAATTGTTTTTTCATGCAGAAATTAAGAGCGGACTCAGGTAATTAATAGTTTGCCGGAAGCGATAATCAATACCGACGCGATCATGCCTGTGCCTCCGGGCGAACCGACGACGACCCAGCCAGCCGCACGCGCGACAATCCGCCAACCAGCGCGAAAGCATTGCTCTTACCCGAAGCTCGCAGTCCGCGCGCCATCGCCGCGCTGCGCAGGCCGAAAGGACACACCAGCACCAACGGTCCCGTTGTCTCCGCCGCGACATTTTTCAACGTCACGGAATCGGCGGGATGCAGCACGCGCGCCGCCCTCGGTAACACAAACTCCCGGCTCTCTGCTTCGGTGACCAACACGACGAGGCGAGGCGCGTGCAAATCCGCCATCCCCACCAGATCCACCCAAAGCGGCGAACCGTCATCGCTACCGCTCGCTGCGCTCGTGGCCGGAGCCACGCCGCGACAAAACGGACAATCGACCCTCGCCGGCCGCTCCACGCGTGTGATGTCAGTGGAGAGCGTATCGATCAGCAGCGTGTAGCGCGTCGCGATTTCCGTGACAGGACAGCTGAGGCAAACTTTGATTGCTTCGGTGGCTTGGAGCAGGCCGAGCACACCGACCGCGGGGCCAAACACGGGAGCGCCTGCGCAGTTGCCGGTGGCATCGAGTTCCACGGATTGTGCGGGCAAGCCGGTGCAATAGAGACAACCGCCCTCGCCTCGCTGGAAAATAGCCAACACGCCTTCCCAACGATGCACCGCCGCTTGCACGAGCGGTACGCCGAGCTCGAGGCAGAGATCATGCAGCATCAGGCGCGTCGTGAAATTATCCGTACAATCCAGCACCACGGTGCGCCCGGTGACGAGGGTGCGCGCATTCGACGCCGTGATGTCGCTAGAGAATGCTTCGATGGTGATGTTCGGATTGCGGGCGCGCAAAGCGAGAGCGGCTCGTGATGCCTTGGGTGCGCCCACGTCGCCCATTTCAAAAAGAATCTGCCGATGAAGATTGGAGAGTTCGACTCGGCCACCGTCGACCAGCGTGAGCCGACCAACACCGGCCCCGGCCAGATACTGCGCAGCGGGGCAACCGAGTCCGCCCACGCCCACCACGAGCACGCTAGACTGCGCGAGGCGTTGCTGTCCGGCGTCGCCCACTTCCGGCAGAGAAGACTGACGGGCGTTAAAAGCGGCGGCGTTGCGTTGCACGCCGGTGTCCTCGGTGCAGTTCACCCACACGGGAGCCGCGCCGGGGTGATGCTCTTTTTTCCAGACCGGCAGGCGCCGTTTCACTTCTTCGATCATCAGACGGGCCGCGCGAAAGGCGTCGTCGCGGTGCGCACTAGCGGCTCCGATCCAAACCGCGATGTCACCCGGCACGAGATCGCCGCAGCGATGCACACAGGTGATAGTCACCCCGGGAAACTCCTGTTGGATTTCCGTGACGAGCGCATCGCCTTCGCTCTGCGCCATCTCCGCGAAGGCTTCATATTCGAGCCGCGTGACCGCACGACCATTATGGTGATTGCGCACCCAGCCTTCGAAGACCACGAGTGCGCCAGCTTCGGGCCGCTGCAGGCTCGCGCGCAACGCGGCGGTATCGATCGGTTGTTCGGTGACGGCAAACATAGCTCAGCCTCCGGCGACCGGCGGAATGAAAACCACGCGGTCTCCCGCGGCGAGAGCGGTATCGGCAGACACGTAGCGCTCGTTCACGGCGAAAGTCAGAATCCCCGGCGGCACCGTGAGACCACGCGTCTGCATCAGCTCGGCATAAAGCGCAGCCGGCGTGGCCGCGGTGGTATCAAGCGTGACTTCGCGGCAGCCCGCCTGCTCGCGCAGGAGAGCGAAGAATTTGACGGTAATTTTCTTGGATGAAGTCATCGCGATAAAATCAGCTTAGCCGCCGATTTCGGACATGCCGCGGCTGGCGGGAATCAAATCACCCGCGAGATCGTGGCCCCAGGGTTTGCGATGGATAGCCGAGCGGAGGGCAATTTCCACTTCGTCGTCCGTAGCACCGCGACGCAGCAAGCCACGGATGTCGCCCTCATCATCACGCAGCAAACACAGTCGGAGCCGGCCATCGGCAGTGAGCCGCACGCGATTGCACGCGGCGCAAAACGGCGTGGAAACCGGACTGATAAAACCGATGGCACCCGGCGCGCCCGGAATCCGAAACATCCGCGCTTCGCCATCGAGTTTGCCGTCATGCAACGGTTCAAGCGGACCGAAGACGGTTTCGAGATGCGCGCGCAATTCGACTTCGCGCACGATCTGCCCCGTCTGGAAAGTGACGTTGTTCGCGAAGGGCATCATCTCAATAAAGCGCACTTGCCAGTCGTTCTTCAACGTGAGCTCAGCGAGAGCGACCGCCGCATCGGTGTCATTCACGCCGTGAATCGGCACGGCGTTGAGTTTCACGCGCAGACCGGCGGCTGTCGCAGCGGTCAGACCTTCGAGGACATCGCGAACGTTGCCCCAGCGCGTGAGCTCGCGGAAGCGCGTCGGGTCGAGCGTATCGAGGGAAACATTGACCGAGGTGAGGCCGGCATCGGCGAGAGGTTGCGCTAGTTGGTCGAGGAGAAGGCCGTTGGTGGTGAGCCCGACTTGCCGAATGCCCGTCTGCTTTGTCGTATGGCGGACGAGATCAACCAAGCCGCGACGCAACGTGGGTTCGCCACCGGTGAAACGGATTTTCTTGAAGCCAATTTTGGCAAAAAGTGAAATGAGCCGGATCAATTCCGCGTCGGTGAGCAACTCCGCCGATTTTCGGAAAGCCATGTGCTCAGGCATGCAATACACGCAACGGAGATTGCAGACATCCGTGAGGGATATCCGGAGGTAATCGATTTCGCGTTGGTATTTGTCGAGCGGCATGGACGGGTGGCGGTTAGACTGAATAGTTCATGCCGAAAGAAGCCCAATCCATTACACCGAGGGCAGAGAGCGAGAAGGAGTGTCCAAGGTACGGGAAGTTCTCACGCTGATGCGCTAGCTTGAACATCATAGAGGGAGCTTGGGGCTTCGTGTATCGCTCTGTGGCCTCTGTGCTCCTCCTTCTGTCTCTGTGTCTCAAGAATTTCATAGCTTGGGTGTGAACTATCCGGATCAGTCGCGCGTGCCGTCTATTTCGTCGTCAATCCAGCCCATGGCACGCGTGGTGGACGGAAAACCGAGCGTGGTCACGGCGAGGAGTGCGGCGTGCCGGATCTCATCGGGCGAAGCGCCCTCTTTGAGCCCGAGGCGCACATGCGCGCGAGTCGCGCCTTCGAGACCGGCACCGATGGCGATACCAATCTTCACGAGTTCGCGAATCTTGGGTTCCAACGGTCCTTGCCAGTGGCAGGTCTTGCCGAGTTTTTCGTAGGCTTCGACGACAGCCGGGTAACGACGCTTGAAATCTTGATACGGGCCGGGAGGCGGCAGATCGGGTTGGTAGCCTTCAGGATTCATGAAGAGAAGCAGGCGAAGAGTGGACCCATTTCGCAAGCAAACTTGCGGAGAAAACTCGGCCTCTTCCCTTCTGTCCCCTCCGGCCGAAGCCAACCGAAGGACATCGCATTCAAAAACACGACGAAAGCATTGCACAAATCGCCGAAACCGAAGAATCCTAAGCTGTGAAGTTATGCAGCAGCTCGCAACCATCCGTCGCCTCACAGCCTGAGCGCATGAAACATGAAACCATAGAACACCCCAGAAATCGGCAGGAGGAACTTGGACAGTTCCTCACCGCGGCGCCTGTCGCTGATTTCATGGCTTCAATGTTCGGGACTCCTGCGGTTACGAACTCCGGCACTCTGCGAAATCGATGGGGCCGTCTAGTCAAAGCCGTCATCGAGGTGTTCTGCGCTCGCTGGTATCCCCATGCCGCAGTCCTTGGCATTTGCGACACCAAGGGGAAACGCGTTTACCTTGATTCAAAATGCTTGGCTGACCTAGGTATCACCCTCGACACCGCCGCCAAGATTCCCGATCTCATCGTTCACGACACCAAGAGAAATTGGCTGCTGCTCATCGAAGCCGTCACCAACGCCGGGCCGGTGGATGGTAAGCGCCGCAAGGAACTCAAGGATCTGTTCGCCGGCTGCAAAGCGGGACTGGTGTTCGTCACCGCCTTCGAGAATCGCCGCACCATGCAGACCTTCGGCTCGCAGATCGCGTGGGAATCCGAAGTCTGGATCGCCGAAGACCCCGACCACATGATCCACTTCAACGGCGAGCGTTTCCTCGGGCCGTATCCGGACGTAACTCCGAAAAGCTGAAACCGTTTCAATTAAGGAGTAGAGGTCGGACAATCCGGTCAGCTACTCCAACTGGTAAGGCGGGTACGGGCGGTTTGTCCCTCGCGCAGGCCGGTGGCGGAGGCGGTAAAGACCGCTTCATTTCGTTTCAGACTTTGCGGAACTCGGCGGTGATTTTCTCTTCGGTGCCGACGTGATGGGCGGGATCGGAAAGCCCCAGTGGTGTCGGTTCACTTTGCCGGGGAACATCAGGCAGACCTCGTCGGCGCTCCCGAAAACCGTGACGACGGTCGTGATCGGCTGGGTGAGGAACTGATCAACGTGCTTCGCCGCGCTCAGACGATGACGCCGAACTTCGTCTTCCACTGCTACAAGGTGAGTTTCAACCTGGTGAAGGTGTGAGATGAAATCCATCGCCCGCATCGCCACCCATCGCCTCGCCGAGCGGTAGCTCGCCGCGCTGGAGGCGCTGAAGTAGTCGCTGCGGCACCGAGCCTTTTGCAGCCAACTCTCGCCTACTTGACTCATAACTTGACTTATACTTGACTCATTTTCGTGAGCTACGAACCCCTGTTTTCCATCACCCCAAGCCTGTTGTCTCAGGTAGAAACCGTGGCAGCGCTGCGAACGCGCATTTTGGGTGCGGCAGTCGAGCTCTCGTGGATTCCGGCTCTGCAAAAGGATTCCCGCACTCGTAACGTTCACGCGTCGACCGCCATCGAGGGCAATCCGCTGACACTCGAACAAGTGCGCGCCTTGGAAGAAGGCCGTGAGCCTGTCGCCTCCGACGCACGTTCCAGCCGCGAAGTCCTCAACTACTTCGCGGGTCTGCGGCATGTGGAGAAACACGTTTCAAAGAAAACCATTCGGCATGAGGACTTGTTTGCGCTTCACCGCATCCTCGCCGGCGCAGTCATGGATCAGGGCGAAGCTGGCCGCTATCGCACCATCGCCGTGCGCGTCGGACGTTATAGACCGCCTTCGCCGCATGAAGTCTCCGGCCTCATGTTCGAACTGCTCGACTGGTGGAATAAACGCTCCGCCAGCCTCTCGGTGGTGCTCAGCTCGGCGATCCTGCACTACCGCTTCGAAGCCATCCACCCCTTTGCGGATGGCAACGGCCGCACCGGGCGCGCCCTCGCGCTGTGGGAACTGTACCGACGAGGCTTTGACACCCACCACATTTTCTCCGTCGATGAATATTACTGGGAAGACCGTCCGCGTTACTACGCTGCTTTGGAAGCGGTGCGGAAAGAAGGTGAAGACCTCACCAGCTGGCTGGAGTATTGCACCGAAGGCCTGCACCAGACGCTCGAACGCGTGTGGCTACGGATACAGGCGTACAACGTAAAGTTGCCTGATAAACTGGTGCTGCGCCCAAAGCAGGAAAAGCTGCTCCAACTCCTCCGCGATCATGGCACCATGGCCCCGGTTGAACTGTGGTCAGCGCTCAAGATATCCAAACAAGGCACACTCGATTTGTTGCGACCGTTGCTGGAAGCCGGCCTGGTAGAAAAAGTCGGCAACAAAAAAACGGGTCGCTACGCCTTGCGCAGCCCGGCGGCGTAGGCGTCGAAGGCTCGTTTCATTTCGTCGCGGACTTTGCGGAACTCGGCGGTGATTTGTTCCTCGGTGCCGACGTAGTGGCCGGCTGTGGAGCCCGGTCTCCGACTACGCCGAGGTGACACGGACAGCAAGGAACCGGAAGGTGGCGATGCGTGTTGCAGAAAACGCGTCCGGAGGCGAATGGCGCTTAAGTAATCCCAAGGACTTTCTTGCCGAGGCGTTTACGCCGAGGGGCACCGGGCACGGTCGTGAACAAAACCGCGCGGCTTAATTGCTGCATTGCTTTCAGCGTCGCTTGCACGGTGCGCCAGTTCGTG
>JANYCF010000172.1 GCA_025360455.1 Opitutaceae bacterium | reverse complement strand
CTTCTCGTGGCAGGTCACGTGGCCGCCGCACCGGCGGCGATACAGTATCAACCGAAGCCTGATGACCCCTACTTTTGCCAAATACAATCCCCGTCTCGCTCCGCAACCCGGCCCCTTGTTGCTGCAGAAAGGGGATCGCCTAGCGGTGATTGGTGATTCGATTACCGAGCAAAGGATGTACTCCCGGATCATCGAGACGTACCTCACCGTTTGCCGACCGGATCTCGAAATCGAGGTACGTCAACTCGGCTGGGGCGGCGAGACCGTGGAAGGTTTCCGCCGTCGCGTCGAACAGGACTGCCTTCGTTTTCACCCCAGCGTCGCGACGCTCTGCTATGGCATGAACGATGCCAAGTATCGACCGTACGACGACGCGAACGGCATGTGGTTTCGCGAGAATCTCACCGCCTTGGTCGAGCAGTTCAAAGCCGCCAATATGCGGGTCGTCGTCGGCTCACCGGGAATCACTGAGCGGTATGCCACGTGGGTTCGCAGCCGAGCAGGCACACTGGACGAGCTTAATTTGAATCTGTGCACGCTGCGTGACATCGCGCTCGACGTGGCCACCACGGAGGGCTCGCGCTTCGCCGACGTTTTCTGGCCCATGCTCACCGTCGGCTTCACGGCACGGGCGCGCTACGGCGGAAATCCCGAGGTGCCATACGCGTTTGCAGGACGCGACGGCATTCATCCCAATTGGGCGGGGCACCTCGTGATGGCTTACGCGTTCCTTCGAGGGCTGGGCTTGGATGGCGATCAGGGGACGATCACCGTCGACATGAAAACGAAGTCCGCCCAAGCAACGGCGGGACACGTCGTCGATCATTTTGACGGTTATGAGCTGGCGATCACCAGCCATCGCTATCCGTTCTATGCCGACGGACCCGTGGAGCGCGATGACTCCATTCGGTCCGGCATGTCGCTCGTGCCCTTCAATGCGCAACTCAACCGCTTCACTCTCGTCATCCATGGCGACCCCAAGGCCCACTACTCCATCCGGTGGGGCGATGAAATGAGAATCCTCACTTCGGCAGAACTCGAAGCCGGCGTGAATCTCGCTGAAGAGTTCCCTGAAAATCCATTCGGCCCGGCCTTCGCGCGAGTCGATGAAGCCATCGCCGCGAAACAGGCATACGAGACAAAACAGGTGAGGGAGATTTTCCACGGCGCCGAAGGCAAGGCCGACCTCGCGGGCGCAGTGACACGCACGGAAGCAGAACGCGCGCGCTTGGTCCAAGCCATCCACCAGGCATTCGTTCCTGTTTCCCACACGCTGCAAATTTCGGTCTGGTAGGAGCGGTACAGACATTGGACTCAGATCTCCTGACCTCTCGCCGAAGGGAAGGAGCGGAGGTCCGCCAAGATTCCCCTGATCGACTCCCCGGGTCGTGACTGATCCCATCGTTCTCGTTCTCTCCTCCGAATGGAAAAGCATCGAGAGAATGAGAAAGAGAATGATTCAAACAACTGACTTCAGGACACCACAGGCACGGAGGCCTGCGGCTACCCCAAACCCAAGACTCAAGACCCCAGACCCGAAACTAAAACTCAGGTCCGCCGACGCCCAGCGGGTTCTCCAGTCTCTGATCCGGGCCGGCGCCAAAGCCGTCAATCGAAATGGTGAAGCTTTCAACGCGGAGTTTAGTCATGGGGTTGTCTTTTCTGTTACGGCTTTCGGCTCATCTCCTGAAGCCACGGCGCCCAATTGCGTGAGCATTTCGACCATCGGGCGATAGGCATCTGCGAGTGTGTTGATCTCTTCTTCTTTTGGGAGTATCGGAGCTTTTGAGCCGAAATCCTTAAGCAGACCGCTGATCGTCGGCAGGATGAAATTCTTGTAGTAGAGCCGAGCGCTTTTCCGCTCGCGCTCTTCGAGTTGAGTAGCGAATACCTCGAACGCAGATTCTTTCAACTTTCGGTTCTCTTCTTTCAGGGCCGCGACCTCCTGCTCAAGGGCCGCGACGCGCTTTTCAAGCGAAGCCGGCTTGTCGGCGGCGAAAGCGATGTTTGAGACGAGGATCAGGACGATAGCTAAGCGTTTCATGAAAATCTTTTGCCGACCGGCATTATTCACCGCAATTGGGTTGAGCTTTTGCACGGAAGGTCGTTTGCGCGAAACAACGCATTAAACCTTGGGGGATCAATCCCCGAGTTCGCGGTTTCCGTCCCATCGTTCTCGTTCTCATAATCGTTCTCGTTTTCCTCCGTAGTTTGAAGTGGCTGAAGTGGCCTGAGTTCGTTCGACACGGATAAGCCCAGCATGAATCAGTCGGATCGTTTACTTGAGCAAAGCAACGAAGTAGCGTCTAGCGGCCTGACCCCCTCGGATTCCTGACCCCCTCGGATTCCTACCCCCTCGGATTCCTGCACCCACGGAGTTGGACTCTGTGATGCCAACGATGATGGCGAAGGGATTGTTGCTGGCCAGGACATCACGCCAGCACGTCACCACTGGACAACGTGCCAGACAGATAAAAACGAGCCGGAAAAACATAAACCGCCCGTTAGGGGTTGGCATTTTTGATTCAAGAAGCGCAAAAGTTTTGGGTAATTAGTACTTAGAGGTGATCGATGTATCTGCCGCTCCGTGATCTCGACGTTGTGAAGCGCTACTTAAATCAAGCGTTTGAGAATTTCAGGACGGCCGAAGGTCAGTGGATGCTGCAACCTCGAAGACAAGGCGGTGAGAGCGAAACCGCTATCAGTGATCGCTTGGTGCTCCATCTTGAGGCCGTCATGCGGCCCGAAGTTCCGAACGAAGTGCACGTGAATCCTGAATACCGAAATCTCGGGGCTGGTCCTAAAATACTCGATGACATGGGTGAATATGCGGAGATCATTGCAGCCGCTAAGCGAAACCTTCGCTACAATCGATCAATTGGAATTCGGCCAGACATTATTATCCATCAACCCGGACAATTTGGTCCTAATTATCTGGTTATTGAGCTGAAGAAACGTAGTAACCGTTCGTCGAAGCAGAGAAGGTTTGACCGCCTTAAACTAGAACTCCTTACGGCATCTTCGCGCGAATACAGATACGAATTTGGATTTGAATTGCGTGCGCATGATTCGTCCGATACAAAAAAGCGGAAGATTGAAATTTTATCGATTTGGAATAATGGGGAGGTGATCTGGCCGAGGGTAGCGCAAGTCAACTGAACGACCAAAACGGTCAAATCGACTTCAGCTGCTTGAGGGTTGTGGTAGTGAAGCTGTTTCCGGCTCGGCGCCTTGGAGGAAGAGTTGGTGGGCGGGGTTGGTGGTTTCGTCCCAATAGTCGTAGCGGTGTCCATGCAGTCCAGAGCGGAGAGTCGAGTCTCCTGAGCCAGGCAGTGCCCCTCTATTGTTCGTGCTCAGGAATCGGACGGAAGTATCCGCGAATTGAACGCGGATGGCGCACCGCAATTTGCACGTGAGTCTTGGCCATAATGCGACCATTCGGATAGAGTGGTTCGCCCTCAGAGAACATACCGCGAACGGTATCGTAACGAGGCAACTCTGCCATTTCGTTAATGCTATGCACGTAATTGATCACAGCGCAGTCCAAGTGGCGTTTGACCAAGTCTTCGTCTTTCGAACCGCCCTGCTCGTTTTCCGGAATGGGGTATTTGAGCACCTTCAGAAAATCGATCAAAGCGTCGTGTGCTTCACGTATCACCAGCAGTGATCCGGCCTCAGTCAAGTCGAGGCAAAAACCGAGATCAATCAGTACACCAATGAGAGCGGGCTTGGAAATTTTTGTTTTGAAAAACTCAGGGTTGGCATGAACGAACTTCGCTCAATCCAAGGCACGGGTGGGACTATTTTCCCAGAAATAGATACCTTCGCCCAGCCAGTCGTAAGCGTTCCCGCTCACCTTAAGATGTTCTTTGCCGGCAAAAATCTTTTCCGCAACGCTCTCGTCACAGCCGTGAAACCCGAGGACAAAAGCGGAAGCGTACATCCCTGATTCAGGCGGCGTACTTACGCGTGAGCTTGTTGCCCTTCGTAACAAATCCTTTTTTGACGAGGAAGGCGCGGCCTTTGTCAGGAGAAGTAGCGAGCTTGCGAGCGGCCTCGCGCATGGCTTTCACTTGCTGCTGCACCTGACGTTCCGATGGCTTGGTGATCACTACGGTCATGGAAAGCAGGAAACTCAAATTTCAGGGAGTTTCAATCTTCATCGCGTACGCATTAACGCAAAAACACGCCTATAACAGGCGAGTTTGGTCTTCGGGGTCAGACCAAACCAAGCTGTTTGCGAGCTGCGGTGGCGAAGTCGGCGATCCGCCTTCGCCAAGCCTTCAGCCCGCGCTCCTGGAGCTAGGGTCCGACAAAACGGCGCGACAAGGCAGTCGAGAGCGGAGAATCGAGTGTGCGGAGTTGAGAGGCGTTAGTTGAGGGTTGAGGGCACGGCCGGAGCGAAACCTTTCGTGTGTTCCGTGTGTTGGTCGATGTCGCTTCGCTCGGTACCGTGGTGATCGCTCCAACGTGAAATCTCGTTTCCCGTGCCCCGGAATGTTTAACCACTAATGGACACTGATGGTCACTAATCTTGAACAAGCTGATTATTCTCCGCGAATCGACGCGGATGCGGCACGTCGACCCATCGTCGCCTGCGCTATGACGCGGCAAGCAAACGACGGCCCGACAGCTGAAAACTTTCTCCTTGGTGCGCCGAGGTGGGCGGACATGGACTTGGCCGCGCTGGTGTTTCAGTTTTCCAAATTGGCCTCGATGCGGACTACCCGCACTTCCCTCACGGCATCGTCGGGCCAATAGGTGATGGCCACCCGTTGCAGGACCACGACCTGCAACTCCCGATGGTCCTCGTCCTCTTCCGTGTAATCCCCGGGCGTGGCGGGCATACGTTCAATCCGGTTTACCCATCGTTCGATCTCCACGAAGATGTCTTCGTCCGCGTCAGCGACAAAGTTCAAGACCTGGCGGTTGAAGACGGTCCGGTATGGCCTCATCCGTCCGAAGCCTTGCGGCGTTCGGCACGTGATTGTTTGACCTCTTCCCAGGTGAATTTCTTGCCCGCATCCATGGCTCGCATGGTCACTGCAAGCTTCCGCCGTCGCGTTGTGGAATGGCGCTGCTTCATGCGTGTCGCAATCGTCGCCAGTGCCTTCCGGTCTCCGGCACTCAGCCCGCGGATGGTTTTTTCCAGTTCGGCAACGCTCATGCGGCCAAGGTTGCGCGGGAACCAGGCAAAATCAAGCGCAGAGCCGGGTTGTTGCAGGGGGACTGGCTAAAGCCGTGCGGATTTGGAATCCGAGGTAGGGCGAGGCGCTTGCCGAGCCATTGCCTTGGTGAAAGCTGGTCCCTGCCGAGCCGAGAGAGCAGCGGCTCATCCGGAGGATTCGCCCTACCACCACGGCGCGATATGGCTCACACCGTTCCCTCGAAGGCCTGGTACGTGAACCGACTCAAACGGATTCGGCCGGTGCCCAAGGCACAGATTCCAATTCGCAGACTGAGGAATCCGCCGAAGACATTATGATTCATTCCTGCGACCTCCATCCGCGTGGGATGCTGCCGCCAGGTTTCCCCGTCATCGAGCGAATAGTGGTAGGTGATGACATTGCGGTCGTTGGTGATCCGGGCCCGGATCTTTCGCCCTTGCAGCGGGACACTCGCCCAGTCTTCGGTGGTCGCATACTGGTAGGTCTTCGCTTTTTCACCCGTGAATCCGAGTCCGACAAATGCCTTCGGGTTGTAATACAGGAGGAACGCGCCCTCGACCGCGCCGATCAGCTCCATGGTGATCTCCACCTGATAGGCGCGATCCACCGCGAGGCAGGTGAGCGGGGAACTGCCGGCCGGGGAACTACCCGCGCCTTTCAGTTCGAGCGAGTTTCCCTCGTAGCGCACCCGGTCCATCTCATCGGAAGCCGGATCGTGAAACGCCCACTGCACCCCGAATTTGTTGCCCGAGAAATCGTCGGAGAGAGCGAGTCCGTGCCGGACCGCGGTGCCGCCCTTGGGCATGGGAAGCGGACGACCAAGATCGCCGCCCGTGGCCTTGAACCAACCATCGTCGGTCCACTCGATCGGCTCCAGGAGCGTCTGCCGGCCCAAGGTGCGAAAGCCGTTCTCATAGCCGTGATAGACCATCCACCAGTCGCCGGCCGGTCCCTCCACCAAGGTCGCATGTCCGCGCGACCACCAAGGCTCGTTGGCCGAAAGGGTGCGGACCAGCGGATTGTGCGGACAATGTTCCCACGGCCCATGGACGGACCGGGAGCGGGCCGCAATGACCATGTGTCCGGTGGCCGGGCCGGCGGTGCCGCCGACCGCCGTGACGAGATAAAACCACGGGCCGCGACGCAGAAGCTTGGGTCCTTCCGGCGCGAAGTTTTCCGTCACCCAATCCTCCGGATAGCGCCATGGCGCGTAGGCCGGTTCCAATTTTCCATCCGTCGCCAAGCCGTCGTCGGTGAGCCGGATCTTGCGGATGCCATTGACGAAAAGGTAGCGCTTCCCGTCTTCGCCCACGACATGGCCGGGATCAATACAGCCCTCGATCCCGAGGTCGATCGGATCACTCCACGGGCCCTCGATCCTATCGGCGTGGATGACGAAGATCGCCCAGGGTTTCCCCGGTGGAATGGCGGGAATATAAATGTAGTACTGGTTCCCGTGCTTGCAGAGATCGAGCGCCCACACCGTGCCGAGGTTCTTGTGCAGCGCCGGGCCGACCGGCTGCCAATTCACCAGATCGCGCGAATGCCAAATGACGATCCCGGGAAACGAATTGAACGACGAGAAAGTCATGTAGTAATCGTCGCCGTCCTTTAGGATGGTCGGATCGGGATGATCGCCGGAAAGGATGGGATTGAGAAAAGTGCCGTCGCCCTGATCGGCTTGGCGCTGACCTTCCGGTCCCTGCCGCCATTTCCGCGTTTCATCCCGGTGCGAAACGGCCGGCGGCTCCGCGCCCTTCGCGAGGGAGGCAATCGCCGGCCCCAATAGCGCGGTAGCGAGCCCGCCCTTGATGAAGTTCCGCCGCATTTCGTGAAAGGATTTTGTCGCGGACTCGTCGTGAGGCATGGGGTTTGGGGTCTAGCGTCTGGGGTTTCGGGTTTGGTGTCTGTTCTATGGGGCGAATACCAACCGATATCCAGCGCGCTTTTTTTAAGACGTCGGGTCAGACCGGCATCGGCAGGTTTTATCGCTCATTTTCGCTAATCGGCGCTCATGCAGACGAGAGCCAGCTTGCGCTCCGAGATTTCTGATTCAGTTCGTTTTGAATTTCTTGATTTCCACTGGATCCATACCTCGATGTAGGAGCGGCTTTATGCCGCGATGGTTTGCCGAATCGCGGCGTAAAGCCGCTCCCACACCCAGCCAAGCCGGTGTGCTGGCTGCAATGGACCAAGCACGACCGCGGGTTAAACGTTCAATCACCGGGTCAGCGACCCCGGCTACAGTTTTTGAAAAGGCTCAGCTGATCATCGCTTCGCCGGCGTGGAAGCGGGTGAGATCGGAGAGTTGGTCGGCGATCAGTCGATCGGGGCGACAGCACGGAAGACCGCCGCCGGATTGGGTGCGATATTTTTGGGCCCATTGCTCGAAGACGCCGGGCATGACGAGTCGCACAAGGGGAGGCTCGATGCGCAGGGTTTGGCGGAGCTGGTTGTACACGGGATTGCGTCGTGCCAGGGCTTCGTCGAGTTCCACGGCTAAGAGCGGGCCGGTGGGTGTTTTCACCGTGCCGGGGCGGAGCTCGATCCACCATTCGTGTCCGCCTTGGGGTTTTATACCGTCTCGGCGATAATAGGGCGCGACATGAAAATTCACCGGGACCCATTGATGCGCCGAGCACACGCCGAGGAGGGATTCGGTGAGTTCGCGTTCGCTCACATATTCATCGAAAGCGGCGAGTTGTTGGCGGATGCGACCGACAAAATGAAGGCGCGGGGTTTCGATCGAAACGAAACGCACGATATCGCCCACCACATAGCGGCATAAGCCGGCGGGCGTCGTGATCACGAGAGCGTAATCGATATCGGGCTTT
>JANYCF010000377.1 GCA_025360455.1 Opitutaceae bacterium | reverse complement strand
CCACGAAGGCCGGTACGCTGAGCGGATGGGTCGTGAAGACGGGCACGACATTGACGGTGAGAGTGGCGCTGTTGCTGGTGGCCGTGCCGACGACATTGGTGGCGACGACTGCATAGGAACCCGCATCTCCACTGGCGGCATTGGAAACGGTGTACGAGCTGCTGGTGGCGCCGGAGATATCCACGCTCCCTTTTTGCCATTGATAGGTGGGCGCAGGCGTGCCGCTGGCTGCGGCGGTGAAGGTGATGGAATTACCGGCAATCACTGTTTGGCTCGCGGGCTGCGTCGTGATGGCAGGGGCAACACCTACGGCGAGACTGGCACTGTTGCTGGTGATCGAGCCCGCAGAATTAGTGGAGACACAACGGAACTGATCGCTGCTCATCCCGGTGGAGACAGGGCTCACGGTTAGGGTATTGGTCGTGGTGCCAGAGTAACTGCCGCCATTATTCACATTGGCCCAGGTGCCGCTGCCAGCGGGTAATCTCTGCCATTGATAAGTCGGGGCGGGCGAGCCAGACACTCCGATTGTGAAGCTCACACTCTGACCGGGAATCACCCCGGAAGCGGAGGACGGCTGGGTGGAAAAAGAAAGGGGGAACGGGATGTAGAAGGAAGGCAGATTTTCGAGCGTAATGACTTTGGGGTGGTTGTAGACTGACTGGAGATAGGAGACCGTGTGACGGGTAAGGTCATTCTCGAATCCGTTCCAGGTGCAGAAATAGGACCAGACCGCGCCTTGGGTGAAGAGTAGCGCCGGATCGGGAATGCTTCCGCACTCAGACATGGCGATTACTTTCCGCCCGGTCTTGAAATTTCGCATCTGATTGGACTCGGTCGCATAGGTCGGGTGAGTGCCAGCGGTCGGATAGGTATCGAGGGCAATCATATCAACGACATCATCGCCCGGATACCAACTCGTCATGGTTGAGGCCGAATCGATGGGGTTGAAAACCCAGATGAGATTGGTGAGCCCGTGCATCTGAGTAAAGCGGGTATACATGAGGCGATAAGCTGTGATGTAAGGCGCGGAGCCGTGAGCACTCCACCAAAACCAAGTGCCGCCGCATTCGTGAAATGGCCGCCAGATGACAGGGACGCCGGCATCGCGCAGTTTGGTCAACTCGGCAGCGATGATGTCCAGTTTTGCGAGGTATTCGACATTTTCCGGTGTGCCATTGATGATGGCCTGGCGGATATCGAAGGTGGTGCCGACGCCGTTGTTGGCGGAGGGGACGTAGAACTGTGGCGCGCCCGCTGCCGAACCGATGTTCATGAACATATGGCAGCAAAAGGTGACGATGCCGCCATTTTTTGACCAGGTGATGGCTCGCTCGGTCGCTGTTTGAGTCGCGCGCGAAGAAGCACTGTAGCAATAGTTCAGGAAATCATAGCCACGAACTGCGGGGGTTTTCCCGGTGTTCTGGACGATGTAATTCACATCGAAATCCAAACCATTCAGATCCCAGGCTCTCTCTTGTTGGCCGGAGACGATATAATTTCCACGGGTTGAATCGAGGAAGTTCATGAGCGTGCCGACCGCCGGGATGGCGTTGGGCGACACCGGCGCATCGAGCGCGGCCTGCGACGGTGTGGTCAACGCGCAAAGTGCGGCTAATACACAGGTGCGCCATGAGCGGGAAACGAGGCGGGGAGAAGAAAGGAAATTCACGGGTGGAAGCAAAGAAATGAACAAGGGGATGTGGCTAGCGGAGTGGGTATAACGTGATACAAGAAAGCGAACGTAACCAAAAGAACCTACACCCATCCTCCAGTATCTCCTATGAGTTATGTGTCTAATATATTGAGAAAGGTTGCGATTGAACGGCCGCTTAACCGGGATTCGAATGAGGGTCTTGGAATTGATGGTGGGGGAACCGCTGACGGTTCATTCTTGGATTTAATCAAGTGAAGTAGACGCTATTAAGTGCTTTGGCGTTGGATTATTCGCCTTTGATAGAGTGGTCTAGTTGGGCTAGGTTATTCTGGAAAACAACTTCTGATTGAAGAAGTGTTTTGAGGCGTCGTGGTGTTATACTTATTATCTATGAAACATCGTCAATTTTTTGCTGCGGTCATAACGTTCACCCTGTTGGTACATGCGATTTTTGCGGCCACGCCGGCTGATCCGAAAATCGCCAAAGCTTCGGCCAAGTCGGCCACGCTTGCGTCTGAAAAGCCTGAGACTGCACTCAAGCCCACGATGTCCGCCGAGCAGGTTTTGAAAATCATGGGCAAGCCCGAAGCAATCAAACCCAAGATGCTAGAAAATCATCAGGCTGAGATTTGGATCTACGTCCGCGAGACCGTTGATAACGTCATGCGGCAGCAAATAGGGGGCACGCCCATCATGATCGAAGTTCGGCAAGGGGATGGCACCGTTAAACAAATGACGGTGGGCGAGACCCCTCTTTTTGGAAATATGCAATATATCACGGAGGAGAGAATCGAGCTCTTGATATTTAACGGACAATATTTGACCCAAAAATCTTCCTTCCGGAAAATTAAACGCCTGAATTAATCGAGCCAGAGTGGGGTCAGACAAATTCGCTTCAAATGTAGGAGCCGCTTACACCACACTAGACTTGAAAGGAGTTCCGGCTGGATTTATCCCCGACGAATGCAAGTCGCCCGGGGCGGGAGGTAGTCGGCAATTCACCTGTGTCGGTAAGCGGCCGTGTTGGTGTGCGCCCTGTTTTTTCTTTCATGCGCCTGGTGGATGGCGTGGAGGCGTGCTGTTTTCTCATGTGAGGTCACTGGCTTTATGAGTGTTCGTCAGTTTCTCGGCCTGCCCGGTATTCCGTTTATGTCTTGGAATTTTGGATGCACGAATTCCAGCGGTCGCTTTATTGGCGAAGTATGTTTTCCAAGGTCGTGAGGGAAAATTGCAGGCGCTCGCGGATGACTGGGAGCTTGAGGAGCGCGGTGGTGTCGAGTGTGTTGTTGGTTAAGGGCAGGGTGACGCAGGCTTTTTCTATCACCCGGGCGTTCATGGCTGAGAGAATTTCACGGAGCGACGCTTGGGCGTAGTCGGCGCCGGGCCGGGCGTTGATGATCGCGACAAATTTTCCGGAGAAGGGGGCATAGCTCACGAGCCAATCGAGGCCGTTCTTCAATGTGCCGGGAATGCCGTGCGCATATTCTGGCGTACAGATTAAGAGCGCGTCGGAGGCATTGATGGCCTCGCGTAGTGCGATGACGGTTGTGGGTGGGGTCGCGGTGTCGAGGTCGGGATTAAAGTGAGGCAGGTCACCGAGGCCGCGGTAGATCGTCACCGTTAGGTTTGCCGAGGCCAGCGATTGGGCGGCAAGGAGGACTGCGGAGTTGATTGACTGGGTGCGCAGACTGCCGGAAAGGGCGAGGACGTGTAGTGATGCCAGTGACATCGCGGCACGTTAGCGGTGGCGACGATGCAGTGAAAGGAAGTAAATTCAGCGCCCTGGTCCGCGATCAACCGCACTTGCCCTGCTCGCGGAACATGGCATCACTCATCCGATGAAACGTAATCGACTCCCGTTATATTTCGCCATCGTTCTCGGCGCGCTCCTCTTCACGCCTGCGCCCCTCGTGTTCGCTGAAGTCGCGCCTCCCTCACTCGTTAAAAAAGCGGTCCTCACCGCCGACGATCTTCCGCGTCACACTTACGCGATGGCCCAGCCGCCTTCCGAAGTGCTGAAAGACGCCGCTGCCTTCGCGCTCCTCGCTGCCGCCGTGCAGCACGACATCGAGACCGATCTCGCAACCTTCGACATTCAAGACCGTAGCACCCGGCAGCACTACAAGAGTACGCTCCTCAGTCTGGCGTTGCTCGCTCGCGACGACGCCACCGCGCGCGCCTTGATCACCGAACTCCGCGCCCTGGAAGAAAAACCCAGTCTCAAACTCACCACCGGTCTCGTCACCGAAGCCTTCCTCAACGCCCGCCGCTCCCATCCCGTGCCGGCCGCGTTTGCCGGTCTGCTCCAAACAGAACTCGCCACGCTCGCTGGCGCATTGCCGTGGACTGTGGTGCAGGATGATCTCAAGTCGGCCAAAGGCGGTTATGAAATTCGCAGCGAAGCTCTCCTGGTCGGTTTGGTGCAGGAACAGATCGACCCCGCTGCGAAAACTTCCGGCAACATCTCTGGTGATGTCGCGGGCCAGCTTGTCAGTATGCGCAACCAGATCGTGAATCTGTTGCCCTACAAATCCGCCATCGTCGCCGCCCTCGACGGCATCGTCTCCGTTCATCGCGTGCAAAAGCCCGACCGCTGGACACCGACGCTGGTGTCTCTCGCCTCTGACGCCAAGGCCTCGCCCGTCGTCGTCGGAATTTGGGATAGCGGCGTGGATACCGAGATTTTTAAAACCAGCCTTTATACGGATGCTCACGGGCACCACGGATTTGCTTTCGATCTGCACAGCAATCCCGAGACCAGGCTGATTTTCCCGATGGGCGACGACCACACGCAAATTGCCCAAGACCTGGCCCGCTTGAAGGGATTTCTCGATGTGCGCGCCGCGATCGACAGCCCCGAGGCCTCTGCCCTTAAACGCTACATGAGTGCCCTTAAACCTGATCAAGTGAAGTCCACGCTGGAAGGACTTGGTCTGGTTGGCAACTGGTCGCACGGCACGCATGTGACTGGAATCGCGGTCGCCGGCAATCCCTTCGCCCGCATCGTCGTTGGTCGTATCACTTTCGATCACCACATGCTTCCCGAAAAGCCCACCGTGGAGCAGGCGCGCAAAGATGCCGCAGCCAGCCAAGTGGCCGTAGACTATTTCAAACACGCCGGCACGCGTGTGATCAACATGAGCTGGGGTGGCTCGCTCCGTGGGGTCGAGGATGCCCTCGAAGCAAACGGCGTCGGCGATGCTGCGGAGCGCAAGAAATCCGCTCGGGAGATTTTCGACATCGGTCGCGATGCGCTCCTCGCCGCTTTCAGGAGTGCGCCGGAAATTCTGTTCGTCGCCTCCTCCGGCAACAGTGATAACGATGTGAAGTTCGACGAGTTCATTCCCTCCTCCTTTGAATTGCCCCACATGATCACGGTCGGAGCGGTTGACCAAGCCGGCGAGGAAACCTCGTTCTCCAGCTTCGGCCCGATGGTCAATGTCCACGCCAACGGATTCGAAGTGGATAGCTATATTCCTGGCGGCCAACGGCTGAAATTCAGTGGGACTTCGATGGCTTCACCGCAGGTGACGAATCTCGCCGCGAAACTCTTCGCCCTCGATCCTGCGCTTACTCCCGAAAAAGCCAAGGCGTTCATCCTCGCCGGTTGCCAGAAAAACGGCCGGGTCAATCTGATTAACGAAGCCAAGAGCATCGCGCTGCTGCAGGAAAAACTCGGGGCCCGGAAATGAAATCGTGCTGCCGATGTTCCGACGGGGCGGTAGTCGAAGCGTAAACTGTAAGTATTGCAGTCAGGATTTCGGCGACGCTTTGGCGACGAAAGCGAGAATTCGTTTGGCGTATTCTTGCTGAGCGAAACCGTAGAGATCGACGTGCGCGGCATGAGAAACGAGCCAGAGCTCTTTTGGCTCCTTGGCTCGGTCGAACAACGACCTGGGCGCTTTGCGGTAGCGTGTACTGATCGTCGCGACCACCAAGAACGAAGACGGGGCAGTGGAGATTCTGGATGTGAGCGATCGGGGTGATGTTGGCGATGGCGACGCCAAGGCGCAGTTCCGCGAAGGGCCTGAAGAGCGCACCGGCCCACCAGCCGGGAAGATGAAAATCTTTACAGAAACGGCGGTCCAAGGCGTCACGGATCGTTGGGTAAGTGCTTTCGACAATCACCCAATGCACTTCTGGCGGGAGCTTTTCCGCGGCGAGCAGAATAGTGGCCCCGCCTTGCGAGGCGCCGAGGAGACCAACCTCATTCAGATTTTCGTGCGCAAGAAATCAAGGGCCCCGAGCAGATCGGCTGTCTCGAACCAACCGGCGGAAACCTTATCGCCTTCGCTGAGGCCGTGACCGCGCGCGTCATAGAGCAGCGTGGTGTAGCCGGCTTCGTGGAAGAGCCGGGCGCGGGGATCATCTGACGGCGCGACGAACCATTACCATGCAGCAACACGACGGCCTTGGTGGCATTCGCACAGGGTATAAACCAGCCGGAAAGCTTGAGGCCATCGCGTGAGAGGAAGCTCACCACCTGCGTGGTGAGGGGTAGTTCTGGCGGCACTTCGCCCACGATCCGCCGGGCGGGACTGGTCAGCTGCCAGGCGAAGTAAGCCGAAATGCCGGCGTAGCCGATGAAGGCGACGAACAGCGCGAGGAAGTAACGCTTCAGGAGTCGCATGAAAAATCAGTTATGAGGTGTCAGTCGAGCCGGCGCAGCCAGCAGCTTGGCCTTCGGAGCAGGGGTGTCCGGCGAGAATTCAGATATCGTCCGGACGTTCGACATGGAGAATCCTATAAGTGAGTTTCCGGGTGAAATGGCGGCGCACTGGCGGATGAATAACACGAATGGAGGCGTGGAGAAAACCCAGCGTGGGTTTTTCGCTCCTCATTTGAATTTCAATTCGAGCGCCTGCAAATCAGCCTCGGCTTCCGCTACGGTTTCTTTGAGTTTTTTCAGTCGTACGGATTGGTCCGCAATTTTTTCCGCCAGCAGTGGGGCCATTCCTTCCTTTCCCGGCTTTAACTTTATCTGCGAATTATAGGTCAAGGATTCTTCCAGTATCGTTTTTTCTGCCGATAATCTGTCCCGTCGGATTTTTAGCCCCTCTCGCAGGACATCGCAAAGTTTCACGCCATCGATTTTGGCGCGCAGGGCCTCATCCACGGCTTCACCACCGGAGGCTTGGCCATTCATTAGGATTTTCAGCTTCAATTCATCCACGGCTTGGTTGAATAACGACCATTCCTTACTGGTCAGGGCGTCGCTGTGCTTGGATCGCCACATCGCGAAATTGAGCGGGGTGTCGGCTTCCACCTGCTGCTGGTAGGGCGGCGTTCGCGAACAGCCGAGCAGAAAGGTCAAACATAGAGCAGCTGGAAGGGGTTTCATACTGAGACGAAATGATTCATTCCTGTACGACGCAGTAAAAAAGCAGGAGGTTCGGCCCGCCCGACATTTTTTTGCCGCCGATTCTTTTATTCGACCGTGATGGTGACGACTGCGGCACTTGGTACTGTGATCGAAGAGAGAAACTGGACCTGAACATCCAGCCACTCTTCTCCACCGACCCCGCCTTGGGCGAGCGGTTTGATGGTGATGCCGGTCAATGCATCAGTAAAGGTTGCCCCGATGGCGAGACCGGCATCGGCGAGGTTCGTGCCGGGAGTCGTGAGATCGAGCAGCTCCGGCTGCTTGTTGGTATTGTATCCCCACAAAATATAGGCGCCGCCATTCAGCGAGGCCGTCGCGGTGCCCCGGCGATAGCCGATCCAAAAATCCCGCGTGCCATCGCGGACGATTTTGACCGCACGAGGATTCGTGAGGTCGGCATTCGCCGCATCGAAACGATAGATCCGGTAGGTCGCCGCCGTGCTGGCGAGAGTCACGGCTGTATCGGGCAGCCAGCGGAGAAAACATTTGTGCCAATGATTAAAGTGGTGCTGGAACGAACCGTTGCCCATCACATCATAAATATCACCGTATTCGGTGGAGGTTCCGGTCGCGGACACCGGGTTGCCGTCGGTTACTTGCCACAGATTGGAATGCATTAAGCCGTAGGTGTGGCCGAGTTCATGGGCGACGACGCGGAAAGCGTAACTCCCACCCGCGATCCAGAAGTTTTTGCCCGTAATGCTACCCAAACCACCGTAGGTAATCTTCGAGCCGGTGATGCCGCTGAGTCGGGAAAACACGACGCCAATGCGGTCATAGTTGGCGGCCGCATGACTGGGATTCGCCGCCACGGCGGCCGCGCGGGCGTCGCTATGCAGTGCGGTGTTATACGCTGACGTGCCGTCACCCACGGCGTAATAGGCGGCGGTTTGCGGCATTCGTAGCACAGCGGTCACATCAGGAGAATCACCGGCAACTGTCGGGGCGATTTGCACGGTGGTTTTATTGAAGCTGTTTTGTTCGTAGTAATCTCGAATCCCGTTCGCATTGTTAATGACATTGACGGCGACGTCCTCGGTGATGGGAGTTGTGCCGTTCATGGGCTCTCCGGGCAGATCAGAAAAATCTACGCGGATGATGAGTAGTTTCTTCGGACCATACGTCCACGTCTGAGCGGGGCGGCCCGATACGCCACTGGTGCCCGGTTGGTTATTCGCTGCCACTGCGGTGGGATCGTCTTCCGCCGCCAGCAGGCGGGACTCGACTTGGACGATATGCGCGGGTTCACACAGTATCTGGATCATGCCGTTGTATTCCACCGCGGTCGCGCTCCCAAGATTCAGGGGGGCGTTGGGGGCAACAGCAGTGGATTTACCCGAGATTTCGCAGAGTTCAATGATGGGGCGATCCGCTGGCCGTTCACCCGGTTCCAAAACACGCAAGCGTGATTCACTCACGGCCAGACTGCCATCAAGGGCAATTCCCCAGAGGGAAGTCGCGGGTAAAGTATTCTGGGACTCGCGTTGCCCGTAAACGTAGGCGCGGTATTCCTTATGCCCGATGAGTGCGGTCCGGAAGATGGGGACATCTACTCGTTGTCCCTGCTCAGGGGTGACCGCCAGGAGCGCCAACTCACCGCGAGCTGAGACCCGTTCCTCCAATAACTCGACGATTTCTACCGGCAAATTCTGGCGGATGGTCATCGGTATTGCGGCCGCGAGAGCAGCGCGTGGATCGGTCCGGATTAATGCGGCGAGGACTATGCGGCGGTCTCGGGCCAAAACAAGGCCTTCCGCCAGGAGTCGCTCTTGCTCGTCTGGCGCGACAGCCAAATAGCGTGCGGTCCACTCAGCGAATTCTGAAAACACCTGCGCCACTATTGCAGAGGACACGGGCGGTGTTACTGCCGGAATTTCGCGAGAGAGTTGAGCCGGCATTGGGGTGGGGAGCGGCGGCGCGGGCAAACCCCCTGATGGTAAAGCAACCCCATTAGGCGCAATTGATTTATGGCTCCACGTGGCCCGCGAACTTGCCTGATACAAAAAAAATCCGGCGAGTGCGGCCAAAGCCACCAAACCAGCCAGCCTGAAAAATCCCGTGCGCGATTTCATGAGGATTTATTAGGACATCTCGCTGGCGTGGATTTAGGTTAGAGCGGTATTGGGCGAAAAAGGAAAAGAAGACTTCGGTCGAAAGCATTTATTCGTTTCAGGAATCTACGACACGCATCGCTTCGATTAGTCCGGCCTTCCTGAAATTTCGCATTTTTTTCTCATAAAAACGGCGCTTATTCACCATTCCAAGGCCATCCGTTTATGCGCCAGCGCTAGCAGGCAAACGTCCAGAGCCAGACACAGGAGTGACCAGATTGTTCTGGTCATTCGTCCCGGGTCACCGCTCGGCGGATCGGACTTTTCGTGCTCAACAGCATTGATCAGACTTAGCCTCGCCGATCCCCAATGGGTAGCGAACAGAGCGCCAGCCACGCCTCGCGGCTGATGGGCCCAGTGGTTTCGCGCCGGGCGATGGTTACGCGTTGCACCTCCAGCAATGCAGCGACTTTTTCTTGGGTTCCTCTTTTCTGCCGCTCGCGTTTATATTTAGCCGGTGTGACTTTCATCACCACCCTATCGGCCACGGAGAGCCGGAGTTTACCTCTATCTCCTTTGAGATACCTTTTAGAGCCGATTTTTGTGGTGAGCTGCTCTGCGGCAAAAATTTCTTGGCAGATCACGAACAGGATTATTGCGGATTTTGCTGAGGGGTGAGTGGCACCAATGTGTCTCTTTAAGCTACAATTTGTTCGACAGGTTTTTGTTCTTTCGCCACAATAGTCTGAATCTCTGCATGAATATTGAATCACTGACGCAAAGCGGGAAAAGACTGCGCACCCACACCATCCGCGGTGCAATTACTCTGCCGGAAATTAAGAGCTTCTTGGTGACCCTATATACCTCGAAAGAATTTGATCACGATTTCCACTCGCTGTGGGACATGCGGGAAGCGGTTTTTCCGGAAGTCACTCCAGATGACATCAAGGAACTGGCTTACTTCGTCCGCGTTCGTTGGGCGGAAAAACATCAGCGCAAAACGGCGGTGGTGATTTCGGGTGATTTTCACTTCGGTCTTTCCCGGATGCTGGAGCAGTTTATCGGCCCGTCCGCACTCGGCAAATTCAAGACTTTTCGTGATCCCCAGCAAGCGGTCGACTGGCTTGAGGGCAAGGATACCATCGCGCCGCATCCGAAGAACGGGTGAATGTTTTCTGCTATCGCGCGGGGTCGGTGCGTTTTTCGCTTGGGGCCGCTTGCGGTCTTGCTCGGAGCAATGCGGATACGAATCCGAAAAGTCTCGCGGTGTATTCTGGGCTGGACTGCTCCACGCCACCGGCCAATTGATCCTTCAGGCGTTTGCGACGCCTCGTCTCTTTACTTGAAGACCACGCTTAACTCTATGAATCTCCTGAAATATCTATTTTTTGCCGGCTTGGCTTTTATCGCCTTCACGATCTATGCGAAATATAGCAAGCAGGCCAACGCTGGTGCGGCGGTCGGACCGTTGGTGAGTGCGGCAGGCTTCACCGTCATGCCGCCCAATGATCTGCCGAATGACAAAGCCGTAATCGTTGCGCTGCCCGATTGCTCGAAGGAAGAGGCCAAACGGGCGCACGATCTGGATTTTCAGTTGATGCAAGCGGGTATCCCTCGCGTCTTGAGGGCAGACGTGACTTTTGAATTTTCCTCGAAAGTGGAGGAGATACGTCAGAATAGATATTTAAATACGGTGGCGCGGCCGTTCGTTTTTGTGCGCGGCAAGCTTAAGGGTAATCCGACCGTCATGGAAGTGGTCGCGGAATATCGGGGCGTGCCCTTGCCGCCGCCTAAAGTTAACCAGGGACAGAAGGAGTGACGCGTACCCTCCCGGATTTCCGCCCACTTTATTTTTCCTCTGTGGCCCCTTTCAACCACGCTGCCGCCTGCGCATGGCCCGGCTGCACTTGCAGCGCCGCGCGCCACGCCCGCAGTCCTTCGTCGCGCCGCCCGCTCCGCACCAAGGCCAGTCCAAGCTGGGCCAGCGTATCGGGATGATTGGGTCTCAGAGACAGCGAGCGTTGTAACAGCTCTGCCGCCTCAGTGGATTTCCCCAGTTCGTTGAGCAGCGCGCCGATGATGTAATGCGTATGCGCATCCTGGGGATTCAGTTCGATGGCCCGGCGATAGTGTCCGAGTGCATCCTCTCGCTGTCCGAGCATGGAGCAGACATTGCCGAGATTGGCGTGCGCGCTCGCATTGTCTGGGTCGAGTCGCAGCGCTTGCTCCAACCGGGTTTTTGCCTCTGCGGGGTGGTTCTGCATCGCGAGCAGAACGGCGGAACCATTGAGCGCGTTGCTGTGGTTGGGTTGGCGTGCGAGCACGTAGTCGTAGTGCTCGGTTGCTTCTGCCAATTGTCCGACATCGGTGAGCGCGTTTGCTAGGTTGTTTCGGACTTCAAGGTGGGTTGGCTGACTCTTCAACGCCATGCGATATAATGGAATTGCCTCCGCGGGCCGTCCGAGTTCGTAGAATGCATGACCTAGATTGTTGTTCGCGTTGAGATAGCCCGGATTGATTGCCAGCGCTGCTCGGTAATCCTGCATCGCTTCGTCGATCCGGCCCGCTTTGTACAGATACAGCCCACGGTTGTCGTGCGCGACGTAGTTTTTTTCCGTCACCGCGATGGCTTGATCGAAGAGTGTCAACGAGTTTTTCCACACTCCGATTTGTCCGAAGGTTCGCGCCACACAGGCCGTGAGCAAGACCAGCGCGACCCATGCCGCCCTGCGCCACGCCACCGGTCCCGCCGTGTCGCGCCAGGTCCAGAGCAGCGCGATCTGCACGCCGAGCATCGGTAGATAGGTGTAGCGGTCGGCCATCGACTGCACGCCCACCTGCACGAGGCCGCTCACCGGCACCAGAGTGCCGAGAAACCAGAGCCAACCGAAAAGCAACCATGGTCGGCGCTGCCACTGCCCTGCGGCCACTGCGCTCGCTCCCGCGATACAGACCACCGCAAAACCCACCTGCTGCACCGGCCAATGGCCGGGATGCGGATAGAGCACCGCCAGATCGATCGGCATTAAAAATTTCGCGCCATAGCGCACGACCGCGCAAGCCGCGTTGGCCAACCGTTCATCCAAGCTGAGCACGGTTGATATTGCTCCACTCTTGGCCTGGGCCACGACCGTGATCGAGCTCGACGCCACCGACAGCGCAAAAAACGGTATTTTCTCCCCCACAAGTTTTCCCCACATCCTGATATTCCCGATGGCGTCGGCGGCTGCCGCCCCGCGCCGCAGGGGCCAGAAATCCAAGAGTAACAAAACGCACGGCAAAGTGACGAGCATCGGTTTGCTCATCAACCCGCCGGCAAACGCTCCTAGTGCCAGCACATACTCGCGCACGCCGCGATGCCCCTCGCGGCGTTTCTCGGCATAGCCCGCGTAAGCCCACAGGGCTGTCATCCAAAAAAATCCACTAAGCACGTCCTTGCGCTCCGCCACCCACGCGACCGATTCCACCCGCAGGGGATGCCACGCGAACAGCGCGGCGCACGCTGCACTCGTCCAAAACGCCCCCGTTAACCGCCGCAGCGCGGCAAACGTCATGACCGCTGTCAATGCATGCCAAAATACGCTGGTCGCATGGTGCCCCGCCGGCCGGTCGCCGTAGAGCTGCCAGTCTGCCATGTGCGACACCCAAGTGAGCGGATGCCAGTTGGAAATTTCCGTGGAGAAAAACGCCCACTTCAGTCCCGCCCACGTCAATCCTTGGCGCACGTGTTCGTTCGCGGTTACGTAATCGGGATCGTCATAGTTGACGAATTCGTTGCCGAGCGTTCGGGCAAATAGCAGCACGGTCCCGAGGAAGAGCGCGGCGATCACCGCCCGCTGCCCTCCGACGGTCTCTCGCGGAACACTCGGAGAGGGCTTCGCCGTCGAAGCTGTTCCGGCACCGGCTGAGTCGGTCTTACGGACCGGAGATTTGATTTTAGAGGAACGCATGGCGGGAGCGAAAGGACTTCAACTGGATGCCCACGGATGAAATCGGGGTCTAGCTTTATCCTCGGCCAAGAATGAGCTGCGCCGCTCGGTGCCGCAGCATGAAACTCCTTAAACGAAAAACTGCCTAGCCAAACCCTCTTTGTTTTATCGATTCATTTGTCACGTATTACGTGACATTCCCTCTGGTAATGAAGAAATTGTTCGTCACGTAATAAGTGACAAGTGTGTTAAGAGCCTATCCGAATATTGGCTGCAATGAGGTAGGGCGAACCGGTCGCGCTTCTGCACCGACCGCCGTCCCGGTGAGCCACGGTTCGTTAGCCCGGATAATTCATACCGAAATGCATCAAGGCAGGGTTCACAGAGTAGCCAGAGGGCCGACACAGAGGCAGAAGGAGTATACAAGGTGTAAGCCGTTCTCTCCTTTGTTTCTGTTCTCGAATCGAATTGGTCGACGGT
>JANYCF010000315.1 GCA_025360455.1 Opitutaceae bacterium | reverse complement strand
GTCAGTTGCTTTTGCTCGAAAAGACGGCGGGTTAGGGATAACCCGCCCTACCTATACCACTCTCCACGCGCCCGCTCCCTGGCGCGACAATGCGTACGACGTCGCCGTGGATACGCGCGTCGAAACCACCTTCAAGCAGCGCGCCAACTACTACGGCACCACCGCCGCCACCATTGAAGCCATGCACGCGGCGGCAAGTCTTCAACGCCCAACGCTCAATGCTCAACTTTCAACGTTCAATTCCCCTCACCGCAGCCCAGAGAGCGAAAGTGGGTCAATTTCTTGCTCTCATCTCCCCACTCCCAACTCCAAACTACCAACTCCTAATTCCCAATTTCCAACCGCCATCGCCGTCTTCTTCCCTTCCTACGCCTACGCCGAATCTGTGCTGCGCGCGCTCGAAAACAGCGGCTCGGTCTTGCGCGTGGCACTCCAGCCGAAGCTCCCCGATCTCGCCGCGCAAAATGCTTGGGTCGAAGAAAGTCTCGCACTGACTGACGCGTTATTCCTCGTCCTCGGCAGCAGCTTCGCCGAGGGCATCGATCTGCTCGGCGGCCGCGTGACGCATGCGATGGTGGTCGGCCCGGCGCTACCCGAGGTCAACGCCGTGCAAAAGGCCCGCCTCGAAACTTTTTCGGGACTCGGCCGCGAGGCTTCATTCCGCCGCGTGTACCAAATTCCCGGACTGCAAAAAGTGAATCAGGCACTCGGCCGACTCGTGCGCGCGCCCGGCCAGAAAGCGAAAGTGCTGCTGCATTGCCGCCGTTTCGCCGACACCTCCTATAGTTCTCTCCTCGCAATGGAGTACCAGTTCTACCGCGAAATCTCCACCGAGTCGGAACTGCGCGACTGGTTGGCAGAAAAATCATCGTAGCCGCCAGTTCGTTCATCCATAGAAAACCCGCTCGGCCACCTCCGCTGATTTCATTTTCTCGCGACCTTTTGCTTACTCCCCCCATGTCCGCTCTTATCCCGCCCCGTCCCGTCAGCGCATTGACCCGTTTCCGCTGGGTCATCGTCGGTCTGCTCTTCCTCGCCACGACGATCAATTATATCGACCGGCAAATTCTCGCGCTCCTAAAACCGATGCTCGACACGGAGCTCGGTTGGACGAACGAGCAATACGGCAACGTCAATTCCGCCTTCCAAGCCACCTATGCCATCAGCTACATCGCCTTCGGGTGGTTCATTGATCGCGTGGGCATCAAGCTGGGCTACACCGTTTCACTTATCGCCTGGAGTCTGGCAGCCATCTCCCACGGTTTTGTCGGCAGCATGCGCGGATTCTTTTTTGCGCGCATTGCGCTGGGCGCGGGTGAAGGCGGCAATTTCCCCGCGTGCATCAAGACAGCTGCCTGCTGGTTTCCCCAGCGGGAACGCGCCTTCGCCGCCAGTCTCTTCAATTCCGGCACCAATGTTGCCGCCGTCATCGCGCCCGCTTTCGTCCCTTGGATCGCATTTAATTATGGCTGGCAAATGTGCTTCATTGTCGCCGGCGCCGCAGGCTTCGGCTGGCTCGTGCTTTGGCTGCCGTTTTTCCACAACACACCCAAGCTCAGCCGCTTTGTTTCTCCGGCCGAACAAGCGCTGATCGAAGACGATCACCAGCCGGTCGCTCCCGTCGGAACTCCCATCGGTTGGTTGCAACTGTTCACTTTTCGCCAGACTTGGGCCATCGTGCTGGCAAAATTTCTGACTGATCCCGTGTGGTGGTTTTTTCTGATCTGGCTGCCCGACTTCTTTAAGAAAACCCGGGGACTCGATTTGAAAAGCAGCTGGGTTCATCTCGTGGGCATCTATGCCATCGCGACCGTGCTCAGTCTCGGTGGCGGTTGGCTGAGCGGACATCTCATCGACCGGGGCTGGACCATCAGCCGGGCGCGCAAGACCGCGATGTTTATCTTTTCACTCTGTGTCATTCCTGTCGTGTTTGCACCGCAGACCAATGAATGGGTCGCGGTCTGCCTAATCGGCCTGGCGGGAGCGGCCCATCAAGCGTGGTCTGCCACCATATACGCCACGACGTCCGATATGTTTCCCAAGTCCACCATCGCCGCCATCTCCGGGATCGCCGGCATGGCCGGCGCGGTCGGCGGCATGTTGTTCCCGCCGTTCGCCGGGGCACTGCTCGATCACTACAAAAAGACGGCGGGCGGCGAGAGCTTCGGCTACGCGATTCTCTTCACGATGTGTGGCAGCGCCTACGTCCTAGCCTTCGTGCTCAATCACCTCTTCGCTCCACGCTTCGAGCAGATTAAAGTAAACTGATAAATTCATCATTCAGCCCGGGGAGAAATATTTTTCGCGGATAACGCGGATATTCGCGAATACGGAAATGCTGTGGTCTGATAAAAATATCCTTAAACGCGGAAGACGCCGAGAGCGCGGAACGTCAAATCTGAAGCATGATCTTAGTGTTTCGCTCTGTGACCTCTGTGAGCGTCCTTCTGCCTCTGTGTCCCATGAATTTTCTTAATTTGAGTGGGCAATGGGTGAACAGCGCCACGCCTCATCACGGACTCGCGACCGTCGGCGTGGGGGCTCGCAAAATCGAGTACGCCGGAATCACCAGCACGCCGTATTGTTGAAAGAAATCAATCTGCCGCTTCATTGCGATTTTCTGCTCGGGCGATAACATCCCGGTGACTTTTTGAAACGCGGTGTCGTTCAACGCCACCCACTCCGGCGAACCTTCTTCCAGTTTCAACGATTGGGTTTTTAATTCCTGCAACAATGACTCCACTTCCGTACCTTTTTCGGGCGGTAGACCTAGCACTTCGCTGATCAACGGCGCCTGAAATTGTGCAAACGCGAGGGGGTCGGATTCCATCACTTCGGCATCCTGAATAAAAGGTCCGAGGGAAAGCACGTTGATCTGATTGTCCGCCATCCGCGCCTGCACTTCGGTGGACTCACGCGCGGCAGCAGTCTCGAACATCTTCCTAAAAGTCATCCCGACAAACCGCCCCGAGTCGCGGACCGAGCCATACGAAAACGAGATCTCCGATTTCCGGGTATCCAGTTCCTTCTTCACTTCCGCCAGTTCGGTTTCCAACGCCACGTTACGTTTAGTCAGCTCCACCTGTGTCGCAGGCCCCTCGCCCATTCCCACAGGCACGACGACCGGCGAACCATTCCCTAATGGTTTGGTTTCAGCCGCGACCGACTCAACCTGAACTTGAGGAACTACCACGATTGTTTTCGGCCACAGCAAAAATCCAATGAACGTCGCCTCAGCGACACAGACGACAACGAGCAGCTTAATCGTAGTACGGACGTTCATGTTTCCCACTCTGTGTGAATCCGCCACCCGGGATCAACCCCGGAGACGCAACAGATCAGAATCGTTCTTCGATCTCTCCCGATATTGCTCCAGCACAATCCAATTCGAGAGAACGATTAGGAGAACAAAGAACAATTTCCATTCAACTAAACCAACCTGTTCATTCCGCCCTGAGCGCCACGACTGGATCGACCTTCGCCGCGCGGCGCGCGGGCAACCAGCAGGCCAGCGCCGCGAGCAGCAGCAGCAGAATTGTCGCGCTGGCAAAGGCAGGCAGATCAAAGTTGGTGACCCCGTAAAGCAGGCTGGCGACATAGTGTGTGGTAGCGAAGGCAGCGAATACTCCGACCGTACACCCGATCAATCCGAGCGACACTCCTTGCCGGATGACCAGCAACACAATTCCACGGGCGGGAGCGCCCAATGCCATGCGGATGCCAATTTCCCGCGTGCGCCGGCTCACATGGTAGGAAAGCAATCCGAACAAGCCCATGGCGGAAAGAATCAGAGCGAATAAGGAGAAAAAAACGGCCAGCCGGGCCGCCAGTCGTTCACGTTCAACCGCACTATCCATCTTTTCTTCAATCGTCCTTAGCCCGCTAAGCTGCGCTTGGGCGTCGATTGCACGAGCAGTATTTTGGAGACTGGTGGATAATGTCGCGGGGACACCCGCAGTCTTCACCACAAAAGTCACCCGAAAGGAATTGGGTCGCTCCACCATCGGACAATAAAACACAAAGAGGGATTCTTCGCGCAGCTTCTCATATTTGGCATCCTTCGAGACACCGACGATTTCATACTCTGACTCTAACTTGATCCGCCGGCCGAGGGGATCGCTCTCACCAAAAAGTTTTCGTGCGCTCCATTCACTGATGATCAAGGCAGGAACCCCATGGGATTTCGCCGTTCCATCCCGGAAATCGAAATCTCTTCCCCGAAGGAGGGGAAGGCCCATCGTCTCAAAAAATCGGGGACCCACCAACGCAATGCTCGCAACCATGGGTTCACTGTGGTGGGTCACATCACCAGCCACACTGAATTCCAGCGCATATGCGGTATCGCCCAACAGACCGATTCCTTGATAGACGCTCGCGCTGTCCACCCCCGGCAGCGCCTCAATCGCCGCACTCAAACGCTGATAAAGCGTGCGCCGTTGAGCCCCATCATAATCCGGCGCGACATTGAGATCGAATAGCAGCCGGTGCTGCCGCTGATACCCGGTATCCGCAGTGCTCAATTTGTGCAGGGTACGAACAAAAAGACCGGCAACCGTGAGCAGGAGAAAGGCAAAGCTGATTTGCAGCACGATCAGCGCGAGATTGAGCCGCTGCCGGCCAAGTCCGCTTTGCTCCTTGATACCGTCCGTCAGTTCACGTCGGCTGAGGCGCAAGGCGGGCACGAGACCGAAGAAAACCCCGGACGCCACCGTGGCGAGCAAGGCAAAAAACAGCATCCGGCGATCCGCCCACAGCTCAAGTCCGCCCACCGAACTGGCCAGCAGACGAGTGCCTCCTTGGGCGAGCAAGAAACCAAAGAGACCGGCCAAGAGGGCGAGCAGACCGCTCTCCGTCAGCATCTGCCGCACCAGTCGGCTGCGGCTGGCACCCAGGGCCGCCCGCAGCGCAAATTCCCGCTGACGCGCAGCACCCCGCGCGAGAAGCAATCCCGCCACGTTGGCACACACCACGAATTGCATCACGACCACCAGTAGCATCAGGACAGAAGCCGGTTTTTCGTAGTTTGGCCGGACTCCCGCATAGCCGGTGCTGGCCGGCGAAACTTCGATTTTCTCGTTGATCAAATTTTGGCGTTCTTTGGAAGTGAGTGGTCCATTGCGACGAGGATCCATTTGCGCCAGTTTGGCCTGAAAGAGTAGATCGAGTTCTGCGGCCGCTTGATCCCGGGACACACCGGGACGCAGCCGACCGAGAACATGAAGCCAAGGTGTAGTCCAAGATTTCACCGCCTCGCGTCCCCAGGGAATATTACCGTCGATCACCGAGCTCAGTTGAATAGGCAACCAGAGTTTTGCCCGAGTACCGACTTGAGCCCCATTGAAACCACTCGCCATCACACCCACGATCGTGACCGCAACATTATCGATGTGCAGGATTTTGCCGATCACAGCGGGATCAGCGCCAAAACGTTGATGCCAGAAGTCGTAGCTAATCACGGTAACCGGAGCGGCCTTACCGGGTTGATCATCCTCCATCGAAAATGTACGCCCAAAAACAGTGGCAACTCCGAGGGTGGAAAAATAATTCCCAGAAACCTCCTCCACCTCCACCGACTCTGTCTCCGTCGAACCATAACCCGTGGCCACCATGGGCCGCACCAACACCCAACCGCTCACCGCCGCCACATCCGTCAGCGACCGGGATTGGTCGCGAAATTGCTCATAAAAAGCGAAGGGGAAGGCCAGGTTATGACCTTCCTGATCAAACAGCGGATATGGAAAATCGCGACCGGTGTTCACCGGACCAGTTGCGGCCAGCACCACCAATCGCTCGGGTTCCTTAATGGGTAGCGCGCGCAGCAGCAAGGCATCGACCACCGAGAAGACCGCAGTATTCGTGCCGATGCCGAGAGCCAGAGTCAGTATGACCACCAAAGAAAACCCCGGCGTTTTCCACAGAGAGCGAACCGCAAACCGGATATCCCGTCCCACACTTTCCAGCCACACCCAGCCGCGCTGATCCCGCGCCTGTTCCTGAATGCTCGCCACATTGCCGAATTGCCGCTGCGCGGCGTAGCGCGCTTCGTCAGGTGGCATGCCGGCTTTAAGGTTCACCTCCGTCTGTAATTCAAGGTGCAGCCGCATCTCCTCGGCCATGTCGGCTTCGATTCGGCGTCGTTGAAAGATGGATTTCAGTTTTCGGATCATGCTCACTCCTCACTACTCGATGCTCGCTCCTACCGTTCAGGCATTCCCCAGCACCAGATTGATGGCCGTCGAAAGCTTCGCCCAATCCTGCTCTTCCACTTGGAGCTGCTTTCGGCCGGTGGGCGTCAGCGTATAAAATTTTGCCTTCCGGTTGTTATCCGAGACGCCCCACTCCGCCTTGATCCAACCCTGTTCCTCCAAGCGATAAAGTGCGGGATAGAGCGAGCCTTGTTCTACGGTCAGCATGTCCTTCGACAGCTGCCCGATGCGGACCGCGAGGCCGAAGCCGTGCATGGGCTCGGCCTGGAGCGATTTGAGAATGAGCAGGTCGAGCGTACCCTGCAGGAGATCAGCTTTATGGTTTGCCATCGTCTTGCCTAGATTGCCTAGGAGAGAGTCGCCTTTCCCTAGATTGTCAAGGGGAGAGAGAACTCTACCGCGCATATCCCGGATAAGCGCGGATACGCCTACCGCATTTACGCGCACACCTTCCGTGCAGACTTTGAACTTTAGGAGGAATTGCCCCCTCAACCGATGTGCCAGCCTTTGCGGCTCTTGTTCATCAGGCCAGCGCTTTGCATGGGCTTCCTTCCCACGATGGCCTCGCGGTCTGCAGTTGCCCTTCGGCTAGGTCTTACTTCTGCGAGGCGACCATTAGACTTACATGGCTTCCTTTGTTCATGTTCACTGACAAGCAGGTGCGCCCTGCCGGGCGCACAATAAAAAAGGCCGCGGACTTTCGTCCGCGGCCTGGAAGTTTTTCGGAGCGGGGTGAGTGCACCCCACCCACATGAACCGGCTTACTCCTTCTTCGAAGCTTCGTCGAAGATATCGCCGAGGCTCGTGAGGTCGGTGCCGTTCGTGTTCTTCGTGAACTGCTCGTACGAAGCCGTCTCCTGCGCGAGCTGTTCGCTCGAGTAGTTGGCAGCCTTGATCGAGAGACCGATGCGACGGCCGTCGCGGTCGATCTTGACGACGCGGGCGGTGACCGCCTGACCGGGCTTGAGCACGTCCTTGATCTTCTCGACGCGGTCTTCCTGGATCTGCGAGATGTGGACGAGGCCGTCGATTCCATCCTTGAGCTCCACGAAGGCGCCGAAGTTGGTGATCTTGGAAACGGTGCCTTGCACCACGTCGCCGGTGCGGAAGAAGCTGTCGATGTCGGTCCATGGATCGGTCGCGAGCTGCTTCATGCCGAGGCTGATGCGCTGCTGGCTTGGATCCACGTCGAGCACGAGAGCGTCGACTTCGTCGCCCTTCTTGAGCATCTCGGACGGATGGTTGATCTTGCGGGTCCAGGACATGTCGGAGACATGCACCATACCGTCGATGCCTTCCTCGAGTTCCACGAACGCACCGTAGGTGGTCATGTTGCGGACCTTGCCGCGCACGCGGGCGCCGACCGGATAGTTGTGGCGAACCATATCCCACGGGTTCGGCTCCAGCTGGCGGAGACCGAGCGAGATCTTCTGTTCGTCCTTCTGGATACCGAGGACAACCGCATCCAATTCCTGACCGACCTTAAGCAGCTCGGAGGGCTTGGTGATGCGCTTGGTCCAGGACATCTCGGTGATGTGGACGAGACCTTCGACGCCGGGTTCGAGTTCGACGAACGCGCCGTAGGGGACGAGGTTGACAACTTTGCCGTGAACCTTCGCGCCGACCGGGAACTTCTGGTCGATCTGGTCCCACGGATTGTTCTTGGTCTGCTTGAGGCCAAGGGAAACGCGCTCTTTCTCGCGGTTGATATCGATGACCATGACCTCGATTTCCTCGCCCTGCTTGAGGATCTCGGAAGGATGGCCGATGCGGCCCCAGGACATGTCGGTGATGTGAAGCAAGCCG
>JANYCF010000272.1 GCA_025360455.1 Opitutaceae bacterium | reverse complement strand
GAGGTTTTCCGCGGATGAACACGAATAAACGCCAATCAAATCGTAGGGCCGGCGCTTGCCGCCGTGCCGCCACGTAGGTTGCGTGCGCGCCGCGCAACGAGTGCGTGATTTGTAGGCGACCAGACATTTTCAACGCGGAGGACACGGAGAGCGCGGAGGACGAAACAGGGCGGAGTGACCAGATGCCAAGTATCAGGTAACAAGTACCAAGGCCGAGTTTCACCACCTGACTCAAGCCAGAACGCTAGACTCCTGCCTACCGAAGCTAATCGCTTGCGCAGAATCCCGGCCCCGGCATCGTGACGGCCTTGACCCCTCAGATTTTGCCATGGGTGGTGGCCGAGCCGTGAGCCAGGATGTCTGAAAATTCCGGCGAGCTGCGATCAAGGGAAGATAAAAAATATGACAATAAAAACCCGACTTCTTTTGAATTCCCCTTTGAATTTCATTGTCCGTCCTAGAAACATGAAACTTTTTTATTGGCTCATGCCGCTAGTAATTATTTTTACCGTATCCGGGTGTACCCATGGTGCCAATCAGCGAAATTCTTCCATCGACAACAGTACTATCAAGCCGGAAGAGCCTTTGGACGCCTACCATGGACGCGATGGGGCGCAGGAAGCGATCCGGGATTTGCAACACAAGTGTGCACGATATTGCATCTACGGAAGATCGGCCGGAAGGCCCATTCTGCCTGAATGGAACGCCCTCGCTAAAGAACGTTTCGATATAAATGTCGAAGCGATTGCCGGTTGTTTAATTTCCGACGAGCTGGTCAAGTACGCCAATGAATACAACCGTATCCTTTTCGATTACGTCGCCAAGACATTCGGACCGGATGCCTGGCAAGCTTGTGAAATCGACGCGGCGAAAATGTCTAAGAGCGCGTCTAAAAAGCCTGCTGAAGGTAGGGCGGATTATCCTAATTAATCCGCCGGGATTGGGAGGACGGCGTTCGTTGCTGCGGCGCGTAGGGATAACGCGCCCTACCTTGAAAACACTCTACAAACACCCCGGCAGCAGACTCGCCAAGCGTTCGATCTCATTCACGGCGTCGTCAATGCATTGTCTGGTGAGGTCCGAGATATCGGTGCCGAAGCCCAATCGTTCGATGGGAATGGACAGGAACCACGCGGGTGGCGCTTGGCCGTAAACATCGCGCGAGAGGGCGAGGAGGGTTTGCGGGTCGGCGGCATGGGTGGTGACTTGCGGGGATTCTGCGGGTGTGACTTGCTGCAACTGGATCTTACTGGCGGCTCCGACCTGGGCATCGACAAACACCACGGCGCGCGCGTTCGCCACGGCTTCGGCGTGCTCGGGGGAAAGTTGGGCGTAGGCAAAGGCGTGCACGCCGGGCAGGGCGCGGGCTTCGAGGAGCTCGATCACCCGCGGGCCGGCGCTGTCGTCTTGCCGCAGCGTGTTGCCGTAGCCGATGACGAGGAGGGCGTAGTCGGTGGTGACGGTGGCGGGGTTCATGGAAGTGGGAGTCTAATCCTGATGCCGTTACTTGGGGTTTGTTTGAATATGCTATCCCTAAAACGCCCAATCCTTTTCACAGAGGACACAGAGGCTGACACAGAGGGAGAAGGAGTATACAAGGTGTGGGAACGTTTCACGCTGAGGAGATGGCGTAGAGGTCAAATCCTCGGCTTGGGTCGTTGAGTTTCGCTCTGTGCCCTCTGTGTTCCTCCTTCTGTCTCTGTGACTAAAGAATTTTATGAGTTAAGTTTAAAATATTTAGATTAGTCACGAGTCACCTCGTGCACGACTCGTCCATCCGGCGCGATCATCCGCACGTGCAGCGCCATGCGACCGGCGGCGTGGGTCGAGCAGCTGAGGCAGGGATCGTAGCAGCGGATGCCGTGCTCGATGCGGTTCAACATCGGCTCGGTGATCTCCGGGCCTTTCGCAAAATGCCGGGCGATCTGGGCGACGGTACGGTTCATCGCGAGATTGTTTTGGCCGGTGGCGACGATGAGATTCACCTTTTGCAGGAGGCCGTTGCGGTCCACCGTGTAGTCGTGGAAGAGCGTGCCGCGCGGGGCTTCACTGGCGCCGACTCCGCGCAGGCTGTTGATGCCGGCATCGGCGCGCAGATCGGTACTGAACAGATCCGCGTCGTTGAGATAGCGCTCGATGAACTCGATGGAGGCGAGAATTTCGATGAGTCGCGCGTAGTGGAAGAGGAACGACGAGGTGACGGCGCCATGGCCGAGCGCCTTGAACAATTTCAATTCCGCATCGGCTTGGGGCGCGCCCATGTGGGTGCAGATGTTGAGGCGAGCGAGCGGGCCAACGCGGTAGATGCCATCGGTGGGGCCGAGCGGCAGATAGTACGGCGATTTCAGGTAGGAGGTTTCCTGCACCGCTTCGCCAATCACGCTGAGATAATCCTTCGGCGCAATGTGGTCGGCGATGATACTGCCGCTGCTGTCGGAGAAACGCAGATTGCCGCCATGGTGTTCCCAGCCGCCGTCGGGAGCGATCAAGCCCATGAAGAGCGAGGGGAAGTTGCCGTAGAGCTGCACCTCCGGTTGGTGCGTGGTGAGCACTTTTTTGAATAAATCGAGCGCAGTGCGGGTGGTGGCGTAGGCTTCGGGCAACCACGCACGGATTTTTTCTGCGCCGTCTTTCGTCAACGGGCTGCGGACGCCGCCGGGGACGGCCCACGCGGGATGGATTTTTTTGGCACCGAGCACCTCGATGATTTCCTGGCCGAACTGCCGCAGACGGATGCCGGCGCGGGCGAGATCCGCGTGGTTCGTGAGCAAGCCGAAGACGTTGCGCTGCGCGGGCGGTGATTCCCAACCGAGCAGGAAGTCGGGCGCACTCAGATGGAAGAAACTCAGCGCGTGACTTTGGACGATTTGGCCGAGGTTCATCAGGCGACGCAGTTTGTCGGCGGCGACGGGAATGTTAACCGCCATGATCGCATCACCCGCTTTCGCTGAGGCGAGCAGATGGCTGACCGGACAGATGCCGCAGATGCGCGGCGTGATGCCGGGCATTTCCGTGTAGGGCCGGCCTTCGCAGAATTTTTCAAAACCGCGGAATTCGACGACATGGAATTCGGCGCCGGAAACATTACCGGCGTCGTCCACGAAGACGCTGATCTTCGCGTGGCCTTCAATACGGGTGACTGGGTCGATGACAATTCGCTTGGACATGAGAGGAGCGGCGCGGGGTTCAGCCGAATTTGAGGTGCGGGCCGGTGGGTTGAGGAGTGGTGCCGGAAACCAAATGAACGAGCAGCGCCTTGATGTTGGCGGCCGAGGGTGGGCAACCGGGCAGGTAGTGCTCGACCGTCACGACTTCATGCACGGGCATGACGCGGGCGAGGAGCGAGGGCACGATGCCGGGGGCCGAGGGCTTGCGGGGATTTTCCTGAGCGTGGTCAATGTACGCGCACTGGAGGACATTCGCCACGTTGTCGGGGCCGAACTGGTTGCGCATGGCCGGGACGTTGCCCGTCACGGCACAGTCGCCGAAGGAGATCAGCGTTTTCGTGCGCGCGCGGATCTTGTGCAGGAGCTCGAGGTTGTCCTCGTTGCAGATCGCGCCTTCGATGAGGCAGAGATCGACGTTCTCCGGGTATTCTTTGCAGTCGATGATCGGGCTGTAGACGATGTCGACGAGGCCGACGAGATCGATGAGGAACTCGTCGAGATCGAGGAACGACATGTGGCAGCCGGAACAGCCGCCAAACCAGACAGTAGCTACTTTTAGACGATCCATGGGAGGAAAGGGTGGAACACGTTGCCCTCAACGCGTTGGTTTAAGCACGGGAGAGAAAGGCGCGTTGGGGGCAACGCGCTCCACCTTGGGCAGACGGAAGCGGCTTTTAGACGATCCATTGTTTTTTCTCCCGGGCGTTGACGATGAATTCGAGTTTGGTGCGGTCGTGTTCCATCTCGCCCACGGTCGCGCCCTTGTGAAACAGGGCGCCAGTCGGGCAGGAGAGCACGCATTTGGCGCACGAGGTGCAGGTCTCGGAGTCGCCCCACGGCTCGTTGAGATCGGTGATGATGTGCGATTTGCCGCCGCGGCCCGCGACATTCTTCGTGCCCGCGCCTTCGATATGCCAGCAGGCCCGCACGCAACGGGTGCAGAGGATGCAGCGGTTATGATCCATGCCGAGGAAGCGGTGCGTGGCATCGACGCCCCATTTCGGGAAACAGTAATCGTAGCGCACATGATCCATGCCGTGCTCGTAGGCCAGCGTTTGCAGTTCGCAGTGGCCGTTGGAGACGCACGACGAACACACATGATTGCGCTCGGCGAACAGCAGTTCGAGGGTCATGCGGCGGTATTTTTGCAACCGCTCGTTGTTGGTGGTGACTTCCATGCCTTCGCTCACTTTCGTAGTGCAAGCGGAAAGAAGTTTGTTGGTGCCTTTGACTTCCACGAGGCAGAGGCGGCAGGCCCCGACATCGTAGACGCCTTCGAGATGACAGAGGGTCGGGATGGTGATGCCGTTGTCACTCGCTGCTTGGAGGACAGTGGCGTTATCCTCGGCGCTGGTGGTCTGGCCGTCAATGATCAGGGTTTTTGCGCTCATCGGTAGAATCGGTTAGGTCGCGACGGGTTGGACGGAGGCAGGTGCGGCGTGCCGCTCGGGCTGCAGGAGAGCTTCGTATTCCGGACGGAAAAACCGGAGCGTGCTCATCACGGGATTGGGCGCGGTTTGGCCGAGGCCGCAGAGACTGGTGTGTTTGACCATGTCGCACAGCTCCTCCAGTTTCGCGAGATCGCGGGCGGTGGCTTCCTTCGCCAGAATTTTTTCCAGCAGGTGATGCATCTGCACGGTGCCGGCGCGGCAGGGGATGCATTTGCCGCAGGATTCTTCCATGCAAAACTCCATGTAGAATTTCGCGATTTCCACCATGTTGGTCTTGTCGTCCATCACCACCATGCCGCCCGAGCCCATGATGGAGCCGAGCTTGGTGAGCGACTCGTAGTCGACCGGGGTGTCGAGATGCTGCGCGGGAATGCACCCGCCGGAAGGGCCGCCGGTCTGCACGGATTTGATCGAGCCACCATCGGGCGCGCCGCCGCCCATCTCCTCGACAATTTGCCGGAGCGGAATGCCCATCGGCACTTCGATCAGGCCGGTGTTTTTGATTTTGCCGGTGAGCGCGAAGACTTTCGTGCCCTTGCTCTTTTCGGTGCCGATGCTCGCATACCAATCCGCGCCGCGATTGAGGATGGGCGCGATGTTGGCGAAAGTTTCGACGTTGTTGATGAGCGTGGGGCAACCCCAGAGGCCGCTCTCAGCAGGGAAGGGAGGGCGCGGGCGGGGAGTTCCGCGTTTGCCTTCGACGGAGGCCATGAGGGCGGTTTCTTCGCCGCACACGAAGGCACCGGCGCCGATGCGGATATCGACATTGAAGTTGAAGGGTGACTCGAAGATCGCGCCGCCGAGGAGGCCGAGCTGCCGCGCTTGTTTGATCGCGGCCTGCAGACGGCTGATCGCGAGCGGATATTCGGCGCGCACATAAATAAACCCCTGATCCGAACCGACGGCATAGGCCGCGAGGGCCATGCCTTCGAGCACGAGGTGAGGATCGCTCTCCAGCACGCTGCGATCCATGAACGCACCGGGATCGCCCTCATCGCCATTGCAGACGACATATTTTTTTGCGCCGGCCGATTTGGCCACGGTGGCCCACTTGAGTCCGGCCGGAAAGCCCGCGCCGCCGCGTCCGCGCAGACCGCTGCGGGTGATTTGCTCCACCACTTCCGCAGGCTTCAGCTCGGTGAGGGCGGTGTGCAGCGCCTTGTAGCCACCCACTGCAATATAATCCTCGATGCGTTCCGGGTCGATGATGCCGCCGTTCGCGCGGACGATCTTCATCTGTTTCGCAAAAAATGGATGATGCGGATCGCTCAGCTCGACCTTGCACTCGCCGCCTTTCAAGGCGCCGACAATCGCCGGGGCGTCTTCCGGTGTGACATGCTCGTAGAGCATGCTCTCGGCCTTGACGCCATCGACGCCCACGAGCGGGCCTTGCCCACAAAAGCCCATGCAGCCCACGCGGCGCACCTCGACATCGGCATCGAGCCCTTGAGCCTTCACGGCGGTCTCAAGATTTTTTTTAATGACATCCGCCTGTGAAGACATGCAGCCGGCCGACATGCAGGTGCGCAGGCAAATTTTTTTGCGTGAGGCGTTATGCTTTTCCGCCAGGGCGTTGAGGTCTTCCAGTTGCATGGCTTAGTATTACTCTGTTATGTTTGATGTGGGTGGGTGCCCTCACCCCGCTGGTTTCAGCTCACGCAGCGAATGCCTCGCGGGGGGAGGGCACCCCGCCCACAATCGCGGACAACTCCGAAGATGAACTGAGAACTTAACATAGTGATATTAGATCCAGTCGTTGATGCGGGTGAGCGTGTCGGCGGGGGTTTGCTTGGGCGCGACTTTGCCGTCGTACACCACTGCGGGGGCGATGCCGCACGCGCCGATACAACGCGCGGTGAGCAGGGAAAGTTTATTGTCCGGCGTGGTTTCGCCGGGCTTGATGTGCGTGCGCTCCGCGATGGCGGCGAGAATATGATTGGCTCCCTTCACATAACAGGCGGTGCCAAGACAGACGACGCAGGTGTGTTCGCCCTGCGGCTTGAGCGTGAAGTAATGGTAGAAAGTGGCGACGCCGTAGACGCGGCTCGTGGGCAATTTGAGCTGTGCGGCGACGTAGCGGAGCACATCGTTTTCGAGGTAACCAAAAAGTTCCTGCGCCTTGTGCAGCACCTCGATCAGGGCGTCCTGGCGGTGTTGGAATTTCTTGATGTGGACCTCGAGGATTTTGTAACGCTTGTCGCTGGCGACCAACTGTTGGAAGCGGGCGGCGGCCTTGGGCTTTTCAGGGGTGAGCACGGGAGGCATGGTCGGATTAGTTTTGGGCGGCGCTGATTACCGATAGTAGCTGGCTAGGGGAAGAAGTTGGGGGATAATAACTGCCACCTCCGCGCGAGAAACTTTGCGCGGGCGAGGGGGACCTGACCATGGTGCGTGGAGCACGGGCAGCATTGATGCAGCCTGGTTCATTGGAGTGCGGCTACTATGCGCCTTAATAAATGAGTGCGCTCACCATCGCTTGCGGAGAACGCGCTGTATTTTGTGGAGAGGGGCGGATGGATTTTGGTTCGCGCAATTTTGCGTAGCCACAGGCCTCCGTGCCTGTGGGATCGAGATGGGCTGCATTTGTAGGTTGCGCGCTTGCCGCGCAACGTGGCGCGACGAGCCCGCCACCTCCTATGAAATATGGTCGTCTCCGGAGTATTGATAGGGCGGATTATCCGTAATCCGCTGCGGGATTTTATCGGCCAAACCGGCATGGCCACAAGGGCCAGCCCTACAAAAATGCCGTAGGGCCGGCCCTTGTGGCCGTGCCGCGAACGTCGCAGGTCACTTTGTACCGATTTATGAAACGAGTGATAATCGAAATCACCACAAGGCGACCGAACAAGAAATGCGCATGGCGTGACAGCCGCTGCGCATCAAATATTCTCGGGCCGGTCGAAAGATGGGTTATGTTGGCAGTATGCCCGATGCCGGTTCCACTCTCTCCAGTTTCACCACTTGTCCCGTGCCTTTGTCGCACCGGACGGAAATTACTATCGGGCATGGCGGCGGTGGCAGACTGACGCAGGACTTGATTGATCGTATATTCCGGCCGGCTTTTGCCTCAACGGTGATGGACGCGCAGCACGACGGCGCGTTGCTGCGCTTGCCCGGAGGTGGGCGACTCGCCTTCACGACCGACTCCCATGTCGTCAGTCCGCTCTTTTTCCCCGGCGGAGATATCGGCAAGTTAGCCGTGACAGGCACAGTGAACGATCTCTGCATGTGCGGAGCGCGACCGCTCTGGCTGAGCGCGGCGTTCATTATCGAAGAAGGTTTTGCTGTCGCGACGCTGGGGGAAATTGTCGCAGCGATGAAGGCAGCAGCACTGGCGGCGGGCGTGGCGATCGTCACGGGTGACACCAAGGTCGTGGAAAGAGGAAAGGGTGACGGGGTATATATCACCACTTCCGGCGTGGGCGTAATTGAAATTTCGCTCACGGTGGCACCCGCGAGTATTCGGCCGGGCGATGTGATTATACTGAGCGGAGATATTGGCCGGCACGGTATGGCGATCATGGCGACGCGCGCGGGTTTGTCTTTCGAGAGTGAAATTCAAAGTGACTGTGCGCCGCTGGTGGCGCCGGTGCAGGCGTTATTGAAGGCGGGTTTGGAAATACATTGTCTGCGCGATCTCACGCGCGGGGGACTGGCAACGTCATTGGTCGAGTTGGCGGAGTCCGCGAAGGTGGCCATCGCGATCGATGCCGCGAAAATACCGGTGTCCGAAATTGTGCAAGGCGCGTGCGAAATTCTCGGACTGGATCCGCTCTACGTGGCGAACGAAGGCCGCTTCGTTTGTGTATTGCCCGAGGCGCAGGCGAAGCAGGCGCTGGAGATTTTGGCGCAGACGGTTCCCGGCGGGCCGCCCGTGATCATTGGAAAAGTAGCCGCCGGTCCGGCCGGACAAGTGACGCAGCGCAGCATCATCGGTTCTGAGCGCATCGTCGACCGGCTGAGCGGCGAACAGCTCCCGCGGATTTGCTGAAGGGAAGACCCATTTCCCTTGATCCTTGCCGTCTGCTGCAGGCTAGAAAAAACTTCGCGCGTAAACCGCTTGGCATTTCCCGGGCCTGCCCGCAGCTTACGCAGAGTTACCCCTGTTTATGTCCACTAAGTTTTTCACCAACGAAGAAGGCCGTACCCTGATTGAAAAGATCGAGGGCATTTTTCAGCATAAGAAGATTCATTTTCTTGATGTGCTCGTAGGCTATTTTCGTGCCTCCGGCTACTTCCGTATCAGATCGTTTGTTCAGAGTTCAGGCAAAATCCGCATTCTCGTTGGCATCAATATCGACCGTCTGGTGCAAGAAGCGTGGGACAAGGGCTTGCAGTTTGGAGTGAATCCGGTCGCATCCCGCGCCCAATTCCTGACCGCATTAACCCATGACATTCAAAAATCCGCCTACGACCGTCCGGTCGAAGACGGCATGATTGGCCTCGTTCACGACATCACGACCGGTAAGATTGAGATTCGCATCCATCCTTCGCAGACAATCCATGCAAAGGTTTATATCTTCCGCGAGGAAACAAAGCACCCTCACGGCTACGGTGCAGTTATAACCGGTTCGTCCAACCTCACCGACGCTGGCCTTGAGCGTAATTTTGAGTTCAACGTCGAGCTACGCGACGACCACGATATCGATTTCGCAACGGAGACGTTCAACAAGCTCTGGGATGAAGGCGTGCCGGTCGGACCCGAACACGTTCAAGAAATCAAGCGCCAGACCTTCCTCAACGACTCGTTCACCCCGCACGAGCTCTTCATTAAATTTCTCGCCGAATATTTCGGCGCAGCCATCCACTACGACCCCAGTGTTCTTGAAGATCTTCCCTCGGGATTCAAAAAACTTTCCTACCAGGCTGACGCGGTGAGTGACGGTTACGCGAAGCTGCATCGTCACGGCGGGTTCTTCCTCTCCGATGTCGTCGGCCTGGGTAAAACCCTTGTCGCAACTCTCATCGCCAAGCGCTTCTACTACACCAACGGCTACGTCACCAACCACCACTCTTCTTCGCTCTTCGTGGTCCCGCCCGCGCTCGTTGAGAACTGGGAGGACACCATCCGGCAGATCGATCTCAAGAACACCCGGATCGTCACCACCGGCAGCCTGCACAAAATTACCCACCCCGAGGACTACGACCTCATTGTGGTGGACGAGGCCCACAAGTTCCGCACCGACACCGCCGGGATGTATCAGGAGCTTCAGCGCATCTGCAAATCACCCACCCGCCGCAGGGACGAGTTGGGTCACGCTTACACCAAAAAAGTCATCCTTGTCTCTGCGACCCCGCTCAACAACCGCCCGAGCGACATCGCCAATCTCGTTTACCTTTTCCAGGACAGCAAAGACTCCACGCTAGATGAGACCGCCAACCTTCAACGTTTCTTCGCCCCGCTCATCAAGGAATTCGACCGGCTCAAGCGCGATCCCGATCCCGTTGCCGTTCGCGAAGGCGTACGTGCCATCTACGATCTCATTCGCACGCACGTCATCCAACCGCTTACCGTTCGCCGTACCCGTCAGGATTTGTTGGCGCACCCCGCTTACCGGGATGATTTGAGTGCACAGGGGATTGCCTTCCCAGAGGTCCAGACTCCGGAAAAGATTCTCTACAAGCTTCCGCCGGTCCTTGACGCCCTTTACGACCGCACCATCCGGTTGCTCGCGGACTCAGCCACCGGTCTGACTTACAATCGCTATCGGGCCATCGCTTACCTCAAGCCCGAAAAGAAAGCGCGGTATCAGCAGGCCGACCGCATTTCCGCCCAGCTCGCCTTCATCATGAAGACGATGTTGGTAAAACGTCTCGACAGTAGCTTCTACGCTTTCCGCAGGTCTCTCGGGCGCTTTGCCAACGCCACCCGTCAGATGGTCGGCATGTTCGATCGCGGAAAAATCTACATCGCTCCCAATCTACCCGTATCTGAATACTTGGCCGACGACCGGGAGGATGAACTGATTTTGCTTATCGCCGAGGCTTCCGAGACCGATCCTTCGATTCAGATTTGCGAGCCCGCCGATTTTGATGCGGCCTTCGTCGAGGGACTGCGGCGTGATGCTCAGATTCTTGAGAAACTGGTTTCGGAATGGGACGATATAACTGAAGACCCGAAGCTCGACGAATTCATCTCTCGTCTCAAACGCCAGCTTTTCGACAGGAAGCTCAATCCCGCTCGCAAGCTCATCGTCTTTTCCGAATCGGCCGAGACTACCGACTACCTCCTGCGCGCGTTTGCCAACGCCGGCTTCGACCGCACGCTCGCCGTCTCCAGTGCCAACCGCGCCGAGGCTCTGCCCATCGTGAAGGCCAACTTCGACGCCCGGGTCCCCACGAAGGAGCAGGAGAACCGCTACGACATCATCATCTCCACCGAGGTCCTTGCTGAGGGCATCAACCTTCATCGCGCCAACATTGTCGTGAACTACGACACCCCGTGGAATTCTACCCGCCTCATGCAGCGCATCGGTCGCGTCAACCGCATCGGCTCGCCCCACACTCAGATTCACGTCTTTAACTTTTTCCCCACCTCCCAAGTCGAGGGCGATATCGAACTGGAAAAGAAGGCCAAGATGAAGCTCCACGCCTTTCACGTCGCGATGGGTGAAGACAGCCAAATTTATTCCGATGAGGAAAATCCCGAAACCTTCGGCCTGTTCGAGAAAACCGTGAAGGAAGAAGTGGACGAACGTCTTGCCCTGCTCATGGAATTGCGCGCTTTCAAAAATGCGCAGCCCGACCGTTTCAAGCAGATCAAAAATCTCCCGCAGCGCGCCCGCACCGGTCGCACCCAGCCCGCACTCGCGCGCTCCACGCTCGCCTTCATCCGCAGTCATCGCCGCGATGCCTTCATCCATGTCGGTGATGCGTCGGCCCACGAAGAACTCACTTTCGTCGAAGCCGCCCGCCGTTTCCGCGCCGAGCCTGCGGAAAAATCATTCCCCCTGCACGACCGGCATCACGAGCAGGTGCAGGCCGCCATCGGCCTGTTTCATGACATGCTGCAAGCCGACCTGGCCCGCGACCAGAAGGTTGATCCCAAGATCGGTCCGAATGAGAAGAAAGCCCTGCAACTGCTCGCCGCGATTCGCGAGATGCCGGTTTCTTCCGAAAAAGAGCGTTCTCTTATCGCCTCCGCCCAGTACGCCATCCGCGTCGGCAAATTTCAGCAACTGCACCGTGACCTTAACAAACTTCAAAAAGCGGTGAAGGTGGTTGCGGTCGCCCCATCCCTTCTCCTCGAGAAAGTCGTGGCCATTCTCAGCAAATATCCCATAAAACCTGACCACGAACCTACGCCCCCGGCCAAACCCGCCGAACCTATCCCCGCCGCTAATGCCCGCCTGCCCGAGATCATCATCTCGGAGTCGTTTATCTGATGTCCCTCGCAATCGTCGATCTTCGCCACGTTCTTCGCCAGCCCTATCTCCGCGCGGACTGGACCGGCACTGGCACCACTCCCGGGCTTTTACGTCAGCTCTTCGCGCAGACTCAGGCCGATCTTCGCGTTGCACCCTACGCCGTCGAATCTGCCGGTGACATTGCGCGGCAGATTCTCCAGTTGGGTGTCATTACTTTGGCCGACGGCAAACGTCTCGGCGTCTTCGAGGTCGAGCTGAAGGACATCAGTACTAAGATCGCCCGCAACCGGGTTCAGTTGCGGGACCTTGCCCGTCGCTTCATTGACGAAGCCACCATCCACGGCGCACTTGCTTTCTACTTTCACCCGGACGTGGGCGAATACCGGTTCAGCTTCATCTCCCGACAATCCCGCATCGAAGCCGATGGCACTCTGTCGGCGAAAGAAACGCATCCCAAGCGCTTCACCTACGTATTGGGCGAGGGCAACGCCTGCACCACCGCCGCCCAACGCTTCCTCACCCTCGCGGGCAAGTCCTCCGCTCTCACTACGCTGATCGACGCCTTCTCCGTCGAAAAGCTCTCCGACGAGTTCTTTTCGGAATACAAGGAGCGCTACCAAGCATTTTGCCTGCACCTTCAGGGACTGCCTGAAGTCGTGCGCCAGCGCGCCTTTGGCAAGGATGAGAAAAGCGACAAGCTTCTGCGTGACTTCGTCAAGAAACTCCTTGGCCGCCTCGTCTTTCTCCATTTTCTCCAGAAGAAAGGCTGGCTGGGCGCTCCGCCTGAGCGCACCGATTGGACCGGTGGTGACCGGCGTTTCTTTCTCCACTTATTCAGCTCTTTCCCCAAACCGGAGAAATTCTACAGCGGCTGCCTCGTGCAGCTTTTCTTCGAGACGCTCAATGTCCGTCGCGAAGGGCATTTGTTTGAAGTGGACGGCATCAAGCCTTCCCGGGTGCCGTACCTCAACGGCGGTCTGTTCGACGATGATCCCCCGCCCACGCAGCGACTCGATTTTCCGGCCGCACTTTTCCAGGACCTTTTCGATTTCTTCGAGCGCTTTAACTTCACCATCGATGAGAACTCGCCCGACGATCACGAGGTGGGTATCGACCCCGAGATGCTGGGACGGATCTTCGAAAACCTGCTCGAGGAAAATAAAGAGAAGGGCGCTTACTACACCCGGCGCGAGGTCGTGC
>JANYCF010000249.1 GCA_025360455.1 Opitutaceae bacterium | reverse complement strand
GCAGCGAAAACGTGGTCTGCGCGCCCACGCCCCTTCCTGACCACGTTTTCGGGCTGCGCCTCAAACGCGGCTACTCAAGCGACGGCCTCCCCTCACTCCTTGATTCCGACGTGCGCGAAAAATGGCTGCTGCGAACGGGGTCGGCCAAGGAATTTATCCACTGACTCGCCCACGTCCCGGGTATTGCCCACGGTATAGATTTCATCCCGCAAGCGACGCCCCATGCGTTCATCGAGAAACCCTCCCGGCGCTTTCTTAAACTCACTGGCCAGGTCGAGCGACAGCACCTTCGACCACAAATAGCCGTAATAGCCCGCATCATATCCGGCCAGATGTCCGAAGTAAGCGACGAACGCCGTATCCGGCGTGGGTGCCAATGTCACGCGGGCGAGCACCGCATTGCTTTCGGCCACGACATCCACCTCCGCCGCAGTGTCAGTGGGACGCGCATGCAACGCCATATCGACGAGACCGAACGAGAGCTGACGGCGCGTGCCATAACCTTCGGTCGCCTGTCGGGCTTCCTCCATCGCGGCGATGGTCTCCACCGGAATCTTCTTCGACGCGTCCCGGTAGTCAGCGGCAAAAGTATCCAACACCGCCTTATCCCACGCCCAGTTTTCCAAAATTTGCGAAGGCACCTCGATGAAATCGTGCGGCACCGCAAAGCCCGTTTGCGCCACGAAACGCGAACGGCTGAGCAGTCCATGCATCACATGGCCGAACTCATGAAACAATGTATCGACATCATTGTGTTTGAGCAGCGACGGTTTATCCGCCGATGGAGCCGGAAAATTACAGACCAACGCATGCACGGGCAGATCGTAAGCGCCATTGGCTCGCACCCCGCCGGTTTTCTGCGGGAAACAGGCGAAGTGATTAAACTTCCCCTCGCGCGGAAACATATCGAGGTAGAACGCCCCCAGCGGGGCAACCGTGGCGGAATCCTCCACCACAAAAAGCTGCATCCCCGGCGCCCACACGTACGGCGGCTCCACCTCGGTGAACTTCAGGCCGAAAATCTTTTCGTAAACCGCCAGCATCCCGGTGAGAGTGGGCAGATAGGGGAAATATACCCGAAGCTTTTCCCCGTCGACCGCATAGCGTTCCTTGCGGAGTTTATTCGTGTAGTAGCTGAGATCCCACGGCTCGAGCTTCGAATCCACGTTGCCGGTGTGCGTCGCCTTCAGTGCGCGCAACGTCTCCATTTCGGCGGCAAACTTCGGTTGCAGCCCGGCGACAAGATCTTCCTCAAACTTCACGACGGCCGCCCCGGTTTTCGCCATGCGCGTTTCGATCTGAAAATCCGCCCAGCTCGCATAACCGAGCCGACGCGCAATGGCGGCGCGCAAGGCCACCAGTTTTTTCAGGACAGGAACATTTTTCTCGCGGCCCAACTGACCCCGCACCACGGCGAGACGCCGGCGTGTCTCGGGATTATCCGCGTTTTCCGCCACCGCCACGGCATGCCAGGTGACATTTGCCATCACCCGATAAAGTCCATCGGCCTGCTTCACGCCCTCACCTTCGAGGAAACTAGCCGGAACTCCCGCCAACTCCTCCGCCGTGAAATCGATCGGCCCGCGCGCCTCGTTGATGTTGACTGAAAATTCAGTAACCAGATTCGTGAGCTCCTTGCGCAGTTTCTCCACCTCCGCCCGTTCCGCCGTCGGCAAAGCCAAACCAGCCCGACGGTAACTCCGCATCTGTTCATCGAGCAATCGCTGTTCCTCGCTATCCAGTTTTGCTTTTGTCTCAGCGAAGGCCTTGAGCACTTGATAAACATCGTCGCGATAATCGAGCGCGACGCTCCACTCCTGCAGTTTGACCCCGGCGTCCCGCGCGGCATCCCGCATGATTTTATCCGGATGCGCCTCGGAAAGTGTATTCAACTGTTGATAGGCATCGAACACCGCCGCCGTTATCCGGTCATACGCCGCAAAGGTGCTCGAAAACGAAACGGTCGCCCGGTTCTGTTGCGCCAATCTCGCCAGACCAGCCTCCGCCGACTGCAACGCCTGTGCGGCAGTGGCATTAATCGCCTCGGGCGTGAGGGGATAACACGGCAGCTCGAGACCGGACTGGTGCCGTTGCGCTGTCGATTGAAAGTTTGTGAATTTTGCCGAAGTGGCGGAGAGAAAATCAGGCATGGAATATTTGGCGAAAATCTTAACCAAGGAAATACATAGAGCAACCCACCGGACCTATAGCGGCAAATATAAAGACCTGCTCCGCTCAGGTCTTTCCCGATAATTCCGGTCAACACTTCAGCTCACGTGTGGCGACGGCCCCCTCGCTGGTGGATGATCAAGCCATGTCCCCGGCCTTGAGGGAATCCTCGCTGTCTCGCGGGAGCTTAGAGGGCGTCTAAAAAGGTAGGGCGGGGCCCTCCAGTCAAAGAGAAATCGTTTTATCGCGAAACCCGTTTGCGTTGGGCGTAGCTCCGCTATTGGATTTGCAATCATCACCCGTTACTCTATGTTCCCCTCCCGTTTTTCTTCCACCTCCGTCGCTTTAATTATCGCGGCGATGAGCTTCGGCAGCCGTTGTCTGGCACAGACGAGCGCGCAAGTTTCACCCGCCCCAACCACGTGGTGCAATCCGCTTTCGCTGCCGGACTATCCGGTTGGCCGCCTGGTCCGCAACATTCCCAACGGTTCCGATGCTGGTCGCAACGGCCTATGGCGGGTGGAAAAAACCACCCAGTTTCGCGAATTGGCCGATCCGAGTGCACTGTGGTTTGAAGGCAAATGGTATCTCTACCCCTCCTGCGATATGGCCTGGGTGAGTGCTGACGAAGGGCTCACCTGGCAGCATCAGCCGCTCAACATCCGCGACATCGGCTACGCCCCCACGGTCGTACGTCACCAAGGAAGTTTTCTGCTGCTGGCGTCCGAATCGGAACTGTATCGCGCCCCGACACCGCTGGGGCCATTCGAAAAAATCGGCGCCGTACAATTACCCACGGTGAAGGGAATGCCCGGCATATCCGACCCGATGCTATTCTCCGACGAGGACGGCCGACTCTATTTTTATTGGGGCTGTACACCGAACAATGGCATCTGGTCCGTCGAGTTGGACGCGAACGATCCCGTGCATCCAATCGGCACCCCCGCACTCGTTATTCCTTTTTTGCCCAACGAGCAACCGTGGGAGTGCGTGGGCAACTGGAATCAAAACAAAACGACCGGCTGGATGGAAGGGGCTTGGATGATCAAGGCCGGCGCCCGCTACTACTTAACCTTTTCAGCGGCGGGGACGGAAAACCGGACGTATGCGATGGGCTGCTATGTTGGGGCGAGCCCGCTCGGGCCTTTCCTACCCCAAAAACACAATCCAATCCTCCGCAGTACGGCGGGGCTCGTGTCCGGCACCGGGCACGGTTGCATTGTCAGAGGCCCGCGCGACCAACTTTGGGCTTTCTACTCGGTGCGAGCCGGGGCGGTCCATGGTTTTGAGCGCCGACTCGGGCTCGATGTGGCGGCAATTGATTCTGAGGGGGAATTATACGTACCAGAAGCGACCAGTATTCCGCAACGATTGCCTGAAGTTGGGACGCGAAGGGAACTTCCGACTACGGCAGGTTGGCGGCCGCTCAACGACGGCGATCGCACCTTTGGCTCGTCTGACGCACCCAACCTCAGCGGACGATTCGCGGTCGACGACAATCTTATCACTTGGTGGCAACCGGCCGCAGACGACGCCCAGCCTGTGCTAACGACTAACCTCGGCGCGCGCGCCACAGTGCAAGCGGTGCGGATCATTTGGCGCGATGTCGGGCTTGACGCACAGCGGGGCTTTTTCCCCGGAGCCTTCCGCTATCGGATTGAGCTGGAAACCGCCCCCGACATCTGGACGACGATTCTCGACCGCAGTACCAGTCAGGATGATTTGTTGATCGATTATCGCGAGTGCCCCCCGACAGTCGCCACCCGAGCCCGTCTGATTATATTGGGAGCTCCGCGAGGCATCACTCCTGCGGTGACGGAGTTTACCGTTTTTGGCGGGCAGGCCACAAGTGGCGGCTGAGCCCCTGGACCCACGATGCGAAACAAAAACACGCCCTCCTGATTCTTCAGCCGACTGGCAGAGAAATTGATTATTGATCCGTGTTCTGGTTGCCACGCCAAAGGAGCAACCCCGCTTCCCGTTCACTCTCTTCAAAAGAGAAAATGCCGAAGCGAGAGGGATTCAAAACTGTTTTCGCCGAAAAAGCTTAGTCGCGCAAAGGGCGTGGACTTAGTTGAAGGATGTTTTTTTAGAACAAGAAAGCAGATGTGGAAAAAGGAGAAATCGTGAAAGCAAAAACCGTCTTTTCAACCGTCGGGCCACCTACTTCAGCAGTCGTTGAATGCGACCCTCCACCCGCAGTAAACCTGTTCGGGTTGAATGGGCATGGCCCGGCATGCGACGATTGGCTGAAACGCGAACGTTCCCAAGCCCTTAGTTAGTCCGCTTAAATCACCCTCCGACTGGTCATCGCGAGCCCGACGCAGTCGAGCGTGGCGATCCATCGAGCCCCACGACCGGCTCGGGGCCTTGAGCTTGTCGAAACGGCTGGATTGCTTCCTCCGTCGCCAAGGCTAGGCGGACAGAGCGGCGCGGCACGCCTTGCAATGACCAAGCTATTTTTCCGGTTCCACAATAGGATGTCTGCTCAAGAGCATGTGTGATCTATCGGGGCGACCGCTACCGACTATCCGGGGAAGAGCCTTTCAGCGGTCCAGTTTTTTTAGGCGATGCCCCACACTCACGATGGCCTCAATCGCAGGTTTCAATTCCTGGCCCAGCTTGGTGAGACGGTATTCCACCGTCGGAGGCGAAGTCGGCATAACCTCGCGGTGGACGACACCGTCGGCCTCCAGGCGTCGCAGACGGGCCGTCAGCACTTTGGCCGACACACCGCCGAGGTCGTCTTTGAGCTCGCTGAAACGGCGTGGTTCATTGCTCAGATACCAGACGATGTTGGGAGTCCAGGCGCCGCCGAGGACATTCATGCAGGCCCGTAGCGGACATTTTTCGGGCGGCGGAAGCACTTTGTTTTTTCGGCGGGGAACCATGGTGGGAAGAGGGGCTGGTGGTTACCGGACGGAAACCACAATCTTTAGTTACTTTAAGAAACTAAGTTTACAGGAGTAACCAAAGAGCTTCTGTGGCCACCGTCAACCCACAATCCAACCCGATCAAAATCATGACCACCTCTGCCTTATCAATCGCCGCGCCGGATCTCAGCCGTCGCGCTCCCCGCAGCCTGCGCATCCGCCTCGGCGGTTATGCCCATCTTCCGCGCTTGCTCGACAAATTCCGCGCCCATATCGCCGGACAGATCGGCGAATACCACTTCAATTGTCCGATTGATCAGCAACTCCTCGCCTTTATCGGGCTCGACGCTGAAAAGGTGAAGGCGGCCGTCGCGACCGGCCAAGGCGATGGCGAGATGCTGGAGTGGATTCAGTCCCATGCCGGCCCCCAGCGTGCGGCTTGGGAGATCGAGGCCTGGTCCGCGTGGATGACCAGCCGCTGCCCCGCGAGCGACCCGGGGACGGCGGGCTTCTTTGCCAGTGCCCTGGCGAAATTGAGCTCGACCCGCACGGACATCCACACGTGGGCCGATCTGCTCGACCTCGACGACCACTGCAGTTTTGGCGGCAAGTCCTGATGACCACCCCGGCGACAAACGTCCCCCGGTGGAACGAAACCCCCGTCACGCGCCGGCTGGGCTTAAAGCATCCGATCATCCAAGGTCCGTTTGGGGGCGGACTCTCCACTGTGCGGCTGGTCGCGGCTGTTTCCGAAGCCGGCGGTCTCGGCTCGTATGGCGCGCACCATCTCTCGCCGATGGAAATTCGTGACCTGGCGGCCGAAATCCGCCGGGCCACCTCGCGGCCGTTTGCCCTCAACCTGTGGGTCTCGGACCACGACCCAGGCGGGCTGGAAATGCACCGTGCCAGTTTCGCGAAGAATCTAAAACTGTTTCAGCCCTTCTATGACGAGCTGGGGCTCAAAAAGCCGAAATATCCGGAGAGCTTCGGCCATCGTTTCGAGGAGCAAATGGAAGCCGTGTTGGAAATCCGCCCGCCCGTTTTCAGTTTTGTTTTCGGCATGCCATCGGCCGAGATTCTGACCGAGTGTCGCAAACGCGGCATTGTCACCCTCGGGGCAGCCACGACCCTCGACGAGGCGATCGCGGTCGAAGACGCGGGAGTCGATCTGGTGTTGGCGACGGGGTTTGAGGCCGGTGGCCATCGACCCTCCTTTCTTCGCTCGGCCGAGGAATCGCTCATGGGCACGATGGCATTGGTGCCGCAGGTGGTAGACCGGGTTAAGATTCCCGTGATTGCCGCCGGTGGCATCGCCGATAGCCGCGGGGTGGCAGCGGCACTGACTTTGGGTGCTAGTGCAGCGCAGTTGGGAACCGCGTTCCTCGCGTGCGAAGAATCCGGCGCCAGCGCCGTTCACCGCGCGAAACTATTTAGCGCGGCAGCCCGGGACACGATTCTCTCGCGGGCCTTTACCGGCCGCCTGGCGCGTTTCATCCGCAACAGATTCATCCGGACCATGGAAGATCGTCGCCAGACGTTGTTGCCGTTTCCTATGCAAAGCTGGTTCACCAGCTTCATAAAACTGGCCGCAGCCGAACAGGAAAACAGCGAGTTGATGTCGCTTTACGCCAGTCAAGCCACGCCCTTGCTCCAACACCGAAAGGCCGCTGAATTGATGAATTTTCTGATCGCCGACACCGACAGAATTTGGAGTCAAAGGCGGCCCGCTGAATCCAAGATTTTATACTGAATGAGTCACCCTACTAATCGGCAGATACTTCTCGTGCATAGTTTATCGCTACTCGGCCCGCATCGGCTTGGGCGGCGAAAGTTGCCGACAACGAAAGGCGGGCGTCGTAATGATCTCTCCTGCGCAAATTCCACCGCGACCTTTTCCCTGAGGGGCCGAAGGTTCGCGCGAATACGGCTTCGCCCGTGTTCATCGCAAGCATCACTTTGTTGTTTGGGCAGTGTCGGACACTTTGGCGGCGTCGGCGCGCTCCTTCAAGGCTTTCAGTGCAGCGGAGTCGGGGCAGGCGGACGCAGCCAGATTGAGCACAGCGCGAATCGATTCAAGCTGCGAGGCGTTGACGAGAGCCAGTGCGGTGTCGAGTTCGGTGATGGCGGTGTCGTCGTCCTCCAGCGCAAGACCGACGGCTCGTTGGGTGCGAAGTTCCCGATCTTGGGGAGTGATTTCAAGCGCGTGGTGATAGCTGGCGACACCTTCACTGTAATGTTTGAGGTTGATCTGCAAATCACCCAGACTCGCCCATGCCCCGGCACTTGCTGGTGTGAGCTGGGTCGCGCGCTCAGCGTCTTCAAGCGCGCCGACGTTGTCATTGACGGCTTGCCGCGCTTGAGAGCGGGTCCGCAACGCAGTGGCCCGGAGGCTGTCGGTGTCGGCCAATTCTACTGCCTGATCAAAATCGGCGCGCTCGTGCTCCACTTCACCGAGTTCCAAGTACAATAAACCGCGATTGAGATAAGCGATAGGCTGCTTCGGATTGCTCTCGAAGACGTGTTGATAATCAGCCAAGGCCAGATCAATTTCCTTGCGCGTTTGATAAGTTACGGCGCGATTAGTCAGCGCGTTGACGTAGTTCGGATCAAGCATCAGCGCCAGAGTGTATTCCCGCGCTGCGCCGTCCTTATCGCCCTTGTTGCTCAACTCGAGGCCGGCGTTGGTGTGATCAAGTGCCGTTCCCGGTGGCAGGACTTTGACGTCACCGGTCACTGGCGTGGGCGCAACGCCGCGAGCCGGATTGGGATTTTGCGTGTCATAGCGCGTACCGGCCACCATCCCGCTTAATTTTGGTTCCCGCTTGAAGGCTTCGGCGAAATCGGTCTTGGCTTGGTCAATTTCTCCTTTGCCGTCGCGGGCCACGCCGCGCCACAGCCAGGACTCGGCAAAATCCGGTTGCGCGTTGATGATGCGCGTCAAATCGGCCAGGGCCCCGTCGTAATCGCCGCGCCGCACCCGAAACTTTCCGCGCTCGAAACTCCCTTCAAGATTGTTCTCCTGCAACGCCAGTGCCGCGTCGAGATCAGCCTGTGTGGCCGCCATCTGGCCATAAGGCATGAGAATCCGGGCGCGGGTGAGATGCGCTTCGACCAATGAAGCCACGCGGCGCGCTTGGTCCGGCACCGGATGCAGGAAGGCCTCCCACTCGGCGTCGGTGGCCGAAAGATTCTGGGCGATGGCGGCGGAATAATCCACGAGCAGAGCGGTCGGATCTTGGGCTCCCGTCATTGCCCGCCTCGCCCCTGCCCGTTGGAAATGCGCCTCGCCCGAAGTTTCGGGCTGCAGATAAATGGCCCGGCTGAAAGCCGCAATCGCTTGCCAGCGCGCGGCGTCGCCCTTGGTGGCTTTGCCGGCTTCATCACCCATGAAGGCCAAAATTCCGGTGGTTTCTTTGGTCCAAAGTGCAAGGCGTGTGATGCCTAATTCGTACCAGGCCTCGGCATTCTTCGGCTCTAGCTCGATGGCGCGGAGGAAATCCTGTTCGGTCTCCGGAAAATTGAACTGTCTAAAGTCCAGGCTGCTTTTGAGTGGCAGGTAGATCAGGCGCATTCGCCCGCGCTCGATCCACGCGGCGGCTGATTTTGGCTCGACCTTCACGGCACGGTCGAGATCGATGAGCGCCGGGGTCAGCATGTCCGCTCTTTTGGAATCGCTGAAAGGCATCCTCGGGTCGGAGGCAGTGCTGACCGCTTTGAGTTTGTTGTCGCGCACTTTCGCCAGGATGAAGCGCGCCCGAGCCATCAAGGGAGCGGCGCGGTCGAGGCTTTTCGCCACCGCTTTATTCAATGGGGCCTGATCAGGATCGAAGGGTGACTTGTCGGTGGTGGAGTCTAACTTGACGGCGCTGTTCCAGTCGCTCACGGCCAATTCGTAATCACCCAAATTGTAGTGCGCCCAAGCGCGATTTTTGCGCCACTTGGCTCCGTCATAAAGCGCGAGAGCCGCATCGTAATCAGCCAGCGCTCCGGCGTAATCGTAGAGCGCAAATTTTGCCTGTCCCCGATTCGCCAGGAGTTCGCTGCCTTTGTAATCACCACCCGCATTCGCTTTGATATAACCGGCTTTTTCAGCGCGATCGTAAGCCGCAATCGCGTCCTGATACTTTGCCAGCCGGTTCGCAATGTAGCCTTGCTGAAAATAGTTTCCCGCCTTGCCGTTAATAGTATTTTTTCCATCCGCCTCATAAGAGTCGACGAGACGCACGACCTCGTTAATGTCAGCTTCAGCCTGCGTCCAGTCAGCACGATCCGGCGCTTGCATCTTCTCGGGCAAACGGGAGCGTTCGTAAACCGCGATAATTTTTTCGAACGGTGTTTTCGCCGCCGTAACTTTCACGTCCGCCGTTATTTTTGCCTCGGTCTCCGCCTTTTTGGCCATCTCATCTTCATCATCGCCGAGGTAAGCATCACCTGTCGCAGCGCGAGCGGGGGGTGTGGCAACGGTACTCAGAAACATGAGCGCAAGAAGCGTCCAGAGACTGACTGGTGCATAGCGCCGCGGAGAATTCGATTTCATAGATGTTTTTAACTTGGGCCAAACGTTTTCAATGGATTGGTTTTTGAAGAAGGAGATTTGCGTGCATGACGGCGGTTGTGGGCAGAGCGCGCGGTTCGGGTTCACTGGTCATAGCCCAGCGAAGCGAGCCAGATTTTTAATCCAGCCGTTAAGACGACGATCACGACAGCCGCCAAAATGAAAAACATCCGCATGCGGCGCGGATCGGATTGAAGGGCGCGGATGGCAGTGTAGCCGGCGAGACCGCGAATTACCCAATAGATGCCGAGCCCCGTGCCCAGCGCTCCCAGCGCGATGGCCGCCATGAAGTAGTTGACGCTCTCCGCGTGTGCGGCCACCGCGTCGCAGATGACGCTGGCCTGATAACCGATGAGTGCGGAGCCGCCGATGAAGAATGCCGCACCGAGCAGGCGCGCGGCCGTATCGGTGCGGGGTTGCCAGAGAGGTTCGGACATGGACGTGGGGGCGGCTCAGCGGGTGTAGTGACCGACGGGAGCATAAACGGCCGCCGGCCCGCCGGAGATGCCGATGGGCGGCACGAGAATGGAAATTTCCTTTCCGTCCACCCAAAGCTGGGCGCGGGCGGCAGGGGCGAGATCGACGACGCCTTCCCAGCTCATCCATTGGGTAAGTACAGATTTCATAGTGGTATTAAAGTGAGGACGTCATCCTACTCGCACCGCCGATTCCACGCAATACGCAAACCTACGTATGGTCGGCCGAAGCCGCATCTCCGAATTGGCGGTGGTAGGTTGTGCGCTTGCCGCACAACGTGGCGCGGCGAGCGCGCCACCTACAAGTAAACAACAATCGGCTGATGCGCCCGGCAGCCCAATGCGCGGTTTTTTGCTTTGGCGCTATTGCATTCGGCGGTGACTCGTAAGAAGCGACCGGCCTCCGTACCTGTCGCTCAAAGGAAAACAACCAGCGAGAGACCGTCTGGTTTTAGAATGGTCGAAGGCAGCGCGTTAAATTCGCCGCCTCATGATTTTTAAAGTTACACCTCTCATTCCCTGTGGGTCTGATACCCCGAAGCTTGTCGTAGATCGTGAGCAGGGTCGAACGGCTTCGGCTTGGTGGAGTAGCGGCAAGCGCCAGCGAGCCGACGTACCACGACTCGCTGGCGCTCGTCGCTACGCGGGAAGGGAGAAAATGATATGTCCGGCATGGGTGGGCTTAATCAAATGCCTCGGGGCTTGCCCCGCGGTTGTTTACTTGTCCAATTCCTGAAAACAGAAATTATTCAAGGAGGCTTATACGTGGGAATACGCAAGGCACGGCACCCTTTACCGATTGCAATCCCTCCCGTCCGTGGCTCGCTCTGCGGACATGATCAGCTCCCTTCATGGTATGCAGCCGAGCAATTGCTCCAGCAATAAAGCCGGACTTCGTTCGCTTTTTATTTTCTAAAAATCCCCATGAAACTTATTCTCACCTTGCTAATCGCCGTTGTCATTGGCCCGGCCCTGCAGGCCCAAGTGGACCGGCAGGAAGAATTATTTTGCCAACAGGTGGTCGCCTTGGTGCGGCTGGCACCAACCGACTATCGCGAGAATCACGGAACGGTCCTGCGTGAAAACGAAGCCGTCAAAATATACAATGCGGCAGTAGGTTACCCGGATCTGCACGCGGCCAACCAGGGAATCAATGTGTCTAAAAACGGCAAAGCCCCTTTCTACCGCGCGACCTATATCGGCGCCGAGGAAGTTAACTATGCGCAAACCGCCTTCTTGGGGATTGCTGACCAGCTTTCCCATCCGGGAAAGAACGACTACGCGGGCTTTACCGCCGACGCTGTCTTGCAAAAGGACGAGGACGGAGACGGGTATGCTTTGCTTTTCTACAATGGTCTGATTGTCGCAAAACTAGAAGTCCCGGCCAAGCGAGAGTCGGCCTCTATTCTTATTGGCTTACTTTTCAGCAAAAATCTGGCGGCGGATAAGTTGAAACTCTCAGCCGCACCAGTCGCGCAGGTTAAACCTCAAAAAGACAAAGCCCAAGACGGCGGAAGCGTTTTGACCGTCAACAATGCTCAGCTAGCCACCCATCCGGAATTATTTTTTAGGCAGCTTGTCGCTTTGGTTCATATCGTCCCGACCGACTTTCGCGACAACCGAGGAACGATGACCGATGAAGATGAGAGTATAAAAATATACACGGCAACGGCACCCTATCGGGACCTGCATGCAGCTGCGCAGTACATTGGCGTGCCCAAAGACGGCACGCCGGCCTATTACTTTGCGACCTACGTCGGTGAGGAGGCGATTGGCTCCATCCAAACCGCTTTCCTCGGTCTCGCTACGATGGTTTCTCGTCGGGAGGACCTTCTGCTCCAGGGCAAGAATGAATACGAGGGCTTTAGCGCGGACGCGGTCATGCGAAAGACGGATTCCGGTGCCATGATCGCGTATCTTATCTTCAAGGAAACCGTCGTGGCAAAACTATACATCCCCGCCAAACGTGGTGCCGCCACACTCTACATTGGCATAATCAACAGCAAAAATCCGACCGCTGATAGATCCAAACTCTCGCCCGTCCCGACCCAGCCAGACCAAGTGACGGTCGCCGGCACCACCATCACGATTAAGGGTTTGGGGCCGCACTTTGATGGTTCCTACGATATCGAAAAGCTCCCCCCGGATGGCTGTGTCTCGGGCAATTGCAGCGAGGGGAATGGGCGCAAGGTGATTGCGAGCATTACCGCCGCCGGCCCCCGCATCCGCATTCTCGATGGTAAATTCGCGAACCGACTTTATTCGGGTGAGGGAGAAATGCTGATCGATGGCGAAGGCCCGGTGCTGGATGGCACGTATGAGGTGGGTAAGTTCAAGGTGGATCCTTACGCGGGCCTTCAGGCCAAAACGACCTTCCATCCAAAATATGCCAAGGGCGCGGTGAAAGGAAATCTCTGCGGATATTATGACTATGCCATCGGTTCCGATAAACCCGCCTATCGGCAATATGTCAGAGGAGTGCATAGCTACAAATCTTGCGAATTCGCCCCGGAATATCACGACAAGCCCACGGCACCGGTGACGGAATGGGAACGCGATATTTATCAGTCTGTCTATACCGAGCGGATGGCGACCCTGTTGAATTCAGGCGAATTTCAGGCTGCCCAAGCGGTGGTGGCGGCGGAGCGCGAGCGTGATTACGGACCGCAAGGCCGTCATTCGAACAATACGACCCCAGCATACGGCAGTCCGGGTAGCAAAGACCGAAGGGATCAATCTGCTGACATCATCCACGGGACCCACAATTGCATCCCGTGCGATGGCAAAGGTTGGGTGAGAAATCCTGATGGCAATGGCGGCTTTCGGCTGGATGTGTGCACCCGATGCAAAGGGCAGGGACAGGTCAGCAATTAGGATGCAAAAGCGTCTCGCGGCGAAGTGCGATTCAAAGTCAATTCAGCCCGGCGCAAGCAATGGTGATGAGGATTGAATTTCCGTTTCCGGTCTTATATCGGTAAGCATGCCCATCCTTCCACGCCCGATCACGACCGGTTTGGCCGCTTCCTTGCTCGCCTGCGGTCTCGCTGTTATCCCGTCCGCAGTCCAAGCCCAGGAACGGGTGGACGGCGCGATTCAAAAACATGGGTTCCTCCAGCAGAAGATCGCACCGGAAGAAATCACCGTGGAGCATGGCAGCGAATTCAAAGGTGCGCACAAGGTGGCGATCTCGGTCTTCAACGTGGCCTTTCCGAGCGAGTTTCACTACGAGGCCGTGAGCAAGGGTCACTCTTTCCTAGGGGACCGGGCCTCGTCGGCCAAGGCTTACATGGATACGTCCATGACGGGCATCGACCACGCCACGCAGCAGCGGATCACCGATCAGGCTTATACGTTCTTGGTCGAGCAACTGCAGGGCGCGGGCTACGAAGTCGTCGATGCCGCTGGGTTAACCCAGCTGGCGCCGGAATTTGGAAAGTGGGACTCGGTGCCCAATTTCAGCCAGGGTCGCTACGGCACCTACGTCGCCCCGACCGGGCGCTTGCTCCGTTTCCTCCAAGCCGATACGGCCAAGCGGTTCACCGGCGGATTTTTTGGCGAGCTAAATTCCTTTCGCATGCTTGACCGGCCGCAGGCGTTCACCCGCTCACCCTACATTGCGCACGACGGAAAAATCGGCATCATCGCGGTCACGCTCGTGGTGGATTATGGCGTTTACTCCAGCTCCGGCAGAAGCAACAAAGTCGGCAAAGCCTCGGTCGGCTTCAAGGAAGGGGTAACGATGGCGGCCGGCAGTTTTCTGGACAGCGGCACCATGATCGAATATTGGGGCCCCAGTTCGGGCGGTTTCCCGGCGGGAGCTTATCTTCAGCAGCCGATCCGCTCCGACAAACCCTTCGGAGAAGTCAAACGTCTCGCTCAGCCGGAAGGAAAACAAGTCGGCGTCGGCGTGCAGGAAATCTCGATCACGGCCGATCCGGCGAAGTTCGAGGCCGTCGCCAATGAGGTCATCGGCATTGCCATCCCAAAACTCGTCAGCGTCATGGCGGCTGCGCGCTAATCGTTGCTGCCCGTTTACCGACGGGGGTGATCGCAGGAGGAACAAAGGAACCGTCCAACCAGCGCCTTAACGGGATGGTTCGTGGGCGACTATCGTCCGTGCCTCGACGGCAAACCGGACGATCGGTTGCCACGTCAACTGGGCAACCTCGCTTCGGGTTTTTCTCCTACCGTAGCTGGAATCCTATACACCCCGCCTTGTCGGGCACCCCTCTTCAAGGCGCAGAGGGGACTTCGGCTGCGGGGATTTTAATTCCCTCAAGGCACACCCGCCCGGCGCGCTCCCGCGTCTGCACGAGGCCAGCCATGGCGGCGAGAAGAGATAGAGGCTTATATGAGTATTTGGTAATATATGCATAGTTAATTGCTGCTGATGCGCAGCCCGCCCCTCCCAAATCTGGCATAAGTGTCCGCGTCGCACCGAGCGTTCGGTCCGGCCACGAACTCCATCAGCACCATGTCAAACCCAGCCACCCCTCGCCTCGTCAGCAGTATTATTGCTGCGGCGCTACTCTGTGTAGTCGCTCCCTCGCTCCATGCCACCAATGGCATGAACATGGAGGGCTACGGGCCGATAGCCACGGCCATGGGCGGTGCCTCCTTCGCCTACGACAACGGCACGGCGGGCCTGATCAACAACCCTGCGACGCTCGGCCTGATGGAGGACAACGCGCGCCTCGATCTCGCACTCGGCATTCTCGGGTCGCACATCGAAGTCACCAGCCCGGCGACGACTCCGAACATCTTCGGCGTGCCCGCGAACCAGACCGCCAAGTCCTCGGCCACGGCGTTCTTTATGCCGGCGATGGGTTATACCCGGCGCAGCGGCAACCTCGTCTACGGCCTCGGGATGTTCGGGCAGGGCGGCATGGGCTGTGAATACGACGCCAATTCCTGGCGCGGCCTTGGCTTCGGCCTCAAGAACCGCACGGAGGTTTCAGTCGGACGCGTGATCGTACCTCTGGTCTACAAGGTAAACGATACACTGCAGATCGGCGCGACGGCCGACTTCATGTGGGCCGGCATGGATCTCAAGATGGCGATGAGCGGCAACCAGTTCTTCGACCTCGTAATGCCCACGAGCCAGCGTTTCGGCCGCGCGTCGGGATCGATCGTCAACAGTTTCGGCCAGATCCTGTCGACGCTGCCGGCGGGCACTTCAGTAGACTACGCCTATTTCGATTTTTCCAACGGCAGCCAATTCACAGGCGAGGCGCGTGGCTATGGCTATGGCGGCAAGGTCGGACTGCTCTATACCCCATCAAAGGAACTCAGCTTCGGCCTGACCTACCACACCCAGTCGAAGCTGTCCGACATGACCGCCAAGGGCAACACGCTCAGCTTCCAACTCAACATTCCGGGGATGGGTCAGATGCCGCAGACCCTCACCGGTGACTTCCGGGTTCATAACTTCCAATGGCCCGCGATGCTCGGCGGCGGACTCGCCTGGCATCCCGCGCCGCACTGGATGATCGCCGCAGATATCCGTGAAGTCTTTTGGAAAAATGTGATGAAGGAATTCAGCATGAGCTTCGTGGCCTCGGGCGCGGCGGCCAACGGACCCTTCGCCGGCCAGAATCTCGATGCGGTGCTCTTCCAGTCCTGGAAGGACCAGACGATCGTGCAGCTCGGTGCCGCCTATGAGGCGAGCGACAAGCTCACGGTGCGCTTCGGTGGCAACTTCGGCAACAATCCCGTGCCCGACACCTACCTGAACTGCCTGTTTCCGGCCATCGTTAAGACCCACCTCACCGCCGGACTCGGCTGGAAGATCGACGCCCGCGCCTCTGTCGACGCGTCCTTCACCTACGGCTTCAAGGCCACCACGGTCAATGGCTCAGGCGCTGGTGTCAGCCACAGCCAGACAAATGCCCAAGTCATGTATAGCTACCGCTTCTAACCCGCCCGCTCCTCCTCCCGTCATGAAAGAATTCGTCATCCTCGGCGCCGGCACCGCCGGCACCATCATGGCCAACAAACTGGCCAGGGCTCTGCCCGCCCGCGAGTGGCGCATCACCGTGGTTGACCGGGATGACCACCATGCCTACCAACCCGGCTTCCTGTTCGTGCCTTTCCACGGCTACGAGCCGGCCGACATCGTTCGTTCCCGCCGCCGTTACCTCGACCGCCGCGTAGTCTTTGCGGAAGCCTTGGTCGAGCGCATCGAGCCCGACCAGCGGAAGGTTCATCTGCAGGGTGGCCGGGTGCTGCCCTATGACTTCCTGATCTTCGCCACCGGCACCCGTCCCGAGCCGGCACAGAACGAGGGCATGCTCGGCGCTGAGTGGCACAAGTCTGTCGGTGAATTCTACACGCTCCAGGGCTGCACCGCCCTCCGGCGCCAGCTTGACGGTTTCAAGGGCGGACGGCTGGTGGTGCATATCTCCGAGATGCCGATCAAGTGCCCGGTGGCGCCGCTGGAGTTCGCCTTTCTCGCCGACGCCTATTTCCGCGCCAAGGGCATGCGCGAAAAAGTAGAAATAGATTACGTCACCCCGCTTTCCTCGGCCTTCACCAAGCCGAAGGCCTCTGCGGCGCTGGGCGACTTTCTCGATCGACGCCACATCCACCTCACTCCGGACTTTGCGCTGGCCCGGGTCGACCAGGAGGGAAAGAAGATCGTCTCGTGGGACGCGCGGGAGGTGCCCTACGACCTGCTGGTCACCGTGCCCACCAACATGGGTGATCCCGTCATCGGCGCCTCGGGTCTGGGCGACGAACTTAATTATGTGCCGACCGACCGGCACACGCTGCTCTGCAAGGCTGCGCCCAACATCTTTGCGCTAGGCGATGCCACGGATCTGCCGGCGTCCAAGGCGGGGTCGGTCGCGCACTTCCAGGCGGACATTCTCTTCGAGAACATCATGTCGGTCATCGCCGGCCGCGCCCCGGAGGCGAAATTCGACGGCCACGCCAATTGCTTCATCGAAACCGGCGACGGCAAGGCGTTGCTCATCGACTTCAGTTACGATGTCGAGCCACTGCCCGGCCATTTTCCACTGCCGTTCATCGGCCCCATGTCGCTCTTGAAGGAGAGCCGGCTGAATCATTTCGGGAAGCTGATGTTCAAGTGGGTTTATTGGAACCTGCTGCTGCCCGCCCGCCTGCCGGCCGTCGGCACCCATTTCAGCATGCTCGGCAAACGCCCCGGAGCCAGGACGCAAATCAAACCTTCCCTGCCGCCACCGCCACCACCAACCCCTCCAATCCATGAGTATACGCACCATCAATAACAAGCCCGTCGACTTTGACGCCGAGGGTTTCATGACCAACTACAAAGACTGGGATCTCGAGGTCGCCAAGGTCCTCGCCCTCGAGGAAGGCATCCCCACCCTCACCGACCGGCATCTGCTCGTCACCAATTTCATGCGCAAGGAATTCGCGGCAAAGGGGGACGGCCCCAGCATCCGCCGGCTGACCAAGGAAAGCGGCGTGCCCACCAAGGAGCTTTACGAACTCTTCCCCGGTGGTCCGGCCAAGAAGGCGGCGAAGATCGCCGGCATCAAAAAACCCCACGGCTGCATCTGAGCCGTCGGCACTGCCCTAACCTCAAACCCGTTCCCGCCATGTCCTCTCCCGACAAAATCAAGAAAATCTCCATCATCGTCTCGCGCGGTTCGCTCGACGGGGTCTATCCCGGCCTCATCATGGCCAATGGCGCCCGCATGGAAGGCATCGAAGCCAACCTGTTCTTCACCTTCTTCGGCCTCTACGCCGTGTTGAAGAAATATCAGGACAAGATCAAAATCGCCACCGTCGGCAACCCGGCCATGCGCGTGCCCGACGCGAAAGGCTTCGCCCTGCCGACCCTGCTCGGCGCCTTGCCCGGCATGTCGGCGTTTGCGACGAGGATGATGCAAAAGGAAATGGAGAAGCTCGACATCCCGCCGGTCGGCGAGTTCGTCCAGATGATCTCCGACGCGGGCGGCCACCTCTACGCCTGCAAGGCCACGGTGGACATGTTCCACCTGAGCCAGGACGACTTCGTGCCGCAGATGGAGCGCGTGCTCACCGTCGGTGATTTCTACGAGATGGCAGCCGGCGGCCAGATAATCTTCACGTGAGTGCCCATGTCTGGCCGCGGACCCAGATTAAGCATGGGGTGCTCCATCTTGTGTGCCCGACCAGAATGGCAGCGCCCTCCCGGTTTTGCGAACCTCGTTGATTTCCTTCTCCGTGTAATCTTACATCAAGCTGACATGAGACGCATGCATGCACTGCCGCCTGAGGAAGCCCTCGTAATGATCGCCCACTATTTTGTGGCCTTGGCCGATCCCATGCGGATCAAGATTGTCCATGCCCTGATGGCGGGCGACCAGAACGTAACAACCCTGGTAAAGGTGACAGGCGGCATGCAATCCAATGTGTCCCGGCACCTGAGCAAACTGCTCCTGGCCGGAGTGCTGAATCGCCGGAGGCAAGGCACTCAGGTAATCTATTCCATTGCTGACCCATCACTCTACGATCTATGCGAACAGGTTTGCGGGAGTCTCGAGAAGCGATTCACCAAAAAAGCGAAGGTGATCAGCGAAGCTGCGCGCCGTTGAGCTTTGCGGCGAAAACCGGCTGACTGACGTTGAGTTTCTTGCGGATTGACCGCACCTGCGAGGGGGACAGTGATTTGACCGGCAGCGGCAACGGCATCGTTGCCGTGCGCAGGGTAAGCTTTGCCTTATCCGTCAGGTGATGGGCGAACACCTCGACGCTGCCGACGAGTTCGTCGGCGTTGAACTCAATTTTCTTGGTTTCCATGTCTCGTCTGTATTCTCGTTTGATGATTTCTCCGCCGGCAATTGGACGTGACTTTCGAGATGAAGTGCCCCCGGCACCGACTGCTCAAAGCGGCAGGTGTTCCAATCGATTGGCCAAGTCTTCGGGCTGCCCAACTTCTGCGATGAACGCCAAATCACTGACACACCGGCCAATGGTCACGCGGAGTTGGTGGGCGAATACAATACCCGCGAACGGTTTGCCCTCGCGCTGCCAGGCAGGCGCAATTTGAAGAAAATCCTGATCGCGAGTGAAGAGCACGCAACCAAGAGCCGTCGCCCGGGCCAGCAAAACACTATCGTCGGCCTCGGCATGATTGTCTTCTTTGGCGGTGATGACGGTCAGATTACGGGCGCGTGAGCATCCGTGATGCCCTGCGGCACATGCACCTCCATGTAGAGGTGAAAGCTCAAGCGGGCCTCTGCAACAGACGCAAACGGCGACGCAAGGGCGAGTCAGTTGTCGAACCGGCCAGACGCTCGGCCTCCGTCAAATCTTTGGCGATCTGCTGGTCGAAGGCGACTTGATGATCGTAGTAATAACCCAAAGCGGCGTGGATCTGTGCCAACGACAAGGCTGGATGCTGCCGACGCATTTCCTCGGCGCTCCAGCCATAGGACAGGTGATCCAAAGCCACCTGCATCACTTTAACGCGAGTGCGGTCAATCCACGCGATGCCGGCAGCATCGCGGTAGATGTGGGCAACGGGTTCGGCTGTTAACATGCCGGGAAAGTAGAATGAGGAATAGCCCGTGTCAAAGCCCGGTTTCGATGCCGCATCAGTACCCAACCGACCAAGGCGCGCCAACCGAAGCTCGTAGAGCAAAGGATGGCGGAGAGGGAGGGATTCGAACCCCCGGAACCCTTGCGAGTTCACGTGCTTTCCAAGCACGCGCATTCGACCACTCTGCCACCTCTCCGTGACAACCAAAGAGGGCGAATAAAGGGTATTCCTTCTCCTGCGGTCAATGGAAATTCCTCGTCTTTTATCCCACTCACCACGGATTCAACCGAGGAAACTGCTGAAGATCAGGATACAGAGAGTTTTGATAACGTGATTTTAAAACGAAGTGAGGGGAAATCGTAATCCATTTCTGACTCATCAAAGATCCTCAACGCCGAGCCAGCGAAAGTGCGTGATGATGAATTTTCGGCCAAGGCCATTCGGGGCGGGATCTATGGAGCGCTGCACGATGACTTCGCAAGTGGCGATTGCCTCCGTCTTGGTGGCCTCGACGGGATTTACGGCTTCCCCATAGGTGCGGATACGGAAGGTATCGGAACGCACCGTGAGCAACGGGCCGATCGCGGCCATGAATTCGCTTGGCGTGATCGGGGCGGGCAAATTTGCGGCAAGCAAAGTGCTCCCGCCAAACGCCGCCACAGAAAGAAATGGCGCGTTGGGTTGCTTGCCCGAAGGTGTCGCGGCTAATCCGCTGGCGAGGGCGTTGCCGCGAGAAGTGAGGTTCGTCGCTGACAGCGGTGTGACCCCGGGCGCGGAATTGTAGGTCTCCAGAATGCTGCGCCATAGGATGGCTGACGTCGTATTCAGATTGATGGTGCCGGCGAAAGTCTGGCTACCTGCGACACTGCGCGCTGTGAGCGTAACGTGATGAAAGTTATCCTGCAGCACCGACGGCGTGAGCGCGCTCGCCGGCGTGGGGAGCAAGGCCAGTTGTTCATAGGCGAGCACGGCAGGGAGCTTTCCTGCGTACGTGCCAACCGCTCCGCGCAATTTGCCCTGCGCCGAGGTGGGTGCCGTGCTAATGAGAAGCGGACGGACTCCAGGAATGATCAATTGAATTGAAGGCGAGAAGGCACTGATCTTCACGCCTTCATCGCTCACCAGATAGGCGTAGCTGCCCACCTTGGTGGCCACGCCGGGTGCGCCGGGCAACTCGGTCACCACGACAGGAATTTTCCCAGCGATCACGTGTTCGGAATTGGCCGAGGCCGCGCCGACACTGCCCGTCGCGACAAGTTCGACGGACGTCACGCCGGTTTGCAACACCGCCGGACCTGAGCTCTGTGCGCCAGACGTCAGCCAGGCGACGAAATTGCCACTGCTATCCCACACGCCGCACCAATGCCGCGTGGTGTTGCCCGCGCTGGCCGTGATGCCAGTTAGCCCGGCCATGCCCGTGATCCGTGCGTCTTCGCCAGCGTGACGTTGCAACTCGCCAAGCGCGATGTTCAGTCCGAGTAACGCATTCTGCCGGGCCTGGGTCTGGTAGATGCCCATAGTGGAAATCTGTCCGTCGACGCGCACCAAGGCACTCAGCGCGTACAGTGCGAGCACGAGGAGCGCGAGTAACGCGAGCGTGAGCACGAGGGCAAAGCCGGTTTGCCGACCAATTGCCTTGGTTTGATTGTAGGAGCCTGCTTGCAGGCGATTCGAATTATCCGCCAACGGACAACGTTCAGAGTCGCCTGTAAACAGGCTCCTACAAAATACACACTGAGTCGCCTTCATCGCACAGGTCCTTTGATTTCCACCCGCCGCGTGTAAGCGTGCGAGTTCGTTTCCACCACGGCCCACCACCACTCGGCGTCGTTCGAGAATTCCGGCGGTCGCGTGATCGCGCCCCTTCCCTGCTCCATCGCCTCGATCAATCGTGCGCCTTCGTCGGTGAGAAGGCGCACCATCACATCTGCGACCTCCGGATAGCGATTGGCGTCGCCGGCGGAACCGCCATCGCGTGCGGCGTGCGTGAGGTCGGAGTTATCAGCGGGAAAGATGCGTCGCAGCGTACCTGAGTTGTCGCGTACATAAAGCCAGACGCAAAAATCCACGACATTGTTTGCCAGCGCATCGCTCAGCGCAGGATTGGTCAGCGTGGAAGCTGAGCGTGCCACCGAAGGGGCGGAGGTGCTGCTGCCATACGCCGCCGCAACATTGTAACCCGTGGCAAAAGTCGTGTCGGTCGCCACCGCTGAGCGGAAAAGCGTATACCGCACCTGCGCTGGATTCGAGGGCGAGTTGTTCGGACCACTGACCGGGCGACGGATGATCTGATAAGATACCGCACAGGGTAGACTGCCGTTGGCGTCGATCTGCGTAGTGATGAAGCGGAGCCATGCACCGGATAGCCCGAAGCGAGCATTCGTGATAACCGGATCGAGCCCATTGACCGCAGCGGGCAGCACCCGCTGGCTCTCACTCGTGGCGGGCTTCATCAATAAAGCCGATTGCCAACCGTGATTCAGTAACGTCGCAGAGGGATTGGTCACATCGATGGCCAACCACGCAGTGACGCCATCGGCGCGAAACACCCCGGCGTGCAAGTCGCGCTCCAGTAAATCGAGCGCGAGTCGCGCCTGAGTGGCAGAACTGAAATTATCCTGCGTACGATGCCACAGGGTGAGCGTGCCAGTGGTAATCGACAGCATCAGCGTGGCGAGGAGCAGCGTGATCGTTGCCGCTACGAGCAGTTCGAGCAACGTGAAGGCGCGGGTGGCGCGTACCGAATCCCGACCAACTCGTAATGACGCCGTAACTTCAGGTGAAATCCGGCCTCCGGACGGGTTTTCTTCTGCGCACATTTTATGAACCCGTCCGGAAGCCGGGTTCCACCTTTTACCGAATGCCCATTTCGTCTTCATCGGTTCAGCGAGACGGTAAACGTGAGTTGGCTTCGCGCAGACAACGGCGTGGCACTCGACGCGCCGGGATTCCAATACGGCCAGCTGACTCGCACATAAACGGCAAGCAACGCCGTAGCTGGATCGTAGCGCAGCGGGGGCTGGTTGAAGCGCCACACTTCGATGAGAAAATATTGCTCGGCTTGCGGTAATTGGCCGGATGATTGCGGCGGCAAATAGTCGGGTGAGTACAGCCGCTGCGCATCGTGCGCCGCCACCAGGGTCAATCCATCCACCAAGGGCGCAGCCATCACGGGCAGACGATTCGCGAGCGTGTCGAAGCCCCCACTGATGGCCAGACGCGTGAGCTCGATCCGCACGCTATCCGGCAAGCTCTGCGCCACCAACGCATCCGCTGAATCCGCGGCCTGCCGAGACAAGGGAGGCAACAAAGCCAAGATGACGACGACCGACAACGCGAAGACTCCGACGGCGATAATGACCTCGATGAGAGAAAAGGCGCGCCGACGGCGCACAAATAACAAGGGGAAAGTTTCAAGGTCCAATGGTCGGAGGTAGGAGCCTGCTGGCAGGCGATTCAGAATATTGTCCGTTGGCGTACGTTTCCTGTCGCCTGCCCCACGACAGGCTCTGGGCCCTGAGCTTGTCGAACGGGCAAGCAGGCTCCTACAAAAAAGAGACGTATCCGCGTCCATCTGCGTTATCCTCGATTTCCGGAATATCGTTCTCATTTCAGAAACTCGCCCGGTCGTTGATCATCGCGGGCAAGCCGTAGGTGCTGAGTGTCAGGCCGCGCACGGTTTCGGGATTCTCCAATTCCACCGGCGATTCACCTTCTGTGTAGGAACCGGGGGATCGACGGTGGCCGGTAGCAAGAATGAGATCACCGGGTTGCGCCGTCGTACCCGCAGAGGCAAAGTTAATACTCACCCATTGTTCGGCAACCGGGTTGTTAATCGTCAACGAGAGAATCTGATTCGCCCGCAAGGCCGTTGAGCGTAAGAGTGAGCCATCGGCCTTCGTCCAAGGCCGACCCGAACTTGGAGAAAAAAGCCCGACAGGGATGGAAGAGAAGTTTCCGGGCACCACATAGATATTTTCAGGCAGATAGATTTCCACCATTGGCTCGGGCTGCCAGAGGCCAGCGAGCTGCGTCTGTATGACGATGAATCGAAGAAACCGTGATGGCTCATTCGTGCTGGCCGGATCAACGTTTATAAGAAGTCGTGCGCCACCGCCACCGGCTTGAGCCTTTGTGCGCGCAGCTGAGATGAGATTCGCGAGGGTGGCCTGCGCGGATTGTAACGCGGCGGATTTGCTGCCGCCACCAAGTCCACCGAGCAGGACAAGCGAAAGCGCAGCGATGAGACCGATGACGACAAGGAGCTCGAGGAGGGTGAAAGCGCGGCGCCGTCGCTGCGGAGATAAGGATTGAGTGTAGGAGCCTGCTTGCAGGCGACCCACAACGCACACCAACAGACAAAGTGTCGAATCGCCTGTAAACAGGCTCCTACAAAAGAAAGATACTTTCATTTCCAGCTGAAGATGAAACTAGGATTGGCGGACGTCGCGCCAGGAGCGGGCGCATAGAATATCACTCCGGCGCGGATACCGGTGAGGGGGAAATCCGCGCTCGTGGGCGTGAGGCCGTTGACCGCGGGCAAGGTGCTACCGAAATCTGCGGCGTTTATCATGCCGTCGAGATTTTGATCCACCAGCACGGCGAGCTCGGTATTGCCGAAGGCGTCACAGAGTAGATTGGGCGATGCGGAATCAGCGGCAGTGAAATCAGATTCGTTGAAGGCATAGAATTTAATGAGCTTCCGATTTTGCGCCTCGGGAAATTGACTGTTCGTGCTGGTCGTGTAAACCGGCAGTGTAGATCCATCGCGATGGCGGGTGGCCAAAATATC
>JANYCF010000245.1 GCA_025360455.1 Opitutaceae bacterium | reverse complement strand
AAGCGCATCACCGCCCACCGAACCTTGCCCCATTCCTTCCTCCGCCATACCGGACTTTTATTGTGACCTTTTGTCACTGTATTATGCGATACTCAGTAATCAGCCATTCAAAAACACAGAGTTGAAATACACACCCGACATTGTTCGAGCAGTCGTACAAGATGAAGACGACTTTGGGCATGAGATGCATGTCTTAAGTATTTTACGAATGATTCCGAGTGTAGAAATCCGGCATGGCGGCACCTATACGGATTCAGTTTCTGGGAAACCCCGCCAATTTGATTTTCGCGCGCTCATAAGATCAGGCCGATGCAGATTTAGATTGGCAGTCGAGTGCAAGCGCATCTCAGCAATTTCACCGATAGTCATCTCAAGTTTAACACGCCCGGAAACCGAGGCATTTCATGATATCATTGTCTCAAAAGCTCCTTGCTCTGGAATCGGCGAAACGTTTTCTGCAGAGCCACTAAGTTTCGTGAGACGAGCGAGGCGAGAGAATGCAGCGTATACGACAGGAGATTTTGTCGGGAAGAGTATGCTGCGACTAAATGTTAGGATTGAGGAGGGTCGAAAAGGCGAAGCGCGGAGGGAGCGAGCGATTTCTGTGCCCGATGCAGATGTCTACGAACGATGGTCGCAAGCGTTAGCTTCGGCACACGGTCTATGTAAGTCGGCGGCTGTTGATGTTTGGGACGTTCAATTCCAGATGCACCATCCGGTCTTATCGGTTGTGCTCCCGATTGTCGTTCTCCCTAATGAATCACTCTGGGTCGTTAAATACGACGCCTCAGGGAAAATCATTTCAGAACCGAGTTTAACAGATGAATGCGAATTTTTCGTTGGACGAACCTTGTTGGTGCCGCGAACACAATTTGAAGAACAAGAAATCAACTTAAGTCATATTCATTTCATGACGCTGAAAGGATTCAGCTCGTTTACAGCGTTCACCCAGCCTCAAGCCATGGGAACAGGTCTCGCTTTCGAACGAAAGTGGTTCCCTCAGGAAACGGTGGGAAATCTTAGTTGAAATTGGGCCGAAAAACAAGGACTCGGCTTTAGGGTCCGTGACATCAAGTTTCATGCGTACCAGATGCCGTGATAACAACTGGCCAGACTTTTTTCTGGATCACAGCCATTCAGCCCGGCACCCCAGGCCGCATTGAATTCGATCACCGCCCCGCCGCGATCAACAAAATAGCCCACATCGATGACAACCGTGCGCTGACGGCCCTTAACGAACAGCACTCATCTTGACTGCGCTACTGCTGCCTGCCACCAGTTCTTCATGCCAACGAGATCTCGCAGTTCTTCCCGCCAGTCAACGATCCGCGACAAGACCAGTATGCTCAAGAGTGGCTCTGCTACTCGACCCTTGGTTTCCTCCGCGAACCTTCAAAAGAAATGGCGTTTTGCTCCGGATGCTATCGGCATGGTCAATGGGCCAAGCAATTTGTCCCGTCGCAAAGGACTATCTTTGAGTTATCGAAATGACAATGAATGTGCTCTACATCGGCAAAAAAAACGCTGAAAAAATGACGCGGAATATCATTATCCTCTTTTGCGTTATGGGACTATTTTCGAAACTCTTCGGTGCCGATAAACCGGCCGATAAGCCCAAGGATTTTCCGCCTGTTCCGGCGTGGCAACCTGACATCGGCATTCCGATAGAGAAGGTCGTCGATCACTTTCGGTACTACATCGATAACAAGAAGGATTTTGTGGTTCTCAAGCACGGAACATGCGTTGTTGTTTCGGATGGTCTCACGGATGAGCAGGCCAGAAATGAAGCGCTCGAAACCGTCGCCAAGATTTTCAACTACCATCCCGACATGAATCCTAAGACCATGGATGATGGGAATATTCTGATTTCCTACCATCATCCTGCCTACACGGTGGTCTTGGATGAGATCACGAAGAAACACATAGACACGATCCGAACGAATCACTTGAAGGCTCTCGCCCGGGATGAAGTGCTCATCACCCCGGCCGGCCCGAACAAGTTCGACGACTTTGGGATGAAAGCTCTTTTCGGTCGCTGCTTTTTCTGTATGGACGCAAAACAGCCTGCAATTGTTAGCGTCATCCGCAAAGCCCAAGGCGAGCAAACCGACGGAACCAACCGAGCAAATCCCGGCAGCCCACCTTAATCGTCGAAGAAAATCGGTAGCTTGAACTCACTCCACGCTATTTCATCAGACCGTTTTCCGACCAAACCTCTTTATGTCTAAATTCTTCTTTCCTGTCCTGCTGATCGTCTGCGGTGTCCTTGTCATAATCGGCGGGCATCGGCGGTCGGAATCCGTCGCAGGCGTGTCCGAAACCGTGGGGGCAAAAATAGCCAACGCGTGGGACGGCCAGGCGCGTCAGCCGGATCATGTTTGGTATTATGTCGGTGGCGGTGCCCTGATTCTCACCGGACTCGGTCTCGCGCTGCGAAAAAAGTAGGCCAGCGAAAGGACCGGGCCAGCGAAAGGAGGTCGGGTATTATAACCTGCGGGGAACCCGAATGGAAGAACGTCAACCTCCGCCGTTACTTCATCTTCCTTGAGCAATCTATCGACGACGGCACCGAGCCGTCGGTCTTTGAACCCAACGGCGAAATTCTCCGGGTGAAGGTGCCTTGGCGGAAGGGGCCGGTTTGCCAATGTTATTATCCGTGGGCCATACGCGGTTTCGCCCCGCAGCTGGCCGATTTCCTATTTGGCCATCCTCAGCAGCTCGTCCACCGACCATTGATCGTAAGCGTGCCGGCCGTAATGGCTCGCCACGACTTTTCCGTCGGGCGCGATGAGAAAATCGGCGGGCCGTCCCAAAGCCCCGCCCTCAGGATCACCCTTGGGCTTGTCGGCGGCAGACATCCCCTTGAGCATGGCCGGCCAGGCGCGCACGTCCAAAATCGCGAACACCGAGGAGTCCACGCCGAATTGCCGGTAGAGCTTCTTTTCAGGATCGGCGATCACGGCGAACGGAAAATTTCCCTGGTAAGGCAGGAGCGATTCACGGGGCGAATGAAAGACCACCACCTCTTGGATTCCCGCCGCCTGGAGTTCGGCATTCCGTGCCACGAATTCGTGGAGGTGCAGATTGCAAATCGGGCAGCCCGCGAACCTTCGGAACTGCAAATGGACCCACTTCGCTTTCGGATTTGGAATCGGGACCGCCGTACTGTGCAGGTCCGCCAATTGCAGGGTGGGAATCGTTTCGCCGGCTTTGATTTTATCCACCGGTGCCGCCATCACCCAGGCGACGACAAGACCGAGGGCCAGAATTCCAACAAGCATCAGGAGTTTCTTTTTCATAGTTTTATTGGCTGGGAGATGTAATTGTGTTTTCTGACCGCGCTGGCCAAACAAAAGAGGCAACTCACGCGGCAGGCATGCGGCTTAAAATCGCCTGCCATCCCTTTTCGTGGTGGTCACGGGATTCGGTGGCGGAGAATTGCTCATGTGTCAGGATCAGCTCGGTGGAATCCTTGCCCGCCGCCTTGAATTCCACGGTCACGACCGTGCGATCCTTCCAGTCCGGATCTGATTCCTTCGCCCAAATCCAGGTGTAAACCAGACGGTGCGGCGGGGTGATTTCAAGGTATTCGCCGCCGACCACCATGGCCGGTTCTTTTCCGGGCGGCTTGAAGCTGATGGTGTATTTCCCGCCGGGCCGCAGATCAATCTCGGCCTGGGTGGTCATTGCCGGGTCGGGAGCGAACCATGCGGCCATACTCTTGGGGTCGGTCCAATGGCCAAAAGCCACGGAGGGGCTGCAGGGAATCTTTTTGCGAACCGTGAGGCTGGAGGTGGGCGTGGGCATGGTTTAGCGGGCTTTGGTGGTTGTTTGGGACTGGATGATAAAGGCCTCGAAGGAATTGAGTGCGCCCTGCCACATCCGCAAATGACGCTCCAACCAACGGGTGGCCGGAGCCAGCGCCCGGTTGTTGCAGGCCAGATTGTGTTTCTTTCCCTCCCGGTCACGACGGAGCAGTCCGGCGCGTTCGAGACATTTCAGGTGCTTGGAAACAACATTGAGCGAAAGGTCGAACGAATCGGCCAGTTCAGTGACGCAACAGGGGCGCGCCTGCAACAGCTCCAGCATGCGCCGGCGGGTCGGATGACTCAAAGCGAGAAAGACATTGTCGAGTTTGGGCTCAAAGTGTTTTCGTTCACCCATATTGGTGATTGATAATTGACCGGCACCCCGCGTCAAGACAGGAAAAATCGGTTCAGCCTTCGCGGGCCGTAGTCGGGACATGATCTTTCGCCAAACCCGACCCCGAGATGGCAGAAGCCCAGGAAAGGAGTCAGCTTTGTTCTGTAGTAGAGCCTGTGACACCAGAGTTCGACCCAGACGCCACGATCATATCAGACCAGACTTTTTCCGGGTCACGGCCATTCAGCCCGGCACCCCACGCCGCATTGAATTCGATCACGCCCAGGCACGACCGGAAACGTAGCCGGCAGCGCACACCTAGACTGCACTACTATTGCCTGCCACCTGTGCTTCAGACCGACTATGAAAGTAAAGAAGGGCGCGAGTCGCTGAGAAATCACGAATCAGTCCGATTAAATCGCACTCTGATTTGTCATCGCGAGGCCGACGTTGTCGGACGTGGCGATCCATCGGGCTGGATTGCTTCGGCGCGGCACGCCTCGCAATGACAATGGCATGTTTTCAGTTTCACCGTGCAGGAAGGTGCATGCCGGAAGGCCTCATGGCACATTTTTGCGAAACAACTTGAGGAGCCTCCATACGCAATCAGGGCTCTCGATCATCTGGCGACCACTCCAGTCCACATTGAGGAACTCGCTGTAGCCCGGAATGCGGTGAACCTCCGGCGAGTTTAGGTTCTGGAATCCCATGGCCCAGTCACTGAAGGTGCGTTGGGTGATCGGCTCTTTTAGCAAAGTAATAAGACCCGTGTGTCGCGGATCCCTGGTGATGCGTTCATGGGTGATGGTGACCGCGGGTTCCTCACCTTCCAGCGCTTGAATGAAATTGCCGTCGCGATAGAGTAGCAGGCCGGTAATATCCGCGACCGTGTTGTTGCGCCGGCTGCGTTCCAGCAAAGCGAGCAGTTCCGCATCGGCAAACAGCTGTTTGCCCGAGCTGACATAGACGAGGTGAATGAGAGGCATGGAAGTAACGACCTCTGGCAGACCAGCCGGAATTGGGCGGAGCCTGCATCGACCGCTACCGCAATATTCGGTTATTGCCCGTCAGACTTTAATATTTTTTCCCCCAGTCCAGGCCGCTCTTTATACCGACGTCGAAATTGCGTCCTGACTCTTTGGGTTGCACTCATCGGCTACCGGTGGAATATCCCCTTTCGAAAGTTTCTACCCCAACCCCACTATGAGCGATCAAACACCTCCACCTCTCGCAACCCCACCGGCAGCTTCCACCGCACCAACGACTCCCGGCTTAGCCATAGCTTCTCTGGTACTCGGGATCTTCAGCATGATGGGCGGAGCCATCCTGATCATTCCCATGGTGCTGGCGATTGTGTTTGGCCATCTCTCGCTTTCACGAATCCGCAAGAATCCCAAACTGACCGGCAGCGGAATCGCGATCACTGGTCTCGTATTGGGTTATGTCTCGATCATTTTCGGAATTTTCACGGCCGGATTATTGGCGGCCATGGCTATCCCGGCCTTTCAAAAAGTACGCGAGTCGAGCCTGCAGAAAATGATGATGAATGACGCACGGCAAATCGCCGCCGCCGCCCAGCAAGTGATGCTCGAGAATGGAGAAAAGCCGGTGATATTTCACATCGATCCTGTCAGCGGTGTCGTCAGCGGGCCCATTGCCATTTATGTCAAGCAGGTCACCCGTGGCACGATCGAGATCGACGGCACCATCGAGAACACCCACGACACTTTCTCGCTCCAAAATCCCCGGGCCTACCGGGGGCAGGAAATGGTGTTTGATGCCGATGGTCACCTGTCGACCAAATAGGCCCGATAAATATTCGAAACCGCACGCGGCGTACTCCTGATTTCAGGCGATGCTGGCAGCGGTATTCATCGAGAATTATGGCGCACTCGGGCATCAAGGAAGTCGCGGCAGTAATCCGGCACGGACACGTCACGGGGTTTGAGCTTCCCTTCGGCATTGAGGCGCGTGCCGCGCCAGTGCTGGGGTGAGAAATCCGTAATTAGTCCGAGCAAAACCAACGGCCCCAGTTTGGCGTAGACGAATGAGCCCAGATCGCTGAAAAAAATCTGCCTCTCGATCGGGTGTAATGTAGGATCAGCGGCTTTGGCAGGGATGCTTTTCGGCAACCGCAGCACGGCGTCAAGCGCCGGCCCCACTCTTCCCTCTTTGAGATCGGACCCAGGCCAAGGGAGCAAATGGAGGTGGTGCGCCCCCACATCAGGACGTTGACCCATGAGGTAGTGCCGCCACGTTTCCCGGCAAGAGGACAGCTCCGGTGTCCAACGCGCAGAACCGTCTCCAAGCGTATTTGTTGCCACGCCTTCCTCGATAATCCGCCAGCACACACTCGCGGCGAATTTTCGCAGCCACGCGAGGTACTTCGCCGACAGAATCGATTTCGCCGTAAATGGGTGAAAGACGCGACGGGCAAACTCCGACTCAAAAACACTAAACCGATCCTCACAGTTACCGCAGAGCATCGCCCGGGGCTGCGCGTTCGGGAAGTCGTGCATCCCAGACATCGGCTGGGCCCAACGATAAACGAATTGCGGTACGATATGGCTCTGCTCAAGTTTTCGCATCGCGCCACAGAGGGCACAGGGTTGGGATACTTGGGCTTGATCCATATTTATCTCCCGCGATGACACTCCGCTCGACAACGAAGCCATGGAGTGATCTTTGCAGTCATCTTCAATTTCATCCTACAGTTCTGCAATGGCGCATAAGATCAAAGCGACCCGCGGCCGTTGCGGTTTTTTCAATGCGGGTTTTTCAGGCTGGCAACGAGCCAGTTGTCGAGCTCGAGCAGACTGTTGAACTGCCGCTTGGCTTGCGTTATTTTTTTATAGAGACCTTCGATAGCGGCTTGCAGGTTTTTATAATAGGCCACGTGCGTGGGATTCGTTAAGGGTCCGAGTTCCTTCGCGTCCGCCCAAACGGCTTTGTTCTCTTTGTAGCCTTGGGGATCGGCGCGGTACTCGGCTAAGGCCGCTTGAATCAAATTATCGGTTGCGCCGCGATGCAATCGATCACGGCCGATCAGCAAAATGGCAGTGGTCGCCCCTCGCACGCGGTCATCGTTCCACTTGATTTTTAAAGCCATGGTGGGTTGTCCCGCAGTTTTCTGCTGTCGTCAAGTGGGCCGAGTCGTCCGACCAAATTTTTGGTTCTTCGGTGTTTTCTGCGAGTCATGGATCTGGCTCAGCGCAACCACAGACCATTGGGCCCTGCCTGCCGAGTTTGACGCACACATCCCAGACCCACAGGCCCGGCGGCCTGTGGCTACGCCAAGCCATCTCCACGACCCATCGGAAACAGCGAGGAACGACAAAAAGGAACTGAATTATTGAAAAAACCCTTCAGCCCGGATCACACCGGCATCGGGGGCGTCGTCGGGCTGGCCTACTTCGCGACATGATTCAGGGAAAGCGGGCAAGCGTTGCCGCCAACGCACCACACACATCGCGTCGGTGAGCGCCTCATGCAGGGCCGAGCCAAAATCGTAGGCTTGGCCATCAAAGCCCACCTCGGCGACCGCCTGATCGATGCCGAGCATAACGGCAAACATCCGGCCACGGATTTCTGGAATGAGAACATCGATGACATCGAGTCCGGATTCGAGATTGGAGCGACAGCCGTCGAGGTTGTGACTGTGATGGGAGCGACAGGTCTCGGGCCGAGCTTCATAAATTGTGCAGCTGCCGTCGCGCAGCAGGGCGCAGGGAGTTTTCAGCGCAGCGCGTTCATCCATGGTCCGCCCGGCGAACGCCGCCCGATGGGCCGCCACGCGGTCGATCACGGCAGCCAGATCCTCGGGCGAGTAACGGGTCTGGATAAATTCGGCCGCAATAAACACCTCGTGGGCTTGCACGCCAACCGGCACATGGCAGCAAGTGCCGCATCCGGCCCGGCATGCGACGGCGGCCCGAGCCGTCGCCGGAGCTGAATCATAGGCGCGGTCGAAACGTTTATGCGCCTGGCGCAGCACGCCCAAGAGATCAGCCGGATTACGAGTCTTGCGCAAACGCTCGAACACCGCGCCACCGGTTTTTTCAAACAGTTGTTCTTCTTCGAGGGAGAATCCGGTGCTCATTATTATCCACTACGACAGCCCGTGGTTTCATTACAAGATTGGTCCGCAAAAATCCCATGGGCGTCGGGCAGCAGTGGCTCGGCCGTTCAGGGCTGGGGAAAACTGAGATCAATCACCCTTTGCTATCATGCCTTGCGCAGTCGGTAGCGTTACCGAGCGCATGCGACATCGGCCACTTGCCTCGCAACGTGGCGCAAAGAGCGTTCCACCGGCCAAAATGTGCCTCAGCAAAAGACAATTGGCCTCAGGCGCGCTTGACGGTACTGAGGCCGACTAAAACAGCAGCGCGTTCGATAATCGCGATGTCGCTTGTGCCACTGAAGCCCGAGAAAGCAGCCGCGATCAATTTCTTGTCCGGGGTGAGCAGAGGCACACCACCCTCCCACCCGATAAAAGTGGGCTTCTGCACGCCAAATTTCCCTTCATCGAGTTTGCCTGCGTACACGAGCTGCTCGAAATGGCCGGTGTGATAGCCGGTGCGCCACACTTGGAGTAATTTCCGCACCCCAATCTCGTAGCACTTGTGCTGGATATCCTGATTGTCTCCGAAAATGTGGCCGCGAATCGCCCCGTCAGATTCGATGCAAAGAAAGACACCGTTGCCTTTGTTCCATTGGATATCCTCTGGATTCTTGATGTATTCAGGTGCGAGGCGGATAACTTCCGCCGTAAGTTTTTCGAAGTAGGATTGGAACATGGAAGAAGGACTTCAAGCAGCCCATGCTAGTACCGGTCCGCAAGCCCAAAGTCCCTGATAACAAATCCTGCGGCCCCAGAAAATGCCCCGTATCTGCGCGAGCCTACGGAGCGGGGGACGGAAACAATCCCTCCAGTACGGGCGTCGCTTTGCCGTCCGGCGCGCGCACGGCCATACTGGCGTTGTAGCTCCAGATCGCCCAGCCCCAACCTCGGGTGGCAGCCGCTTGACTGACCGCGCGGATGTAATTCCTCCGGGATTGATCAGGGGCGGCTTCATACACGCCAAACTCGCCCAGATAAATTTCTTTGCCCGGCGCGTGCTCTTTTAACCACGCCTCCGCACGCGCAAATGCCGTCTCGATATCCGCCAAAGTGAGCTCAGTCAGCGAAGCCTGATAGGCGAAATGTTCCGGCGGAAATAATTTCCGCAAATCCGGCACGCGGCCCGGAAATTCCACCAACGGCATATCGGGCGGACATTGTTTCCAGCTCGCCCGCTGGTGAGTGAAAACCGGCGGCTCGTCGTAGTGTAGCACAATAGCTACGTAAGGATCGGCAGGAATTTTAAGCTCGGGCAACGTAACAAAGGTACTTGAGAGATTGGAAGTGACATAGAGCACTCGCGTTTGATCCACGGCGCGAACGGCGGCAATGAGCACCGCATTCAATTCATTGAGTTGCTCAGGGCGCGGAGCCATCGGCTCATTGAGGAGCTCGATCCGCAGATACGGTCCTGCCGCGATAAAGCGTTGGGCAAATGTTTTCAGAAACGCCGCCGCTTCCGCCTGCGCTTTGGGATCGGTGAAAATCACGGGGTCTTGATTGTTCTTATCAAAAACACCACCGGGCAGGAAATGCAGATCAATCACCGCGCCCAAACCCTGCTCGCATGTCCAATGCAAAGCGCGCACCAACGGCACCAGCTTCGCCTCATCCAGTGTACCCTCGGTACGCCAGTACAAACGGGGATCTACCGGAAATCGGATGTGATCAAAACCCTGCGCCGCGATCCATTTAATATCGCTCTCGCCGAACCAAGGTCCACCCGGGCCGGCGGGATCATAAACTTTCGCCAGCCAATGCGCGATGCTCACCCCGCGCTTGAATGTAGCCATCCGCGCTGGCGGTACATCCTCGCCCGCCCAAACGCTGATCGTCAGTAACGCAAAGCCAAGGATGACCCACCACAATTGAAGAAATAATTTCATGGCAAAAGGTAGCGAAGTTTAACGTGAAAGCAAAAGAACCAACATGATTCGTCACGAACAGCTGCGCTAGGCAAAAGCATTTCACGGCAAATTTGGCCAGAGCTTTCGTTCCCTCCTCCACCCCAGCGACAAAATCGCCCAAAACAATTGCAAAAATCGACCTTAAGCAGCAGCTGAATTACCACGGCGATACTCCGAGACTTGAAGAAAGGACCCAGCAACACTTGGTTGTAAGCGCACCACAACCAACTTCCGCCAGCGCTGGCCCTCGACGGCAAACTCGTCAGCCTCGTCTCTCAGGAAACCGACGCCACCGTCGCCGTCGTGAAGGAACACGAAGTGCCCGCCGGCCGCGCGCTCCTCGCCGCGACGGATCTGCCCGGAGCCCACGTCAGTCTCGATGCCGGCCACACCAATCAGGAGACGGCCCGCACGATTGTCGCGTCAGACGGCGAGTATCTCATCCAGCTCAAAGACAACGCCGCCGTTGTGCGCGCGGCCGCAGTGCACGCACGGGCCGGCCAGGCTCCCGTTTTTTCACGAACAACTGCGACCACGGTCGAGCCGAGTACCGCGAGCTGACGCTCGCTACGGTCATGCCCGAGCAACTCAGGTTCCCTCACGCCGTCACCGCCGTGACCGTACGCCCTGAGATCATCGACAAGAAAACCGGCCAGTGGCGAGACGCGCCTGTTCGTCTGTTCCCTCGAACGCGGCGCATTGACCCGCTGCCAATGGGTCGCCCGCTGCTGCGGTCACTGGAGCGTCGTAAGCGCCAACCACTACCGCCGCGACGTCACCTGGCGCGAAGACCAAGAACTCAGGCGCAACGGCTCGCCGCGCCTGCAATCTCGCGTTGATCCGTTCAGCGCTGCTCGGCGCGCTGCTGCACGACGGCTCGATCAACGTCTCCGCCCTCACCCAACGCTAGGCCACCCACCCCGCCGCCGCCCTCCGCTTCCACCAAGCCAAAAAACCCACGCGATGAACCCAAACCGGAATACCGTGGTCAGCACGCTGGCGGGGCGGTACAATTGCGCCCTTTTCAACAAGCATCGACCCACGGAAATAAAAGCCAAAAAAAGACGCCAAGTCCGAATGGGCCGGCGTCTGAGGGGTGAACCAAAATGCGGCGTGTCTTATTGACCTTGCAGCAGCTGGAGTACGGTGCGGGGCGTTTGGTTGGCTTGCGCCAACATCGCGGTGCCCGACTGTACGAGAATATTATATTTCGCGTACTGTGTGGATTCCTCGGCCACGTCCACATCGCGAATACGCGAGATGGCGGCACCGAGATTCTCAAATTCCACCTGCAAGGTGGTAGCGGCCAGTTCGAGGCGCGATTGCGAAGCACCGAGTGAGGCGCGCTCGGTCGCGACATCTTGAATCGCGGCGGTGATATCACCAATGGCACTGGAAGAATCAATCGCCAAAGAATAGGCACCGGAGCTGCTCTGGGTAATGATCCCACCCATGGCGCCATCGCGTAGATTTGAATCACCAATGATCATCTCTTGGCCGACAGCCTGACCAATCGTGACGGTGAGCCCGGCGCCATTGGACCCAAAGAGCGTGATGCCGTTGAAGGCACCGAGCGGAGCGGTGATACCGGCGGTACCGCCGATCTCGGCGGTCGTGCCACCGACGGTCGCGCGCAGCTGATCCTGCAACGCGGTGAATTCCTGTTGGTACAGCGCAATGTCGGTCGTGTTTTTGGTCACGTCCTTGGCCAAGATCGCGAGTTCGCTCAAACGGGAGAGAATCTTCGTCATGCCGCTCATGAAACCGTCGGCCGTTTGCGTGTAGGAAATGGTATTCTGCACGTTGGTGACGGCGGCTTTGATGCGGCGGGTCTGGGCCCCCAACTTTTCGGACACCGCGAGACCGGCGGCATCGTCGGACGGGTTGACGATTTTGGAGCCAGAAGAAAGCCGGGACAGGGAGCGACCGAGCATCTCCTGACTGGCGTTAAGATTGCGGGAGGCGGCGATTGCCGTGATGTTGGTGTTGATGACGCTCATGGTGGGTGCGAGTTAGCTGGGTGAGTTAAGCAGCGGTAGCCTTAGCCGAGGAACTCGGTTTGGCGGCAGCTGGTTTGGCCTGCTCGGCAGAAGCCTGTCGAGGGGCACCATCCATGGCGGGAGGAACGGGGGCCGAATCCTTGGCCCGAGTGATTTTTGGAAGATTGGGCAGAGACTGGGCCGAAGTGGGTTTGAACGCCGCCGCTTGATTGGTGGCGGCAATGGCGGTCATCACCTCTTTGCGGAAGATGGATATCTCCCGAGGGGCGATGATGCCGATCTTGACCACATCACCTTCGATACGGTTGATGCGGATTTCGATCGAATCACCAATGATGATCGCCTCATTGGTTTTGCGGGATAGAACAAGCATGGTAGATGATCCTTTTCAGGCGGTGGCGCGGGTCTCTTGCACGGAGACATCAGCCAAGGGATGATGGGCACTGTAGCGTTGATAATTGGAAACGACAAGCTGGCGGCCTATCTGCGTGCGTCGGTTTACCACAATCGGGCCAATCAAATTCACACTGGCTTCCACCGGTTGCTGGTTGGTCATCGTGACAATATTCAGCAACATGACTTCGGAAGAATCGGATATTTCCAAACTGGCCGCATCCTCATCGAACAACTCGGGCTCGTACCCGGGGATGAAACCGGCCGGCTCGATCACGATGAAGTGCACGCTGTCGCTCTCTTTGGCTCCCGTAAGTTTTAGCCAGAGAAACGGGAGATGCTCCTGCACGTAGAGAATCTCGGCGTGGGTGTAGTCGGCAAAGCCGATCAAGCCCTGAGGCAGGGTGAAAGAGTTACGCTTGGGCTCTTCGTAATCGGATGGTTTTATATCAGGTAGAACTTTCATGGGTGCGGTGGGTTATTTGATGTTCTTCAGTGATCGGATCATCAACGGGTTGGCCATATG
>JANYCF010000204.1 GCA_025360455.1 Opitutaceae bacterium | reverse complement strand
ACCAAATTGACGACCTTGCCATTGACCTTCTGGCCGACCGTGTACTTGGTCTCGATGCTGTCCCACGGATTGGCGAGCTTCTGCTTCAGGCCGAGGCTAACTCGCTCCTTCTCCTTGTTGATGTCCAAGACCACGACATCCAGTTCCTGTCCGACCTTGAGCAGCTCGGACGGATGGCCGATGCGGCCCCAGGACATGTCGGTGATGTGGAGTAAGCCGTCCATACCGTCGAGATCGATGAACGCACCGAAATCGGTGATGTTCTTGACGATGCCCTTGCGGACCTGGCCGGGTTGGAGTTTCTCGAGGAGATCGCGACGTTTGCTGTGGCGTTGCTCTTCGATGAGCTCGCGGCGGGAGAGCACGATGTTCTTCCGCTCGTGATTGATTTTGAGAACCTTGAAGTCGTAGGTCTGGCCCACGTACTGATCGAGATTCTTTGGCGGCTGCACATCGATGTGCGAAGCTGGGAGAAAGGAATCGACGCCGATGGAGACGAGGAGACCGCCCTTGACCTTGCCCTTGACGCGACCGGAAACGATCGTGCCTTCGGCGCAACGGGCCAGGATGTTTTCCCAGTTCTTTTTCTGCTGGGCCTTTTCGTAGGAGAGAAGGGGATTGCCTTCTTTGTCCTCGAGTTTTTCGAGGAGGACTTCGATGGCGGAGCCGACTTGCAGCTCGCCGAGATCGAAAAATTCATTGGCGGGGATAACTCCCTCCGCCTTGCCGCCGATATCGACGACGACTTCGTTCTGACGGATTTCTGTGATGGTGCCCGGGACCATCGCGCCTTCGATCAATTTGTCGAAGGATGACTGGTCGAGCAGTGATTGCATTAACGAACTCATGGGACTGTGAGCCGAAGACGGACGCCGCACTCCAGTACGGACGCCTACCGGCGGGGTTCCTTGCGGAACCGTTGGTTGAGGTTGACTGACATGTTAAGCCGGCGGGAGTGCTGCGGCAGCACCGGCTTGACCAAAGAACGCCGCGTAAGGGGTTGAAAATCCATGAACGCCCCTCCCCCGGCAAGCAGATTTTCGTAATTCTTCCGATCGTTTCAAAGCCACGCCAAATTCATGGCAGGCCAATTGCTTCGTAGCCGCGTTGCCTTTCGACTTCGCTCAAGGCCCTGAGCTCGTCGAACGGGGGAGCACCGCGACAACGTGGTTCGAATACAGCTATCAACCACGTTTTCGGGCAACGCCCTCAAACGCAGCTACTCGAAGTCCATTAATCGGCCCCAACAACCGCAGCCTTGCAGCTCCTCACTCACCGATTCGCTCAAACCGCAGCACGCGCCGACCGCCAATTTCCACCTGCTCGGCAAACATCCCCGCAGGCCGCACCCACAGGCCTTTCGCACCATACAACGCCTGATAAACCACGAGGGTTTCCTCCGTCTCCGTGTGACGCGCCAAGCCGATCACGCGGTACTCGTTACCTTTGTAATGACGATAGAGTCCGGGCGTTGGCGAAGGCGGTAACGGGGGCAGGTCACTCATGGCGTTGAAGCCAACAGTTGCCCCGAAGTCAGCAAGCCCGAAGCGAAGTGATTCATCTATTCTCTTACGCAGCATCGCCGCTTCCTCGGTTAAGCCCAGACTCGCCTTGAGTCACAAAATATGTCTTACTCCTCCCATGAAAGCTCAGTTCACCTACTGGAAAGAAGCAGACGGTAAATATCTCGGCTACCTGAATTCGCATCCCGACCACTGGACCCAAGGAGAAAACCTGGACGACCTCAAAGCGCATCTGCGCGATCTTTTTCAAATGTTTAACGCCGAGGAAATCCCTGGCATCCGCAAAGTCGAAGAACTGGAAGTGGCATGAAGCACCGGGATCTGGTTGCCCAGTTGCTCGGGGCTGATTGCGTCCTCCTTCGGCACGGAGCCAAGCACGACATTTACCATAATCCTCGCACCGGACGCTCCGAACCGGTCCCACGTCATCGCGAGATCAATGAATTGCTGGCCAAAAAGATTTTGAAGTCGCTGGCTCGTTCGGAAAATTGACGAAGAAGTGCTTGGCTTCAATAAGTGCAATCTACAGCTGCTGCGACTTGATACCCATACGGAAAACGCAAGGACAAGACCTGCCTAGATCCGCGTTCATCCGTGAAATCCGCGGAAAATTCAGTAAATTCGATTTCGTCCCGCATCCGCCCGCCGCCGCTTCACTTCCCGCCCCAACTGAAATCATCAAACAGCGTCACGCTGTCCGCCTTCGTCCACACGCCGACTTTGCCGGCCTCGGTAAAACTCTCATCCGTCGCCTCAATCACTTTCTCGCCATCGAATGTGACGACGAAACGATTCCCAACAAAATCCACGCGCAGGACGTGCCACTCTCCGGATGTCACCTTGCGATCAACATTCTGAAACGCCACCCGCCGGCCCTTGATCGTGTGGTAAATGGTGACGTTGTCCTCGAGTGCGTTGGCCCGCGCGACGTAGTAATTATCTGCATCGATGACGCGCCAGATCACCCCCCCCGCCTGATCCTCCTTCCTGTCCACCGGCTTGAACTTCACCGCCACGAATCCGTCCTTGAGCGCCGTGTCATTTTTGAAGCAAACCGGATATTTCGCCACGCCACTTTGTTTGAGCACATTCCGTTTACTTGGCGCCGAATCATCCTGCACTACCGTCCACTTGGCTGCGCCCTCGCCGGTTTGAATCGCAGTCCAACCTGCCGGAGCTTCGCCGAGTTTAGTGCCGTCGAAATTATCTGTACCACCGAAAGCCGCTGCAGTTGTGAGGCTCGCAATAATAATGAGAGCGTTGAGGTTATTCATGGCTATCGTTCACTTCACGGCCAGTTGCCGGTCAAGCGCCTGTTTCAGACTGTGGGCCAGGGACGCGGTCGAACCGCGGCCCCAGTAGTGCAGAAAAAGCAGACGCGGTTTTTCTCCCGTCATATGACTATGAATCGCCACGATATTAATCCCGTCCCCCGTCAGAGATTTGAGCACCGTTTGTAATTCTTCCTCCGTCACCGCGAAGTCACCATCGACCACCGCATTGTCATCCGTGCCCGCAAAAGCTGCCCAGGTATTCACGCCCAGATCGGCCCCGGCCTCGCAACCACACTCCATCGTCACGCTGCGACCGATCACGGCCTTGGCCATGCCGTTGTTCGCCTGGACCTTGGTCCCGAGGATTTTCTCTATCTCGGGCGCGGTGATATGATTCTCGGCGGGCAAAGCGGACAGACCGAAGGTCTGAGTCGGCTGAGGCGCGGAGGCACGCAGACTCTTCACTGCGGTGATAATCGATTTCACCCCGCCCGCCAGCGTGTCCAAGTCACCCTCACCGCCGATATGCATGAAAAACACCCGGGGCTCTTCGTGGAAAAAATGATTGTGCAGCGCGGTGACGGCCAAGCCGTGACCAAGCGCAGCCTTCATCGCCGCCGCGACTTCATCCTCAAAGAGCACAAAGTCACCCATCACCATCAGGCCGGAGCCCTTGCCGGCCTTAAAGGCCGCCCACGAAGTGAGCCCCATGAACGGCGGCATTTTCCAGCCGTCGACTAGAATGGGTACATCATTCCGCGGGGCCGTGACCTTGTAGACCGACTGATCCGCGTTCCACGCGCCGGACAAGCCGGTGACTTCGCCGATCCGTTTCACATCCAGCGGCTCGGTCGCCAACGCGACACCAACGACCGCGAAAACCAACAGAAAAAGCAGAAGGAACGGTTTCATCGCGCTAACCTATGTTAGTAATACTCTATTTCAAGTTGTAACTTCTATTACAGTGCGCTCACCTAACGCCATGAAGCTTCCGGACAAATGGCTGCTGTTGCTCTACGGACTGCCCGCCAAAAAAAGCGGGCCGCGCGTCACGCTCTGGCGCCAGCTCAGGAAATGCGGCGCCCTGCCCTTTAAGACCTCGGCCTCCCTCCTGCCGGATACACCCGCACACTTCGAGCGTTTCCAGTGGTTCGCCCAGCAGGTCCGCGACGCGGGCGGCGAGGCCAGCCTGCTGCGCGTGAGCGAAATCGAAGGCCTGAAACCCGCCGCCATCGTGCGGCTGTTCAACGAAGCCCGCGCGGCCGACTACGACAGCCTGCGGCCCGAGCTGACCAAATTGATCGCCGACAAAAAGCGCCGGGCCAAAGACAGTTTTGCCGCAGAGCTCGAAAGTTTGACCCGCCAATTTGAGGAGATCCGGCGGATCGATTACTTCAGCTGCTCTCGCGCCCAAGATGTGAGCATGCTCCTGCAACGCGCGGCAAACCTGCGCTCCGCAGCAATTCCGGCCGGAGCAAAACTCTCCGCCAAGCGCTATCTTGGGCGCACCTGGCTGACCCGGCCGCGTCCGCAGATCGACCGCGTTGGCTCCGCCTGGCTCATCAAACGGTTCATCGATCCGCAGGCGCGCTTTGTCTTCGCCAACCAGCCCTCGGCCCACCCGGACGCGATTCCCTACGATATGTTCGAGGTGGAATTCTCCCATCACGGCGAAGACTGCACCTTCGAGACGCTGATCAAGCGTTTCGGCTTGGCCGACAAAGCGCTGCGGAAACTCGCCGAGATGGTGCATGACGCCGACTTGGAAGACGGCAAATTTCAAACCACCGAATGTGTTGGCCTCGACCGGATACTCTGCGGCTGGGCCAAGACCGGTCTCAGTGACGAGGAGCTGCTGATCCGCGGCGGCGAATGCTACGAGGCGCTCTACCAATCGCTCCGCTAAGCCATTCCGCACAGCCCCACCATCGATCTCTTTTTTATCATGGAAAAACCTAACCCCGCACCAATCTACAGACTCACTGACCTTGTTCTTTACGCCCTGAAACTGGGTTCGCTCGGTTTCGGCGGACCAGTCGCGCTCGTCGGTTACATGCATCGCGATCTGGTCGAGCAGCGAAAATGGATCAGCGAAGCTGACTACAAGGACGGCCTCGCACTGGCGCAGCTGGCTCCCGGCCCGCTCGCGGCCCAGCTCGCGATTTATTTGGGCTACGTGCACTACCGTGTCCTCGGCGCAACGCTCGTCGGGCTGGGGTTTGTGCTGCCGTCGTTCTTCATGGTGGTCGCCATCGGCTGGGCCTACGTCCGCTTCGGCGGCCTGCCGTGGATGCAAGCGGCGTTTTATGGCGTAGGGGCCTGCGTGATCGGCATCATCGCCAACAGCGCGTTCAAACTAACCAAACGCACGATTGGTCAAGACAAACTGCTCTGGGGAATCTTCGCAGTATCGGCCCTCACGACGGCCATCACCGAGACGGAAATCGTCTGGCTGTTCCTGCTTGCCGGAGTCGTGGCGTGGCTCGTGAAAACACCCCCGGCCTGGCTCGCGCAAACCAAAGCTCATAGTGTCGCCTGGCCCTTGGCGCTCGTTTTTGCCGGACTGTGGCCCACCGGCACACTCTGGAATATTTTCCTATTCTTCACCAAAGCCGGAGCGTTCGTGTTCGGCAGCGGCCTCGCCATCGTACCGTTCTTGTACGGCGGCGTCGTCAAGGAATTCCACTGGCTGACCGAGCAGCAGTTTGTCGACGCCGTCGCGGTCGCCATGATCACCCCGGGGCCAGTAGTCATTACCGTAGGTTTCATCGGATTTCTGGTGGCGGGTTTCGCCGGTGCGGGCGTCGCCGCCCTAGGCACGTTTTTGCCCTGCTATCTTTTCACCGTCATCCCCGCGCCCTACTTCAAAAAATATGCCCGCCGGCCCGACATCCATGCCTTCGTCAACGGCGTGACCGTGGCCGCCGTCGGCGCCATCGCCGGTGCGGTGTATGTGCTGGGGAAACGCTCCATTATAGATCTACCCACTGTACTGATTGCAGTAGCCACGCTGTTCTGCTGCGTGAAACTCAAGAAAGTTCCGGAGCCCGTGCTGGTCGTAGCCGCCGCGTTACTTGGCTGCGCGCTACGCCTATCTCACGGATAACGACGTTATCCTCGCCGCCATGTCTGCGCCCAAACGCATCTCGGAATTCTTGGCCTTGCGGCGCGACACCTCGCTGCTGCTCGTCGCTCTCGTACTGGCGTTGACCGGCGAGCGACTCTGGCTCGGCTTTGCGCCCAAATACCTCGAAACGCTCGGGGCCGGCGTGTTCATCATCGGCTTGTTCGATGGGCTACAAACTTTGCTCGGCGCCGTGTACGCCTATCCCGGCGGGTGGCTCACTGATCACTGGGGCCAGCGTCGCTCGCTCCTGCTTTTCAACGCGCTCTCCCTCACCGGCTACGTCGTCGTGCTGCTCTGGCAACACTGGCTCGCGCTGGTGCTGGGCGCGTTTCTGTTTCTCGCGTGGAGCACGCTTTCTTTGCCCGCGACGCTCAGCGTCATCGCCACGTCGCTCCACAAATCACAGCACACGATGGGCGTGGGCGTGCAATCACTGGTCCGCCGCATCCCGATGATGATCGGCCCCCTCATCGGCGGCTGGTTGATCACGCACTTCGGTTGGGAGCACGGCATTCGCTTCGCCCTCTTCGGCTGTATCGCACTGAGCCTTGCCACGGCTGTTTTCCAATGGTTCATGACCGAACCCACGAAAGACGCAACCACTCCCGCCGCTCGCCCCTCTGAGATTGGTTTCTTCGCCATCGTGAAATCCTTCAACCCCACCCTGCGCGAATTGCTCGTCAGCGACATCCTGATCCGTTTCTGCGAACGCCTGCCCTACGCCTGGATCATTATTTGGGCAATGAACCACGGCGGAGTGACCGCGCAACAATTCGGCGTGCTCGTCGCAATTGAAATGGTGACGGCTATGCTCTGCTACATTCCTGTCGCGCATTTCGCCGACAAATTCGGTCAGCGCCCCTTCGTCCTCGCGACCTTTGTCTTCTTCACGCTGTTCCCTCTTACCCTCCTCTGGGCCGACAACTTCCCGTGGCTCGCCTTCGCCTTCGCCGTGCGCGGCCTGAAAGAATTTGGCGAACCCGCCCGCAAGGCTCTGATCATCGCCCAGGCCAAACCCGAACAACGCGCCCGCACCTACGGCGCCTATTATTTCATCCGCGATTGCGTCGTCACGAGCGGCTCCTTCCTCGGCGCGTGGCTCTGGAGCCTCAGTCCACAAGCCAACTTCCTCGGCGCCGCCCTCTGCGGGGGACTGGGCACGCTCTGGTTCTGGCGCTTCGTCTATCGGCCGGGCGGGCTCACGACACCAGCAGCTCTGACCTAAAACGACGGTCATAAGCGCTGGCTCGGATTGCAATCCAGCCATTGACGACTTTGCTTGTCTATCGGTCGCACATTCTCATTGCGCCCCCTCTTCCCTTTCACTCTCACTTTCACTTCCTCCCATGTCCCTCGCTCCCATTCCTGTCACCGTTCTCACCGGCTTTCTCGGCGCCGGCAAAACCACTTTGCTCAACCGCATCCTGACCGAGCAACACGGCAAGAAGATCGCCGTGATCGAAAACGAATTCGGCGAAGTTGGCGTGGATAACCAGCTGGTCATCCAAAGCGACGAGGAAATCTTCGAGATGAACAACGGCTGCATTTGCTGCACCGTGCGCGGCGATCTCCTCCGCATCCTCAGCCGGCTCATGAAGCGCAAAGATCGCCTCGACGCCATCCTCATCGAAACCACCGGCCTCGCCAACCCCGCACCTGTCGCCCAGACTTTTTTCACCGACCCGGAGATGAAGGAAAACTTCCGGCTCGACGCCATTGTCACCCTAGTCGACGCCAAACATATTCTCCTGCACCTCGGCAGCTCGCCCGAGGCCGTGAAACAGATCGCCTTCGCCGATGTGATTCTGCTCAACAAGACCGACCTGATCACTCCCGCCGAACTCGACGCGCTCGAGAAACGTATCAAGTCCGTCAACGCTGTCGCCAAGGTCCATCGCACACAGAATGCCGCGCTGCCGCTCGACAAGGTGATCAACATCGGCGGCTTCACGCTCGACCGCGCCATCGAGGTCGATCCGCAGTTTCTCGAAACCGAATATCCCTTCGAATGGGCCGGCGCCTACAATCTCACGCCCGGCACCTACGAACTCGCGCTCGGTCACGCCCACCATGGTCATGATCACGGCCACGACCATGATCACGAGTGCGGCGAAGAATGCGGCCACGATCACAATCAGGTTGATGTTGTGATCATGCCGCTGAAGAGCCTCGCCGAGGCCGATCTGAATGCTGCACGCGATGCCACCGTGCTCACCTTTTCCGATTGGGATAAAATCACCTTGCCCGGCGAAACCATCGAACCCGGCGGCACGTTGCATCGCTTGAAACTCAAGGACGAGCACGGCCATTTCCCCGTGAAAATTTCCACAGCCGGCCACTACCTGCTGGTCACCGGCCACGACGTGCCCACGCATCTCCACAGCCCCGACGGCAACGTCATCCGCTATGTTTGGGACCAAGGTTTCCGCCACGAACACTCCCACGACGGCGATGTTTCGTCCGTCGGCATCACCACTCCCGGCAATCTCGATGGCAAGAAGTTGAACCAGTGGATCGACGAACTCCTCAAAACGAAAGGCGGCGACATCTTCCGCATGAAAGGCGTGCTCTGTGTGCAAGGCACCAACAAGCGGCTCGTTTTTCAAGGCGTGCACATGCTCTTCGACGCCAAGTTTGATCGCGAGTGGAAGGGCGACGAAAACCGCACCAACACCCTGGTCTTCATCGGCAAAAATCTCGACCGCACCGCGCTCACGGAGGGATTCCGCGCTTGCCTAACGGCAAGCTGACGTAGTGGGCATCGAGTAGCGAGTAGTGAGCATACCGCATTGAAGTGACGGTGTTTTTCTACTCGCTACCCGCTACTCATCCCTCGCTACTTTTCCCATGTCCCTCGCCAAACACTGGTCCGCCCTCCTCGACGATTACGTCATCGACCTCGCGTGGTCGCCCGACAGCACGCTGCTCGCCGCCGCCGCGCAAAGCGGCGGAGTGACAATATACGACGCGCAGACGGGAGCAGTGAAGCACGCGCTCACCGGCCACGCCAACGGCACAAATTGCTTAGCGTGGATGCCGGTAGGGCGAACCGTCCCCGGTGAGCCGTTTCCGCCGTCGGCTCAGCCAGAGGCTTCGCCCTACCTACTCGCCACCGGCGGCCAGGACGGCCACGTCCGCTTCTGGGATGCAACCACCGGCCTCCAAACCGCCGCAGCCAAACTCAGCACCGTGTGGGTCGAACACCTTCAGTGGGTAGGGCGCACCGACCCCGGTAAGCCGTCTTTGACTGCGGCTCAGCCGGAGGCTTCGCCCTACCTCATCGCCTCTGCCGGCAAAAAACTCGTCGCCCTTCGTCCCGACGGCACCATCGCCCACACCTTCCCCGACGCACCGAAAACAATCACGGCTCTGGCCGTTTCTACTTCCGCCACCCTCAACTCTCAGCTCTCAACTCTCAACTCCCCGCCCTACCTCTCCGCCGCGTACTTCGGCGGCGTCTGCATTTGGAACGCCGAGACCTTTGTCGCCACAAAAGAATTCCCCTACGGCAACACCATCCACGCGCTCACGTGGTCACCCGATGGCAAATGGCTCGTCGCGGGTTGCCAGGATAACGCCGTCCATCTTTGGGTGCCCGCCGAGGAGAACATGGAACTCCACATGAGCGGCTATGAAACGAAGCTCAAAGAACTTTCCTTCAGTCAGGATTCGAAGTGGCTCGCCACCGGCGGTGGTCGCGACGCGTGCGTCTGGGATTGCACCGGCAAAGGTCCGGAAGGCCGCGAGCCACTCGCGCTCCCGCACAGCGCCCGCGTTTGCGCGGTCGCGTTTCAAAATTCACACAGTCGCCTCGCCACCGGTTCGACGGATGGCGTGTTCACGCTCTGGGATCCCAATCGCAAGAATCCCATGATCGCCGAAGCGCGCATGCCATCGGCCGTCACGAAATTCGCCTGGTCCCCCGACGACGCCCTCCTCGCTGTCGGCACCGAAAAAGGCGCATTGTTTGTGTTTAAGATGGGTTGAGCCTCAATCGTTCTCATACTCATTCTCGTTCTCCTTCTCTCGATCAGACGTTAGAACCCGAGAGACCGAGAAAGATTACGAGAACGAAGAACCAGCCGATACATGAGAAGGCGTTCTTCCTTGTAGGAGCCTGTTTACAGGCGACACGAATACGGCAACCGAAACACGCGTCGAGTCGCCTGTGAACAGGCTCCTACACGAATACCATTTTCCGCTCTTCCGCCGTCAGCTCGCGCCATTTGCCGGGTTTGAGCGCCAACGACTCCAAAGTAAGCTCGCCGATCCGCACGCGCATCAACCGCAGCGTGGGATGGCCGATCGCCGCTGTCATGCGACGCACCTGACGATTTTTCCCCTCGGTCAGTTCCAAACTCAGCCAGCTATCCGGCACCGTTTTCCGAAAGCGCACCGGTGGATCACGCGGCGGCAAGGTCGGCGCCGGCTCAAGCCGCTGCACGACACACGGCAGCGTGGCGTGGTCTCCGATCTTCACTCCCGCCGCGAGCTGTATGAGAGCTTCATCTGTCGGCACGCGCTCCACCATCACCCAATATTCGCGGCGGTGCCCGTGATCCGGATTGAGCAAGCGAGAGTTCAGCCCCGCTTCATCGCTCAACAAAAGCAATCCCTCTGAATCCGCATCCAGCCGCCCCAGCGCATAGACGCCCTTCGGCATCCGCAACTCCGCGAGTGTCCCCCACGCCGACCCGGTCTCGTGCGTGAATTGGGAAAGGAGGCCGTACGGTTTGTTGAGCGCGATAAGCATGAAGAAGAGAACACAACGCGCCCCGGGACAGAAGTCCACTCCTCTCAATTCGAATAAAATCAACCCGAGTGTCTCGCAAAGTAATCGAAGGTGGCGAAGTAAATACATACTGCGGGCACCTCTTGTAGCCACGAGCACCAGCGAGTGGGCCATCCTGCGCGTTAATGGCAACGTACTCGCCCCTCAGCTCGCTGGCGCTCGCAGCTACGCCGAAACGCATTCCCCTCCTTCGAATCCTTCGCGAGACTCCTCAGGACCTCAGTGGCCGCAAGTCGCTGGACGTTGTTGTCTGATGCGCGGCTCGACAGGCACGGAGGCCTGTCGCTACTCCGGAATTCAGCTTGCCTGTCATTTCAATCAACGAATACCACCTTGCATGGAATCCACGACGCCCCCCGCCAAACCGACTTTCAATGAGGCCCTGAAGGTTTGGTGGAAAATCGGGCTGCTGAGTTTCGGCGGGCCGACCGGCCAAATCGCACTCATGCACACGGAGTTGGTCGAGAAGCGGCGCTGGGTGAGTGAATCGCGGTTTCTCCATGCGCTGAATTATTGCATGCTGCTGCCTGGCCCCGAAGCGCAACAGCTCTCAGTCTACATCGGCTGGTTGTTTCACGGGCGCTGGGGTGGCATCGTCGCCGGCATATTGTTCGTGCTGCCGGGTGCGCTGTTGCTCTGGTTGCTCTCATGGATCGCCGTCGCCTATGGTAACATTCCGTGGATCGCCGCGGCCATCTATGGCTTGAAGCCGGCGGTGATGGGCTTGGTCGCGCATGCGGTGATCCGCATCGGCGGCAAGGCATTGAAAAATTCCGCCATGTGGTCGATCGCTGCAGCGGCGTTCGTGAGTATTTATTTTCTACATGCGCCCTTCCCTCTCATTATCGCCGCCGCCGGACTCATCGGACTGGCTGGGGGACACTGGTTGCCAAACATCTTCAATGTCATCGAAAGCCACGGCAAAGCGGGCGTCACCGCCGTAGACGACGATGCCGCAGTCACCGCCCACCCCTCGATTTTAGCAACGGTTCGCACCGCGCTGTTCTGGCTGGTGATCTGGGCGTTGCCGGTGGTGCTCCTCTGGCTCGTGCTCGGGCCACAACATGTGCTGACGCGTGAAGGATTGTTTTTTTCCAAGGCCGCTGTCGTCACCTTCGGCGGTGCCTATGCCGTCTTGCCTTATGTCGCGCAACAGGCCGTAGAAAACCACCACTGGCTCACCGCCCCGCAAATGCTCGACGGACTCGGCCTGGCCGAGACCACGCCCGGACCTCTCATTCTCGTGCTGCAATACGTGGGCTTCATCGGGGCATGGAATACGCCCGCTCCGTTCAGTCAGCTGATGGCTGCCACGCTCGGCGCGGCGCTCACTTCCTGGTGCACCTTCATCCCCAGCTTTCTGTTTATCTTCACTGGCGCACCGTACATTGAAGCACTGCGCGGCGCAAAACTACTGGGCTGCGCCCTCTCCGCGATCACGGCCGCCGTGGTCGGCGTCGTGCTGAATCTCGCCGTCTGGTTTGCGCTGGGTGTCCTGATGCCCAAAGGAAGTTCAGTCGATTGGTTCGCCGTCGTACTGAGCGTGGGCGCCTTCGCCGGGATGCAATGGCGCAAGTGGGATGTCATCCCCGTGATCCTCGGCTGCAGCGTGCTCGGGATCATCTACCGGCTATGGGTGGTGTGAGGACAAGGCCTGATCGATGCATTGGAATCGGGTGGAACCTGGCCTCAGGACAGGTTTTTTCCTGCGCACACCGAACCAACCCGTCCAGAGGCCGGGTTCCACCTTTCAGTGCCGCATCATGACCGAAGGACTTCAGTCTTGGAGCCGCGCTTGAGGGCGCAGGCCGAAAGCGTGGTCGGTGCCGCGCATCAACCACGTTGTCGCTTCACTCCAACGCGGCTACAATGAAATGCTCCATTCCTTCGCTCCCTTCGTCTCCTTGCGGGACATCAATCTGGGAGTGGCCCGCAAAGTACTCTTACTTCGCTACGGGCGCGGCCGACTTGATTTCCGTGTAGCGGACAGTGCGGGTGAATTGTGAGGGCAGATTAAAAGCTTCATCAGCCAGCACGCGGGCCTCGACGCCGTCGATCTCAGCATAACCGATCACCATCGTATTGACGCGATGGTCGGTGACGGCGCGACCGGCGAGAGCGAATTCTCGGCCTTCGTTCAGCCACAAGCGACGGTCGGTGAGCCCGCTGAACCAGCGGGTGCGCCCGAGTCCGTTCGGGGCATCAGCCTCGACGATGTCGGCGGAAACCCAGCCGTAGCCGGGCACAAAATAGTCCACCCAGCAGCGGTAGCCGGCATCGACTGCCTTGCCCTCATTGACCTCACGGAGACGATAGCCCATTTGCAACCGCGCAGGAATCCCCCGAGCCCGGGCCAGTGCAATAAACATCGAATGCATATCAGTGCAGCAACCGCCCGCGTTCGTCATACAATCCCCGGCATCGCCGACGCTGCACTTGGGCTTGGACGGATCTTTTGAATAATGGTCGGCGTAGTCGGCCACGGTGTTGAGGAGCAAGGCGGCTTGTTTCGCGATGTTGGTTTCGGTACCACAACTCTCGTTGGCCAATTTGATAATCTTCGGAGTCGCCCTCATGTGCGGAGCGTCTTTGCGCAGTTCATCGACAAACAGCAGACGATGGGAATCGGTGATCGGGCCGGCCTTCGCAGGATCAATTTCCGTGAACACGGAACGACGGCGCACGGTGAACTCTACCGTGGTCGTCAGTGAACCGGCCGCCGGAGCCGCGACTTCAACCAACATGAAGCGGTTGCCGTGGTCCGGCTCGGTCACCGCGCTCCACGTGCCGGGAACGGAGACCGCGTTGAAATCCAACACGTCCTGGTAACGGTCGTCATTGGGAATGGAAATCCACCACTTGACCGTCTTGGTGCCAGCGGGAATTCCCGAGAGCGTGACGTTTTGCTCGACGTGGTAGGTGGTCGTGGTGGCCGGTGGAGCAACGGTCTCGCCGCGCAAAGCAAGCGCGAGACTGAGGATGGCGAGGGTGAACAGCGTGGAGGGGATTTTCATAGTGTGGATTATAAAAGGTGGTGAAGGACTCAGAACTTCCAGTTGAGATCTACGTGCAACCGTTTGCCGTCCTGAATCGTGGTGAGCGCATCGACGAGAAACTGGCGGGCCGCGAGGTTAAGGTTCTTCGCGATCACATCGGTCGCGCGAATTTCGTGGCCCTTGACGTCGGATTGCGGGCCGCGGCCAAAGCGCGCCCAGTCGTCCTGCGAGTACGAGGCATTGACCGCCAACGTCCCGATGTGCGCGTAATAGTAGCCGAACGGCCAGTCGTAGCGCAGACGCAGATCGCCAAAAATCGTCGGGAGCGAGACTGACTCAGCTGGCTCGACGGCCGGGGTGGCGGCGCGACTGGCAGGAAACGCCAACAACAAAATGCCCAGAATCGCGACACCGCGCAGTGAATTTCTCACCGATTCGCTGCGATATATAATAGTGAAGGCTGAGGTCATGGGATAAAGTTTCCCACGACGAAACAACGGCGTACCGCGTACCTCATCGGTCGTGGACACCGAAGGTTCGGATCTGGTAAGACCACCCGATCACCGCAGCTCAAGGGCGTTGGGACGAACTGCCACCCGGCAGGGGTGAACGGCTGGCAGGTTCACGCAAACCCTTTTCCCCGCGAACTCTGCTGCCTCCGCTTGTAGTGGCGCTTGAGGGCGCAGACCGAAAGCGTGGTCGGTGCCTCACATCGTCCACATTGTCGCTTCACTCCAATGCGGCTACACCCCCCTCGTCTTTATCCGCGCACATCCGAGATCCGCGGTCTCTGACGCCTTGGCACTCCCACTCTCAAACTTGACGCGGATCTAGTCTCTCTTGCTTTCCCTGCTTTGGACTTGCCTGCGGTTCATCCATTCCGCCATTTCCTGTGCGTGCGTCGCCACCTTTCCATCACCTGCCTTCTCTTCGCCTGGCTTTGTGCCAACGGCGCGGTGTGGAATGCGGTGCAGTTGGTGGCGTGGGCACAGATGTTTCACGACTACTCGCAAGTGATGCCCACCGCCCAGGCAATTCAGGTCACCTTCGACGGCAGCAAGCCCTGCGAACTGTGCCACATCTCCCAATCTGCCCAAGACACCGCGCGCGAGCAGCAGCCGCGCGACGCTGATCTCGGTGGCTCCGATAAAATCTTGCTGGCTTTCCACGTGACCGCACCGCTGGTGCTGCACGTGCCTGCTACCGATTGGCCGGGTGTCGTTCACGACACCGGTCTCCTGCGCACCGATCCGGTGCCAGTGCGTCCCCCGCGCGTTTAACGCGCATCGCCCCTCCACGCCGCCTCGCGTTTTGCTGTCCAGCCGAACGCGGCGTTTCTCCGCTTCTCTCCGCCCGTTCCGGGCCGCGCCTGCGCGCACGCGACTTCATTTGTGCGCATCATTTCTTCTCCGTTTACCATGTCTTCTCTCTTCCGTTTTCCACGCACCGCCGCGCTCGCCGCGACGGTCCTCACCGGCACCGCCACATCACTCGCCTGTTCCGTCTGCGGCTGCTCCCTCTCCTCTGATTGGGGCGCACAAGGCTATACCATGAGGCCCGGCCTCGAAGCCGGCTTGCGCTTCGAATATTTCGACCAAACCGATTTGCGCAGCGGCACCCGCAGCGTGGACCGCTCCGCTCTCACGTTGCCCGGCGCAGACGAAATCCAGCAGCGCACGCTCAACCGCAACCTCTGGCTCGACCTGAACTACGTCGTGAATTCCTCGTGGGCCGTCAGCGCCTCGATTCCGTTTCATGATCGTTTTCACTCCACGATGGTCGATGGCGACACCGATATCTCCACCTCAAGCGCCAGTGGACTCGGCGACGTGCGCCTGCTCGCTCGTTATCAAAAATCCGGCATGGCCCACAGTTTCGGTTTTCAATTTGGCCTCAAGCTGCCCACCGGACGCATCACGCAAAACTTTTCTGCGGGTCCACAGGCCGGTGAACTCCTCGACCGTGGCCTCCAGCTCGGCACCGGCACCACCAACCTGATTCTCGGTGTTTCCTGGTTTGCACGCCCGACTGTGAATCTCGGTACATTTGCCCAGGTGGCACTCGAGCAACCGCTGGCCGAGCGCGCCGGTTTTATTCCCTCCGCCAGTCTGAATCTGAGCGGTGGCGTGCGCTGGCTGAACCCGAGTCGCTTCACGCCGCAGCTCCAGTTGAATATCAAAACAGAAACCCGGGAGCACGGCTCCGAGGCCGACACCGCCAACAGCGGCGGCACACTCGTGTACCTCAGTCCCGGCGTAACCGCCGAACTCACCGCGCACACCACCGCTTTTATTTTTGTTCAGCTGCCCGTCTACCAACGCGTCAACGGCCTGCAGCTGGAGCCCAAGTGGCTGCTTTCTCTCGGCCTACGGTGGAAAATCTAGCAAGGTCAGGTAGGCTGCGACAAGCGCGCCACCTGCCCCCACTTCCCTTGCATAATTCGCATGCTATTTCTTAAGAGGTAAAACTGCAATCGACTCAGAAGTTCATTCGTACCCCGAGCGAAACATCTCGACCAGGGAGCGGAGCAAGGTCCTTCAGGAACGAAGCGTGTACTCGCGCGGTTGCATCGAGCAGGTTGGTGGCACGCAGGAATACTTCGCCCTTCGTTCGGCCGAGATCAAAACGCCAGGAGCCGCCGAGGCTGAGCAGTTCGTAGCCGGCGGTCGCGGTCTCGACGGGCGCGATGCGGCGCTGGCTTTCCACGTGCCTGAGTTCGGCGTTGAAGGACCACGGGCCGGATCGCCAGTCGAACGCCGCGCCGAATCGTACGGGCGTGGTGCGCGGGAGCGGCGTGCCGTCGGTGGTGTTGGTCGCGTGCACGGAATCGGCGAAAAGGCGGAGGTCGGCGATGTATGATTTGGTCCCGCGAAGGTTAAAGGTGAGTTCCGCTTCGCCGCCGTAAAGCTTCGCGTCGCGCTGCACGTAGGCGAAGACGGGCAGGCCGTCCTCTTCACCACCGGTATTCTGCTCGAAAATGTAGCCGTTAAACCTGTTCACGAACACGCTGAGTTCGCCGGTGACGAAGCCGCGGCGTTTGCGCAGGCTGAGGTCGAAACCGGTGGATTTCTCCACGCCCAGCGCCGGATCACCGACCTCGAAAGTGTGGGTGCCGACGTGCGGACCGGCGGCGAAAAGTTCCTGGGCATTGGGCGCACGCTCATTGGCGGACAACGAGAGCGCGACAGCATAATCCGCATTCAGTTTCCAAACCGCGCCGCCGGTGAAGGTGGCGAGCGAATGGCTGCGGGCGTCGAAGCCGCTGCCGATCTCGGGAGTAATCGTCTGCCGCTCCGCGCGGGCGCCGAACTGCCAGGTCACTGCTCCGCGCACGGCCTCTTCGTAGAGAAACAGCGCATTGCTCTGGGTGACCGTGGGCGGGAGAAAAGCTTCTGCGCCGATCGCCTCGAAATTACTGCGGGTGGTTTGGAAACCGAGTGCGCCTTCGAGCACGCCGAGTTTTTCGTGCAGCAATTCGAAGCGGCCTTCGTAGCCCTTGTTCTTGAAACGGGTGCCGAGGGCGGTCCCCTCGAATTCGTCGTGCTGGTAGTCGGCGAGACCGAAGTTGAATTTAGCCGCGCGCAAAATCCCCACCGGTTTGAGCCATTCGCCATGAGCGTCGAAGCGCCGCTGACGAAGCTTGATGGTAACCTCCTGCTCGGCGACGGTGCCGTAGAGAGAATCGAAACCGCTGTAGGCTGCGCCGAGGTGGCCGGACTCGCCGATGTAACTGAGACCCGCCGCGCCGCCGCTGGTTTCGGTGGCGCTGTTGATGAGTGTACCGTCGGATGGCGTCTCGCCATTGGCGATCATTGCAGCGGCGATGATCGGTGTTGGCCCGAGGCCGGGAATACGCACGTCGTCCGTCTTGCGACGGAAACCATCGAGCCGCCACGCGAACTTTCCGGCGGCCCCCATGAGCACACCGGCCGCGGCGCGCTCATCCGCGCCAGAATTGCCGCGCACTTCAAAGCGCCCGGTGACCGGTGCGCCGGGCAATGTCTCGGGGATACGGCCGTCGATAATGTTCACCACGCCACCAATCGCACCGCCGCCGTAGAGCAGCGAGGCCGGCCCGCGCACGATCTCGATGCGGTCGATCAGCAACGGATCGAGACTGACGGCGTGATCGGGGCTGATGACGGAAGCGTCGATGGTGCCGACACCGCCCGTGAGTACGCGGATGCGGTCGCCGCCGAGGCCGCGAATAATCGGCCGACTGGCTCCGGGGCCGAAATAAGTGGAATCAACGCCGGGCAACCCCGTGAGCGTTTCGCCCAGCGTGGGCTGGAGCCGTTGCGCCAGAGCGGTACTGGTCACCACTGTGGTAGGAGCGTTGATTTCGTCCGGCGCCCGCGCCAGCGGACTGGCGGTGACGATGTATTTTTCGAGATGCGTGGTTTCGTCCGCAGGTGGCGAATCACTGGATACGACTGTTTGCGCCCGGGCTGTGGCCGAGAGCGCGAGTAATACGGAAATGAAGGAAAAAAGGGATTTCATGCTGAGTCAGGTGTTGGAAAAACGCCGGCAAGGCACGCGACAAGGCGCGAGGCTCCGGCACAGGAGGAAACGCCCGGCCTGAACGCGGGCGGGCGGCGGACCGTCAATGACTCAGCAAATCGGCGGACCGCGCCCCGGAGGCAATTGCGCCGCGCGGGCGGCGCGGGCGACCTGATCGGCCAACGCAATCACGTCCGTGAACAACGGCTCCGGTGCGCCCAACACGAGCAACGGCGTGCAACCGGATTCAAAACCCTGACTAAAAAGTGTCACCGCGCAGGTGTGCCCAGGCTCCGCCCGATCCTGATGTCCAGCGTGCTCGCCCGTTTCATGGTAGTGGCCATGCAAGGCCGCGTGAATTCCCGGCGATACCGTCGCCAGCGAAAGCAGCCCCACCAGCACCATGCAGCCCACCGCCACCAGGCGCACGGGCCAGGCGGGCAGAGAGCGAATGGGTGAGTTGGCAGTGAACATCAGAGTGAGCACTCCACTTATAGCAGAGCTGTCAAGCGAACCACATCTAGGCCTTAATGTGTTTTGCTTCTGTCCGGGCGACTCCGTCAGGTGAAGGGCGTTCATCCTTGCGGCTCACCGGGACGGTTCGCCCTACCTCATGCCTTCGCGTAGAAAATCACGCGCGCAGACATCTGCTGAGTAAAGATGCCCGGAGTAAACTCCGGGGTATTAGCCCCACAGAGCATAAAAAAGCCGACCGTGAGCCGGTCGGCTTGAGGAAACACAAAAATATTATCGAAACTTACTGCCAGCTCAAAATCAGGTTGGTGAAATAAGTGGTGTCGAGCTTCTCGGTGCCGGCAGGCGGCGTGCTGTTATAATCATTGGCCACGCCCAGCTTAAGTTTCCACATGCTGGATCCGATTGGCATCTCCCATGATGATTCGTGATGCAGGCGATAATTGCTGAAATTCTTGAAGGCCGGCGTGAATGACAGCGTGTTAACCATCTTCGAATTCGTGAAGTTGTAGGTGTGCAGAAGAGCGAGATCGAGACCGGGGGAATCAAAACTGTAGCCGGGCACTGCCGCGATGAACGGCGTTGTGAGTGTCGCAGGGACAGCCGGGATACCGGCATAGGATTCGAACAGATAATTCACACCCGCACGCAGCTCCAAGTCCTGCACTTTGTTCTTAACCAACCGGCGACTAAAACCGAAAGAGGTATTGGAGCGCAGATCTACGCGCTTGATGGTGTCCTTCTCGATCGAAGTGCGGGCATACCAGCCGTTATCGGGCGAGAAATAAGAGGAATAATCCACGCTGCCAAATTGACGGTTGGCGGTGTCGACTCCGGTGTCACGGGCTTTCTCGGCGGCGACATTGAAGATCAGTTTATCCTGCGCACTGGCGAGCGTGGCTTTGAAGCCTAAATTGGCGCCGAATTTCTCGCTCACCCCGGTGCGTCCGGCAATGGCGACCGAAGCCTCGTAGGCCCATTTGCGGGTCTTGGCTTCCACTTCGGCCTTGAGTTTCTTGCTGTCCGGACTGTCCGAACCCTGGCGCCAGACGGCAGCGACGTTGGCAGTGGCGGCAGCCATCTGGCCGTCATTGGCCACGACCTTGATGCCGGCGTCCGTCACCTCAACTTTGCCGAGCACCTGACTGCCACCGGCGAGGGCAACATTCACGACCTCGTCGGTGGAAAAATTCTTCACGCTGGCTTGCGCGATTTCGATCGTGCCGGCAAAGGCCGTCTCGACTTTCAGTTTGCCACCTTCGGCGGAGAGCAGCTTGCCGTTGATCACGGAGCCGTCGGTGAGTTCGATCCGGTCTGCGAGCGCGAATGGAGCAAGGGCCAAAGCCACGGCGGTGCAGACGATATTCTTCAGGAGGAGATGTTTCATGCGGAGGGTTGATGAATCAATTCAGCTTTCAGGAATCAACCAGAATTAAACCGCCCCCGGAATCCAGGTCGCTGAGCAGCCAATCCGGTGGAGGTTCGGAGTTGCACCGACCCCGGAGATCGGGCTCATTGCGGGGATGCCGATCCGCGCCTGGTTTCCCACCTACATCTATCACGAGCCCCTGCAACGCGCTGGCTTAAATAAATTTAACAGCGAACTGGCGGATGAATGCCATCGCATCCGGGACTACGACGCGGCCGGCCAGCGTTGGTCGAAGAAAAATTATCCCGGCGGCTACACTTCCTACGCCTCACTTAATCAGCTGCATAAAATCTCTTCCACCTTCGGCGACTTGGAGCGCCGCATCACGGCGCATGTGAAGCGTTACACGCGCCACCTTGATATGGATCTGCGCGGTCGCACCCTCTCCATGACGGATTTTTGGGTGAACATCATGCCGGAGCACGTCACCCACAGCCTGCACCTGCACCCACTCTCCTTCATTAGCGGCACCTATTATGTGGTCACGCCCAAAGGTTGTCCGGGTTTGAAATTCGAAGACCCGCGCCTAAGCAATTTCATGGCTGCGCCGCCCAAAACCGCCACGGCCCGGCCGGTCAATCGGGCCCACATCACTTATCCCGCCACGGCCGGCAGCGTCATTCTTTTTGAAAGCTGGCTTCGCCACGAAGTCGCGCCCAACCGCACCTGTGAGGAAAGAATCAGCGTCAGTTTTAACTTTAACTGGAGCTGACATTCATGAGCGCGAATACGCCATCACTGCACCACCGCTGCGTCAGTTTTAATTTTAACTGGAGCTGACATTCGTGAGCGCGAATACGCCATCACTGCACCACCACGGCCTGAGCGTTAACTACAATTGGGCGTAAAACTCGTCTTTCCCCGACCCTGCCCCCTCATGCCCGAGACCACCCCACCTCCGCCGAAGCCCCGCGATTTCTGGCACTTCATCCGCTCGATGAAGCATTCGCTGGCGGGCTTTGCCGAGGCGTTTCGCCATGAGCCTTCTTTCCGCGAAGACCTCGTCTTCGTCGTACTGCTGACTCCGTTTGCCATCTTTCTTCCCGTCAAAGCGGTTTCCACGGCCATCATGCTTGGCTCGCTGTTGCTGATCATCATTGCCGAACTCCTCAACTCTGCGATCGAAGCGGCGATTGACGACATCTCCTTGGCCAAACGTCCACTGGCCAAACGCGCCAAAGACATGGCGAGTGCCGCCGTCTTCCTCGCCTTCCTCAATTGTATCGCCGTGTGGACCGTCATCCTCATCGCCAACTGGCATCGGATCAAGACCCTCGAGTTCCTGCAATGGCCACCGCAATTTTTGCAGTAGTCCCTGACCCCACCCTCACCGCATCCGTCCGAAAAAGAATGTCGCCGCGCCGATAAAGGCAATATTCGTCAGCCACGCCGCCCACAACGGATCCATGAATCCGTTCCCCCCCAGATTGGTGGCCAAGGCATTCAGAAGATAGTACGCAAAAAACAATCCGATTGATTTCGAAACACCCACCGTCGGACTCACCCGCACACCCGACACGGCAAAGGGGATGGCAATCGCGAGAATAATGAGCGGTAACAATGAATCCGCCAGCACGCTATAATAACGCACGGCGTAAGCCATCACCTTCGGGTTCGCCTCCATGGCAAAATACTTCACGATTCGTTCGAGTTCGAACAACGACAATTCTGCCGGAGCACGGTCGATCAGGAGCATCAAAGTGGGATCTTCATTAAAGTGGGGCATCACCTTGTGCTCAAAAACCACCGAACGGATTATCTCACCGCTCTCGACCTCAAACCACAACTCGCGGCCCGAGGAAAAAGCCCAAGCCTTCGCCACCGGATCATAGTGCGCTTCGCTCGCCAATATCCTCGTCCGCTCACGCCGATCTTTATCCAACTCCGAGACGGTGACACCGTAGGCTTTTTCGGAAAAACGACTGTAGCGGTTGATATACCACATCCGCCCCATCCGGTGGTTATCGAAGGTCACTCCCGTCTTGAGCCCAAGAATCCCTCTCGGGGCCGCCTTGCGCGCCTCTTCCCGATACTCAAACCCATCCTTCAAGCTCTGTGAAGCCTCGATCGACCAAGGGACAATCCGGGCATTCAACAGCAGTGAAAGCCCGCAAAAAACAATGCTCGCCAACCAAAGCGAGCGGGTGGCGGAAAAAACATTCAGCCCCGCCGAACGCATCGCGGTGATTTCGTTGCTCCGGTGCAGCTTGCTCAGCACAAAAAGCAACGAAAGGAGCAGGGAGGTGGGCAACACTACTGGCGTGTAACTCGGAAGTTTCGTACCAAAATAAATCAGAATGTCCCCCGTGTTGACCTTCATATCAATCAGGTCACGGAAATCATCATACAGCGCCTGAATCAGCAGCAGCCCCATGGTAGCGCACATGATCAGGCCGAGAATTTTCAGCCATTCCTTCAAAATATAGCGGTCGAAGACGGTCACGTGTCCTCAGACAAGCAACCAACCCTTTGGTGTCCATGCTCAAAATCTTGGTGCCGGTTCAAATGAAAGCTCAAAGGTGGAGCCCGGTCTCCGGACCGGTTGGTTTGATACGCGCAGGAGAAAACCCGTCCGGAGACCCACGGCCTTTGTGTTAAGACTATTCTCCGTTGCATCGGTTCGGAGTAGCGGCAGGCGTCCCTGCCTGCCGGGTGCTTGCGTAGGTGTTCCCCGACTCACAGGCCCGGAGGCCTGTGGCTACTTCAAACAAATCCGCAGTCATCAGCGAGGAACCGCTTAACTCAACGCAGTGGTCCGAAGACCGGGTTCCACCGCAGAATCCTGCATGGCAAAATTCCTCCCCCCATCCGCCAGTTGCGGGTTGAAAGCATCCCATCTCTCCCTTTGGCTCCGCCCCATAATTCATCCTAACATGCCACGCCTAATCTTTCCCTTCTTCTCGTTGTTCTTTCTTTCGCTCGCCGTCTTCGCCCAAGACACGATCAAAGTCGGTGAGTTCGCCTCCCTCACCGGCGGCACGGCCAGCTTCGGCCAAGCTTCCCACAAGGGCACCCTCCTCGCCATTGAAGAACTCAACGCCGCCGGCGGCGTGCTGGGGAAGAAACTCCAACTCATCACCGAGGACGATCAATCCCAAGCCGGCCAGCCCGCCACCATCGTCCAGAAGCTCATCGCTCAGGACAAAGTCGTCGCCATCCTCGGCGAAGTCGCCTCCTCCAAATCCCTCGAAGCCGCCCCCATTTGCCAACAAAACAAGATCCCGATGATCTCGCCGGCCTCGACCAATCCCAAGGTCACCGAAACAGGTGACTATATTTTTCGCGTCTGCTTCATTGATCCATTCCAAGGCACCGTCATGGCAAAATTCGCCCTGTCGAAAGGTTGGAAACGCGTCGCCCTCCTGACCGACGTGAAGCAGGATTACTCCATCGGCCTGGCCGAATTTTTCGTGAAATACTTCACCACCCACGGCGGCGAAATCGTGAAGGAGCAGAAATTCTCCAGCGGCGACAAAGATTTCAAACCCCAGCTGACTTCCCTCAAGGCCGCCAAACCCGACGCCATATTCATTCCCGGCTATTACGGCGAAGTCGCCCTCATCGGCAAACAGGCGGTTCTGCTCGGCATCAAAGCCCCGCTCCTGGGCGGCGACGGCTGGATCGGTGAATCACTCCTGAAGGTCGCCGGCAAATCACTCGACGGCTCCTATGTCTCCACCCACTTCTTCGATCAGGACCCTAATCCCGTTGTCCAAACCTTCGTCCAGAAATACCGCGCCCGCTATCCCGGCGAAACTCCCGACGACATGGCCGCCCTCGGCTACGACAGCGCCATGATCCTTGCCGCCGCGATGCAACGCGCCGGCACGACCGACAGCGCGGCACTCCGCGACGCCATCGCCGCCACCAAGAATCACGCCGGCATCACCGGCAGCATCACGCTGGACGAAAAACGCAACGCCTCCAAGTCCGCCGTCATTCTAACGATCGAGAACGGCGCCTTCAAATTCGAGCAGTCGGTAGCGCCGTGAGAAAGCGGACATGCTATCGAATCAGCAGTCTGACCGGCTTTACCCTCCGATGGATCGCGTAGCCGCGCTTGAGGGCGCAGCCCGAAAGCGTGGCCGATATCCGTTGCGGACCACGTTGTCGCATTCGCTCCAACGCGGCTACGAGACTATTTGAAGCAAAGACCCTCTCAGCTCTCTACTCTCAACTTCCTTGATCGAATTTCTCCAACAGCTCCTCAACGGTCTCTCTCAAGGCGGCATCTACGCGCTCATCGCGCTCGGCTACACGATGGTCTACGGCATCCTGCGCTTCATCAATTTCGCGCACGGTGACGTCTTCATGCTCGGCTCTTTCGCGGGCTTTTATCTCGGCCCGCTCGTACTCCGCTTTTGTGGCGGCACGCCGTCCTTCACCGTCGCGGCCCTCACCCTGATTCTCTCGATGGTGGCCTGCGCGCTGATCGGTATGCTAATCGAACGCCTCTGCTACAAACCGCTGCGCAATCAGCCAAAAATCAACGTCCTGATCACCGCCATCGGCGTGTCATTGCTTTTGGAAAACGGCGGACAGTTTTTTTTCGGAGCCGATCCCAAATCATTTCCCGAACTCATCACCGACCGCGCTATCGATTTGCCCGCCGCGCTCGGCCCCTTTGCAAATCTGACCATCACCCTCTCGCAGATCATCGTGCTCGCCGTGACTGGTCTGCTCTTGGTCGTCTTGCATCTGGTCGTCCGCCATACGCGCACCGGACTCGCCATGCGGGCCCTCTCCCTCAATCCCATCGCGGCTCAACTCGCCGGCGTGGATCTGAATCGCATCATCGCCATCACCTTCGGAATCGGTTCCGCGCTGGCCGGAGCCGCGGGCATTTTAATTTCCATTCAACAACCTTCCATCGACCCGCTCATGGGCATTAACGCCGGCCTCAAAGCGTTCATCGCCGCCGTGCTCGGCGGCGTTGGCAATCTCCCCGGCGCGGTCCTCGGCGGCATCGTCATCGGATTGCTTGAAGCCTTGATCGTCGGCTACGGCTCGCCGACATACCGCGACCCCATCGTCTTCGCCGTGCTGATCGGTATTTTGCTTTTCCGTCCCGCCGGCTTGTTAGGAAAAACTGTCCTCGAGAAAGTCTGATGAAGCTCCGCGCCAATCCCGTCTTCCTCGTCACGCTTGCCGTACTCGGTGGGCTGACCCCGTTCATCACCGGCATTAATCCCTACTTTTTCGACATCCTCATCAGCATCGGGATCAACCTCATTCTCGCCGTCAGCTTGAACTTGGTAAACGGCTACACCGGTCAATTCTCCCTCGGCCACGCCGGTTTCATGGCCGTCGGCGCATACACCTCAGCGTGGATTACACTCCAATGTGGATCGAGCGCCGGCACCGGCGCTTTCCTTCTTTCCCTGCTCGCCGGTGGCCTACTCGCCGCTCTCACTGGTTTCGCTGTCGGAATCCCCTCTTTGCGTCTGCGCGGCGATTACCTCGCGATTGTCACGCTCGGGTTCAACGAAATCATCAAAGGTGGCATTCAAAATGCCGAAGCCCTCGGGGCCCAGCGCGGTCTCGGCGGTATGATTAAACACACCGGCTTCTTCACTACCTTCGCCTGCGCCGCTTTCACTATTCTCGTCGTCCACAATCTCGTGCACTCCACCTACGGCCGCGGCTTCCTTGCCACGCATGACGACGAGATCGCCGCCGAAGCCTCCGGCCTCAACACCACGCGCTACAAGATCACCGCCTTCGTGGTCGCTGCACTTTTCGCTGGAGTCGCCGGCGGTCTCTACGCCCATTTCAAACTCTATCTTCACCCGGAAGGGTTTGGTTTCATGCGCTCGATGGACATCGTCGTCATGGTTATTCTCGGCGGCATGGGCATTATGATTGGCGTGTGCCTCGCAGCGGTTTTTCTCACGGTGCTGCCGGAAGTTCTCCGCTATGTCGCGCATCTGGAATTCTTGCCGTTGTGGCTGCGCCACGTCGCGGAAAACCGCATGATCTTCTACTCGCTCATCCTCATTCTCCTGATGCTGCTGCACCCGCAAGGACTGTTCAGCCTCAAGGCGCAACAACGCATCGAGCGGACTGGAGGCGCGGTGGAGATTGGCGGCGGCGCGGACGTTGTCGAAGACGCTGAGCGAAGCGAAGAGCCGTATATTCTGAAAAGTGCGGGCGATGCCGAGGGCAGCGATCTGGTTGGCGCGTAGGCCGCGCAGGTCGCGGCCCTCGAACGAGACGGTGCCTTCGCTGGGTTGATAGACGCCGGTGATGAGGTTGAAGATCGTGGTCTTGCCTGCGCCGTTGGGGCCGATCAGTCCGCAGAGTTCACCGGGTTGGAGCGTGAAGTCGACGGCATTGACCGCGGTGAGGCCACCAAAGCGCAGCGTCGTGGCGGTGAGCTGCAGCAGCGGCTTGCGGGGCGAAGGGGAGGGGTTGGACGCGGTGGCGGACACGAGATAAATCAG
>JANYCF010000203.1 GCA_025360455.1 Opitutaceae bacterium | reverse complement strand
GGGCTTTGCCACATTACGCCCAATATCGCCGTCCAATACCGGCCTCCTACCCACCCCCGCTGGACTACCTTTGCCGGAGCCAATGTCGATTTCGTCTCAAAGAGTAGTGTAGTCGGAACTGCGGCGATCAACACGCCGCGCGACGATTCCCTCTCCTTCACCAGCGGCGCGATCTACGACCTGGGCCAGTTCAAATGGACGCTCCAAGGCACCTACACCACCACCGCGCTCATCGGCCACACGACGCAAAACTTTTATTCCGTCGGGCCCAGCCTGCTTTGGTATGTTCCGAAAAAATATGCCATCATCACCAAGACCCAATGGATCATAGGTGTTGGCGCGAACGCGACGTGGGGCCCGGATGGATTTCACCTAGGAAGCAGCAGCCGCGTCCGCGCCGAAATCACCTTCAAGCAAGTGATGCAAAAACTCCACGACGCCACCAAACGCGAGTGAGGAAAATCCCGCCAAACCAAGAGACCGTTTATTGACAGCGTGCGTCCACATGCTGTCACACCTACAGTGAGGTGTAGCCTAAACGCGGACTCGAACAGCAGGAGCGGGTTGACCCCGCGACCGATAACCCACGCCGATCGCGCCGACGGATTATAAAACGCTAGCATTAAAACGCGTCGTCTTCCCATTCGTGGGCGCAGGCCGAGGCTGCACGCGGAAGGAGCCGCAGCGACTGGAAGAACAGGCAGACGGCGTGACGGTCCTAAGCTTGACGAAGGCTTGGCGCGTCGTGTGCCACTGGAGGTGAGAGAACTTTGCGAATCGCGAATATTTAGACCCGGTGAAACGCGACAGACCTGGCTCGCTATCGGGACGGAAATATCCATATTCCTCACCTATGAATAAACATCTCGCTCCTCTTGTCCTGATCGGGCTCGGTATCATTGTCATCATCGTCGGACAACGCCGGGCGAATTCCATCGCAGGTGTAAGCGAAACCGTGGGTGCTAAAATCGCCAACGCTTGGGACGGCGACGCGCGACAACCCGATCACGTCTGGTATTATGTCGGTGGTGGAGCCTTGCTCCTCGCCGGCGTGGCCGTGGCCCTGCGCAAAAAATCCGGCACCTGATCCGGGACATCCGGACGAAGCAATCCGCGGAAATGCGGTTTGGCCGTAGGCCACTTCGCCACGTCACGCCGTCCACGGGCAGAGCGGCAGGATCACGCGGCCAGCCCAGGTCGGCTGGACGGACCCACCGGCAAAGAGCGCTTGCTGTCTCTGCCAAATCAGGCCTCCGTGTCCGCATGCCTAGAATTCCATTGGAGGACAATTTCGTTGATGTGATCGGTAAAGCCCAGCGTGGGCTGAAGCTGTCCGACAAGCAGCTGTGCGCCAAAGCCGGCATTCCTCCCGGCGACCTGGCCTTGCTCAAGTCCGGCACCGTCAAGGAAGAACCCCTCCGCGCCATCGCCCGGGCGCTCGGTCTGGGCGGCGATGCGCTCACTTCCCTCGCCCGCCGCAAATGGTATCCCGAACAACCGGTTTTCCCTCGCGGATTCGCCATGTTCAACACCCCGGACGGCGACATGACCGTCAACAGCTACCTCATTTGGGATAACCAAACCAAACTGGCTGCGGCCTTCGATACTGGCACCTCGGTTGAGTCCATGCTGGACATCATCCAGACCGAAAAGCTCAACCTGCGCTACATCTTCATCACGCACACTCACTCGGATCATATCGCCGATCTCGCTCGTCTCGCTTCCTCCTCCAAGGCCGAAGTCTGGTCTTCGGAACTTGAACCGGTTGCGCATCCCGGGGCCAAGTTTTTCAAAGAAAACGCGCACTTCCATCTCGGTAATGATATCGCCATCAAAACCCTGCTCACCTCCGGCCATTCGGTCGGACAGACAACTTTTTATGTGACCGGACTTTCCTGGCCGACGGCAATCTGCGGCGATTCCCTTTTCTCTGCTTCCATGGGCGGCGGGCTCGTTTCCTACGAAGACCAATACCGCAATAACCGCCGCAAACTTCTCAATCTGCCTTCCGACACCGTCTTCGCCTGCGGCCATGGTCCGCTCACCACGCTCCGCCAAGAGAAGCAAAATAATCCGTTCTTCACGCGCTAACCCGAATGAGTGACGCCATCACGCGCGATCCTTATTCTTCACTGCGCCACGACGGTTATCGCCGGTATCTCGTGGGCAACTTGCTTTCGAATATTGGCCGGCAGGGGCTGAGCGTCGCCGTGGCCTGGCAGATCTACAAATGGACCAACTCCGCCACGGCGCTCGGTTTGGTCGGCCTCGTTTCGGTACTGCCGCTGATCGCGTTTGTCCTGCCTGCGGGCGTGCTCGCTGATCGCTTTGATCGCCGAAAAATCCTGATCCGCACGAGCACAGCTTCCTCCATACTCTCGGTCGCATTGGTCCTCCTATCGGTCTATCACACTGCCCTGCCCAACGCGGCTCCGCTCCGGTTGGCGAATGATCTACTCCGCACGATCGCGCTGCAATTCGAACGGCATGTCGACCCCGCTCAACTCCATTTCGATAATCCCGCGCTGCCGCTCATTTTTCTGATCCTCTTTCTACAGGCATTCGTTCGCGTCCTCGGTAATCCCGCGCGTGCCGCTCTCGTTCCCCTGCTCGTTTCGCCTGCCGCCGTCAGCAATGCGGTGACCTGGAGTTCCAGTTCATTTGAACTCTCAACCGTGATCGGTCCTGCCATTGGCGGCTTGTTGGTCGCCTCCACGGGGTACACCTCTGTTTACGTGCTTGATGTGGTTTTCTCACTCACGCTGGCGATTTTGCTCCTCGGCGTACGCGTCCACCGCGACCCAGCGCCCACGACCGGGCCTGCGCCCGATGCTCTCGCCGGCCTGCGTTTTATCTGGCGACACCAATCCATTCTCGCCGCCATCACGCTCGATCTTTTCGCCGTGCTTCTCGGCGGTGCCGTGGCGCTGCTGCCGATCTACGCGGACCAGATTCTTCACGTCGGCCCGGCCGGTCTTGGCTGGCTACGCACCGCACCCGCGCTTGGTGCCATCACCATGGCGTTTCTCGTGACCCATCTCCGACCGGCCCAACGTCCCGGAGTAGTCATGCTCTGGACCGTAGCCGGCTTCGGCGCCACGATGATTGTTTTCAGTCTCTCGACCAGCATCTGGCTTTCCTTGTTCGCACTCTATCTCAGCGGCGTGTGCGACAACTTCAGCGTCGTGGTCCGGCATACGCTCGTGCAGATGAAAACGCCTGATAATCTCCGGGGCCGGGTGAGTGCGGTCAATCAGCTCTTCATTGGTTCCTCGAATGAAATATCGGAGCTGCGCGCCGGACTGGCCGCCGCATTGTTTGGGCCGGTCCTCGCGGCCACGACTGGCGGCATCGGCACGATTCTCGTCGTAGCGTGTGTCGCACTCGGCCTGCCTGCACTCCGCACCGTGCCGCCTTTGCCCACCTTGCAACCGGAAAAAGACTGAGGCGTGCGTCTAATAATGACTCATCAGAAACAGCTCATGATGCCCGCTATTCCAAAAACTACAACGAACGCCGTCTGAGCTCTTCCAAGGCGGCTAGTACCACGGTCGGCGTCAATTTAGCGAACTCTCCCTCTGGCGCGGTCACCACGTGATGCTTGGTCGCATCCAACGGATAGGGGCCGAATTGTTTCGGATCATGCGGACCGAAGAGGGCGAGGACCGGGTTACCCGAAGCAGCGGAAAGATACATTGGTCCGCCATGGGTGCCAATGAACGTCGCAGGTTGCCGCACCAGGGAGACCATTTCAGCCAATGGACAGCCCGTAAGATTCAAAAAACTGTCCTGAGGCATGGAGCAATGCGGTAAAGCTTTCTGGGCCGCGCACCATGCGACGCGACTGTTGGGGATTTTTTTCA
>JANYCF010000144.1 GCA_025360455.1 Opitutaceae bacterium | reverse complement strand
ATGAACTCTTCAAAGACTATGGGGCCGGTGATAGGCGATTTGACGTAGAGAAGGCGATATTCTTCACCTATCCTGAGTACATCGATGAATTGGTAGCTGCTTCTCGCCAAAAGAATTCGAGCATGAAGAAAGTATCAAATCCCGCCATAGCTAACGACCTTCATGCGGACTAAATTGTTCATGGCACACCACGCTCAAGCTTCAATTTCAGTTCGAATGAATTATGTTTGTGCTCGCTAGTGTCCGTCAGTGGCGAAAATGCGCGGGATTCAGAACGCCAAACCGATTTGCGGTTCGGGGTCGTTCGGGACGATTACTTTTCCGGCGAATTCGGGGAACCACAGATTCAACTTGGCCTGGGTGGTGCGGTAGAGCGGGACGAGATACCAGTGTTTGCCTTGGTCGGCGGAGAGCGCGAGGAGGTGCGTCTCTTGCGTCACATCGACAGGCGTGCGGTGCAGCACGACGGAGAGGGGAACCAAACTGGCGAGCCACTTGCCTTGCGGTTTCGGCGTTGCGGGTTGTCCAGGACTGAAGTCCATTCGCTCCACGCCATAGTCGCGGGCGAGGCTGAAGGTGTTTTGGATTTTCTTCAGTGCCGCCTTCTTTCCGCCGTTTTGCTTGATGACTTGTGGCGGGAGATAGGCCAGCACGCCTTCGTAATCATTCCGCTGCCAGGCTGCGGCGCACTTGAGGGCTTCGCGCGTGATAGCGGATCGCAGATCAGCCGCGGAAGCAATGGCCGGCAGAAAAAGCAAAACGAAGAGGAGGCGAAGATGAAACATGCGTGAGGACATCGTAGTTGCTGGCTAGCGCACGGCAAGAGAGAGAACGAGAAAGATGGTCGCCTCAGCGCCGTTCGTTTATAAAGCTGCTATCGTAATGAAATTTGTAGGAGCCTGTTTACAGGCGATTCAAAGCGTGGTTCGTTGGACAATATTCGGGTCGCCTGTAAACAGGCTCCTACTTCTAAAACGAACTGAGCTGACAGCACGCTAAAGCAATGCGGCGTGGAGAATTTCCACTGGATGCTCGGCGGTGCGGTTTGTGGCGTCTTTGATTTGATGACGACAGCTGGTTCCGGGCGCGGCGAGGATGGTCTCGGCGGTCGTCGCGCGTACGGCGGGGAAAAGCACGAGCTCGCCGATTTGTTGGGAGAGTTCGTAGTGTTCCTTCTCGTAGCCGAATGATCCGGCCATGCCGCAACAGCCGGAGGGGATCACGGTGACGTGATGTCCGGCGGGGAGGGAAAGAATTTTCACCGTATGGCTCAGCGACGATAGCGCTTTCTGATGGCAGTGGCCGTGGAGTTTGATCGCGCGGACATCAGTCTTGAAGGACTCGCGTGTGATGCGGCCCGCGTCGATTTCGCGGGAGAGGAATTCGTCGATGAGAAAAGTGTTTTTCGCGAGCGAGCGGGCGGCATCTTTGAGGAGTGCGGGCATCAGGTCGGGATACTCGTCGCGGAAACTGAGAAGGGCGGAGGGCTCGATGCCGATGAGCGGCGCGTCGGCGGTGATGACATGCCGGAGTAGCTCGACGTTGCAAATTGCGAGTTGCTGGGCATCGCGCACGAGACCTTTCGAGAGATGGGCGCGGCCGCTTTCGACGTGTTCAGGGATAATCACCTCGTAGCCGAGTCGGTTGAGGAGTTGGATGGCTTTGATGCCGATGGCGGCGTCGGTGTAGTTCGTGAATTCGTCGCAGAAGAGATGGACGCGGCCGTGGGGGAAGGGGGAGATTTCCGTTGTTGATGTAGGGCCGCCGTTTGTCGGCGTGCCGTGCGGCGGCGTGGGTGCGGAGCGGCGACAAGCGCCGGCCCTGCCTTCGATCCCGACGGGATCGAAGCGCGTCCGGAGGCCGCGCTCCACCTTGTTAGCGTGCTGCGCGTGCCACGTGGCGAGGGTGGTGGTGTGCAGAGTCGGCAGGCTGCGCTGGGGGGCGAAGCCGGAGAACTTTTTCACCCAGCCACTTGTCACGTAATACGTGACAAGTGCGTTGTAGAGCCGCGGTGCTTGGGACGCCCAACTCATCAGGCGAGCGAAGTTGGCGATGAGGCGCGAGCGGAACGGTACGCCGTGGGCGTCGTGGTAGTGTTGCTGCCATTCGGCTTTGAGGCGGGTGACATCGACGCTGGACGGGCACTCGGTTTTGCAACCTTTGCAGGAGAGGCAGAGGTCCATGACGCCGGCGATTTCGGGACTGTCCCACGGATTATTCACGTTGGTCGGTTGCGTGAGGACTTGCCGGAGCATGTTGGCGCGGGCGCGGGTGGAGTCGGCTTCGTTGCGCGTGGCCATGTAGCTCGGACACATCGTGCCGCCCATGCGGTGGGACTTGAGACATTCGCCGGCGCCGGAACATTTTTCCGCAGCACGCAGTACGCCTTCGGAGGAACCGAAGTCGAAAATAGTTTTGTACTCGGGCGTGGGCTTGTCGGGGCCGTGGCGCAGCGAGGTGTCCATCGGCGGCGTGTCGATGATCTTGCCGGGATTGAAAATGCCGTGCGGATCGAAGGTTTTCTTCACGCGCCGCATCATGGCGTAGCACTCGGCACCCACCATGAACTGGATGAACTCGCCGCGCAGCCGGCCGTCGCCGTGCTCGCCGCTGAGGGAGCCGCGGTATTTTTTCACGAGGGTGGCGACGTCGGTCGCGATGGCGCGAAACAGCTTCAGGCCCTCGGGTGATTTTAAATTGAAGAGGGGGCGGGTGTGGAGTTCGCCGGCACCGGCGTGGGCGTAGTAGGTGCAGGTGACACCGTACTTGCCTTGCATGAGCTCGTCGAACTCGGCGATGTAGGCAGGCAGATCTTCGACGGCGACGGCGGTGTCCTCGACGATTTCGCGCGGCTTGGCGTCGCCCACGACGTTGTTGGTCAGGCCTTGGCCGGCGCGACGGAGATCCCAGACGCGGTTGCAATCGTCGCCCCAGACTACGGGGAAGGCGTAGCCGAATTGCGCGCCGCGCAGGGACGTAGTGAGAGCGTGCATGACGGCCTCAATTTCAGCGCGGGTGTCACGGCGGATTTCCACGACGAGGACGGCACCAGGATCGCCTTGGACAAAGAAGCGGTTGCGCGTGTGTTCGGGATTATCCTTGGTGCCGGCGAGTAGGTTGCGGTCGATGAGTTCGCAACCGTGGGGGCGGTGGCGCATCGCGATCTGAGTGGCGTGCAGTGCTTCCTGCACGCTGGTGAAGTGGGCGCACAAGAGTGCGCCAGGCGGTGGGAGTAGCTCGCAGTTGAGTTCGAATTCTACGCCGAGAAAGAGGGTGCCTTCGGAACCGGCGAGCAGGCGGCAGAGGTTGAAAGGATGCGCGGAGTTCGGATCGAAGACCGTGCTTTCCATCAGGCGGTCGAGGGCGTAGCCGGTGTTGCGGCGCGTGACGGTGGACTTGGGGAAATTGTCGCGGATGAGATCGCGGTTGGCGGTGTCGCCGAGCAGATCGCGGACAGTGCGGTAGATTTTGGTTTCGAGGGAATCTTCCGGGCCGGCGCATTTCGCCGCGAATTCATCGCGCAGCAACGGGCCGAAGGTGACGACGGAGCCGTCACTGAGAAAGCCGCGGGCGGAGACGAGGTGTTCGCGGGTGGTGCCGTAGACGATGGAGTTGGCACCGCAGGAATTAT
>JANYCF010000104.1 GCA_025360455.1 Opitutaceae bacterium | reverse complement strand
CGAAGCCATCACCCGCACCAAAGAAATCTGCGGCTAAGCATTAAGCTTTTACCTCAAGCGCTCGCCGCTTCTCCAGTCTTATCCAGTGCAAGGGTGCGACATGCTTTCAGGTCGGTCTTGCCGGTGCCCAAGACCGGGATGCGCTCCACCTTGCAGACCGCCTTTGGCACCCAGAGATTAGGCAACCCGGCCTCCAGTAGCTTGCCGCGAATATCCGCCACCGTGACGTCTTGCGTAGTCAGAAGAACCAAGGCCTCTCCTTTGCTACTGTCCGGCACACTCGTAATCACCGCCACTGGCACTTCATGATGCTCCCAGCCGAAGGCCGTGTTGATGTGTTGCTCCACCGTGCCGTGCGGCACCATCTCACCTCCAATCTTGGAAAAACGCGACTGCCGACCTTCGATAAATAAAAAACCATCCTCATCCAATCGCCCCAAATCCCCCGTGATGAACCAACCTTCTTTCAGCGCCGCCGCGGTCTTTTCTTCATCCTTGAGGTAACCGGTGAAAATATTCGGGCCTTTTAGCCACAACATTCCCGTGGAGGTCATTGGCAATTCATCACCTGAATCGGGATCGACGATGCGTACGGTAGTTCCAGGCAATAGGCGGCCGACCGCCCCCACGCGCTTCCCTTCCTGATGCTCCGCCGTCGTGGTCGTGATGAGCGGATGATACTGATTGATACTCGCGACCGGTGTCGTCTCGGTCAGTCCATACCCTTGCAAAATCTCGATCTCAAATTGCTTCAAAAATGCTTCGTAAAGTTCCAAGGGTAATTTCTCCGCCCCGGAAATCACCAGCTTGAGCGTGCGGATTTCTTCCTTCGTTGCCCGCTTAAGCATCGGTCGGATAAAGGTCGGTGCGCCCAGCATCACCGTTACTTTCTCCTGCTTGATCGCGTCGATAATTTTTCTCGTGTCGAGCGGACTGGGCACCGTAACCACACTGCAACCGCGCAAGAGCGGATACCACAGCGTCACCGTGAATCCGAAAGAGTGAAAAACCGGCAGACATCCGAGCAACGAAGTGGATTCAGGCAAAATCGACAGCGAGGAAATCTGCGCGCAATTCGCGATGATGTTGCGGTGGCTGAGCACCACGCCCTTTGGTTCACCGGAACTGCCACTGGTGAAAAGTAACGCCGCTTCGGCCCGATCACCGGTGCGCGGCACCTGCATCAAATCCGCCAGCCATTGATTCGGGATCACCTGTGCGGCGAGCCACCACGGCCAAATCGCTCGCTTGCCACCCGCTGATTCAATTTCCGTTTTCAGATCCAGTGTCCGAGCGGGGAACGGAAAGTTCGGCAGCTTTTCCCGCAGCGCATCCGCCGTGAGCACCGTGCTAATTTCACCCAAGCGCAGCGAGGCCTCCAAAGAGGCGCGCCCCGTGGTGAAATTCAAATTCACCGGAGTCTTCCCCGCACACGATACCGCCAGATTGGCGATGAAGGCTCCTGCCCCGGGCGGCAGCACGATACCGATCCGGGCTTCCGGCACGGTCGCCCGCAGTCGGCGCGACAAGACCGCCACCACAGCCAGCAATTCCGCACCCGACAGCTCGCGCCGTTCACCCGTGCGATCCACGATTACGATATGCCGCGGATATTTCGCCAGTGCCTGTACCGCCTCGCGGCCCAAATGTCGTTTCAAAACCGGGCGCTCTTGAAATGCTTCCTCGCCCAAATCCAGCAGTGCCCGTCGCGCTGAACTCAGCGTCACCTGCTCGTGGGGCATGGGGCTGCCGAAGAGCACGCAGACGGGCGTCGGCATCAGTCGCGGAGATTTCCACAGATATTTATTGCCGGCGAAAGAATAAATTGAGCCCCAAAGTCCATCGATCACCGCCGGCACCAAGGGGACTTTTGCCAACTCCACAATCAAACCGAAACCGCGCTTAAGCTGCATCAACTGCCCCGTGCGTGAGATGGCCCCCTCGGGAAACACGCACACCAGTTCGCCCGCCTTGATCGCGTCCCAGGCCAGGCGAATACCCTTCATGGGTTTGTTGGGCGCCACGGGGATCACTCCCGCCGCTCGAAAAATAAAACGCAGAAACGGACTCTTCGCGAAACCCGCAAACGCGATGAAGCGAATCGGCCGCGGCGAAGCAATTTGTAGTACCACGGCATCCACGTACGACAAATGATTACAGATCATCAGCGCCCCACCCGTGGGAATATTTTCCCAACCGCGAGATTTCACCCGGTAGAAAATCGGCCCGATCAACCGCATCACCGTGCACACCGTGTGATGGGGAATATGCCAAAGCCCGTAGAGGAGCATGCCGAGCGTCAGCGCCGCAAGCAGGAATATCTGGGACGACGGGAGCCAGCCCAAGGTTTGATCGCCCGCGACGAGCAGATAAAGCCCGCTGGCGAAAAACCCCGCCAAACTGTCGAGCAGACTGACACCGGCCAGAGTCCGCCCTCGCCGTTCGTTAGCTGCTCGTTGTTGGATATAGGCGTAGAGTGGCACGAGAAAAAATCCGGATGAAAAGCCCCCTACTATCAGCAGACCCGTGAACGCCCGACCTCCGGCCGGTTGCAAGCCCAACGCGATCAGCGCAGCCACCAGCAACGTCCCCCCGAGCGGAATCAAGCCGAGTTCAACTCCGCGCCGCGAAAGCAGCCCGGCGGAAAGATTGCCCAGCATCGTCCCCACGCCCACCATCAACAGCAGCGTGCTCGACACCGCACTGGTCTGCACGCCGCCCTGCTGCAGTTCGTACGCGATCTGCGGCATCAGCAGCGACAGGTAGCCCCCCAAGGCGTAGAAAAAACAAATCCCCATCGTCGCCCGCCACAACGGACGATCCTGCCACACAACGGCCAAATCCGAAAAATGCCGCACCAAAAGACTGCCGCGAAAGGGCTCCTGCGCTTGTGCCTGAGTCGGTGGGGTTATTTTAAAAATCAGCCACGCCACCACCGACGACCCCGTCAGAACTCCCGCCACTTTCAGTCCCGCTGCCCACACGTCACCGCCGCCCGCCAGCCAGTGCGCGAACCATTGCCCGCCGGCATACGAGCCCACAAGCATGGCCGTGATATTGGCCATCTCCATGAAACCGACCACCCGCGAAAGTTTCATCGGGCCGACGTACTCCAACAAAATGCCACGCTTGGCCGGAGAGAGCAGCGCCATCACCACGGAGAGGAGAAAAAAACAACCCATCGCCCCGCGCAAGGAGTGGCACCAGAGGGCGAACATCAAAAGCCCCATCACGGCAATTTGCGCCGCCAGCACCCAGTTCAGCACCGTACGTTTGGAGAAACGATCGGCCATCCAGCCACAGATTGGACCGAACAGCACGTACGGCAGAATAAAAAGTGCGGCGATCCTCGCGATCAGCGGTTTCGGATCATCTCCCGCCGCGTGCGCGAGCTGTTGGACGAGCGCGATCAGCATGAACTTCGCAGCGCAATCGTTGAAGGTTTCTTGAGCCTGAGCGGTTAAGAGCGCCGCCAGCGAAGCACGGGGTAATTTCATGCGTGGGTAACATCCGTAACTTTGCCCCTCACACCTTCCCGGGAAAGGCAAAAGTTGACATGGTACGGTCAGGAGTCAGGTCATGCAGTTTAGGGTTCGTGGTCAGGATTCCCCTGTCGTGGGCGATTCTGAAAATCTTGAAAGCGGGCAGCGGAAAATCTAAAAGTTGAAAATTTTGAAAATCCATGGCGGTGAGTGTGTGGTGGATTTTCGATGACCGTCCTACCCCCCTTCCTAATTCACCCGGCGTGATATTATTTCGCCGTCGAGCAGGCAACCTCACTGAGCAATATGCAGTGTTTGCCGAATTTCCACTTGGACTGCTGATTCACTGTCACGCTTGATCCCATCAGCCAGAAATAGTTTTTGGCAGAGAGTAAAAGCGCGATTGCGCACCTCGGGCGTAGCGAGCCGCTGATGAACTGAACCGAAAAAAATCTTCTTCGCTTCTGGCTTATCTAAAGCAGCCCGGGCCGCTCCAATCGATTTGTTCTGGTAATAGTCGAAAGGCATTTTCGGGTCCCTATTCAGTTCCTCGACCTTGGCCGCAACAAAGCGACTCTCGCTAATCGTGACCAATTTATCTGCAAACATGCAGTAGTTGAGAAGGTCGACCAGGGCTTCGCGCTGAGCTTGAAGCAATCCATCTTTGGGTTCTGGGGTAGATTTGAAGAGACGATTAAACATAGGGGTAGTGCTTTGTTAGCTAACCGGAGCTACATTTCAAGAGTTCTTCCTCACTCCAAGCCCAGGACCTTGCGGCCGTTCTCGGAGATCATCTGCGGTACCCATTGCGGATCCCAGACGATATGGACCTTCGCTGACTCCACGGTCGGCAATGCTGCAATCTTCTGCCGTGCGTCCTCGGCAATCGTTGGCCCCATACCACAACCCGGCGCCGTCAAAGTCATCTTCACTTCCACCCCATTTTTCCCAGACGCGGTTTTCTCGATGGCCAAATCATAAACCAGGCCGAGATCGACAATATTGACCGGAATTTCGGGATCGAAACAGGTTTTGAGGGCAGCCCAAACGGCTTCTTCAGAAAATTCCGTCGGCCCTAGGTCAGACGCAGGGCTGGCCGCTGCCTGGGTGTAGCCGGCGATCAGGCCCGTGTCTTCCCGGGCGATGCGGAACAAACCATGGTCGGTGCGCACGGTCACATTTCCACCCAATGTCTGGGTAATGAAGACCTTGGCCCCGGCCGGCAGTAGCACTTTCCCGCCAGCGGGAATAATCGTAGCCGGACAATCCTTCGAAAGTGTGTGATCCTGAGTCATGTCAGCACTATGCCAGCGGACTTCGCCAGCGCAACTCTTCGTTATTTCCACAGGTAACTAAGCGTGAGCCGTATTAGCACTGGCTACCCCCAGCGAGGTGCGATACACTCTAAAAATGGAAATCAAACTGCCACACATGCCTTTTAAATTTAACACCCCTGAGGGTCAGATGGAGATCACGGTCCGCAGCGGTTCCGTGAAAGGCAAAGCTGAGGTGCGCGACCTCTATGCCGCCGCCGCCACGTTTATTCAACACGGCCCCAAGGCTCTCGAGCGGATCCAGATTACGCCTAACGTGAAGACACACGGTGAAGTCATGAAAACTCTTTTGACCGGTTTCGTAGTGACTCCGGAAAAGCACGACGCCCTCAGTCTCGAATTCCGCATTCTCACCGCGCTCTGCAAAGCCAAAGGCGTCCAAGAGCTGGATAATTAACAGTACGGGCCCCACGCAGGCTTCAGGTCATTTCAGAAAAACCTGCCTCCGCCTCATATCCCCAGTTCTTGTCGCCACGATTGCCCGCGAGTGGTCTGCCTTCTGTTCGCGGGCGCTCGCAGCTACCCATCCACGCAAGCTCCCGGGGATTTGACCCCGGAAAACAAAAAATCGAGCTCTGCATTATTTCCAAGCAACCAAGCCGACTTCCCCGCTGACTAATATCCGGAGGGAGTAGAGGAAGTAGAAAGTGCCGGCCCGATCCCAACCGCGGATTCCCCTGGGAAGCCACGCTGCACCGCTTCGTTGAGCATCGCTTCAGTGGCGGAGGCACCGATGCGCGTGACGCCTAGGGCGCGGGCGCGCAGCAGTTCGTCAAGGGTGCGAATGCCGCCAGCAGCCTTGATTTGGATTTTCTCCGAACAATAGGCGCGCATCAATTTCAGGTGATGCTCGGTTGCGCCCTTGTAGTTATAGTCGCCGTTCGGTTGCTTGACGAAACCGTAGCCGGTGGAGGTTTTCACAAAGGCCACGCCGATCTTGGTACAAATTTCACAGAGCGATATGATGTGCGCATCCTGCAGGTAATCGTTTTCAAAAATGACCTTCAAGATGGCACCGCGAGTGATGCAGGCGTCGTTGACCGCCTTGATATCTGCGGCGACGTAGGCCAGATTGCCGCCAAGCACTTTCCCCGCATTGGCCACCATATCGATTTCTTTCGCGCCTTCGCGGATGGCGAGTTCGGTTTCGAGAATCTTGATCGAAGTGTGGCTGTTGCCGTGAGGAAAACCAATGACGGAGCAGACCAACACCGCCGACCCTTTGAGGAGTTCGACCGCCCGGGGCACATCGCAAGGTTTCACGCAAACCGTCGCCACACCATAACGGACGGCCAACGCGCAGCCTGCATCAAACTGCGCGTCGGTCATCGTCGGATGCAAGAGGGAGTGATCGATCATCCGCGCGAGATCACGCACGGTGGTTTTATAAGCGGTGGTATTCATATAACGGGCGTAATATCGCGGGAATCGTAGAAAAAGCCACGCTCAAAGAATCACAAAGGTACGGGCGTGCTTAGAGCCTATCCGAATATTGGCTGCAATGAGGTAGGGCGAACCGTCCCGGTGAGCCGCGGCTCGTCAGGGACGACTCGCCCTACCCAAAATACGTACCATCGTACCATCGTTATTCGGATAGGCTCTTAGCCAAGAGTTGGGACTGGGGAGCGAGTTCGCTCCGGGGCTCCGTATTCAAAACAAACAAGACGTAATTGCTCTCGTATCGTTTATCGCGCCGTTCAGGTGGTTTTGATTTGCTCGCTTGTCGAAAGCCAATCACCTAGGGACTTTTGAGCCGAATGTCCGCTCCATCGCATTTTTCACGCCAAGCCATTCTCACCCGGCTGACTAACCTTGCGAAGAATATCCTCGTTTCCTCAGACCAGCGGCTCAGGCGACAGCTCGCCCTCATCGCACTGCTGCTGATTGCCCTCATTGGGGCGCTTGATTTTCTGTTCAGCTTTGAATTTTCACTGTCGGTCTTCTATTGCCTGCCGGTCGTGCTGGGCACGGCCGCCGCCGGGTGGCGATTTGGCAGCACGATTGCCGTCATCTGTGTTGCCATCGGCATCGCGGGGGATCTGGCCGCCGGGGCGCATTACAGCCATTGGATCGTGCCCTGCTGGAATGCCACGATCGCACTCAGTACCTATTTGATCATTGTTTGGCTCTTCTCGTCCGTACGCAGCCTGCAACGCGAAATGGAGCAGCGCATTCAACAACGCACCGTCGCCTTGACCGAGGTTATCAGCGAACGAGAACGATTGGAAAAAGTGATTCTGGAAATTGGCGAACGCGAGCGCAGCAGCATCGGCCGCGATCTGCATGACGATCTCGGGCAGCACCTCACGGGAACGGCCCTGGCCGGCCAGGTTTTGGGAGAAAAATTACAGGCCCGTCAGGCGACGGAGACATCCGATGCCTGGAGAATCGTTCGCCTGGTGGAAGAAGGTATTGAGAAGACGCGGCGTCTCGCCCGGGGCCTATTGCTCGCGGAAGTTGAGCGCAACGGCTTGCGCGCCGCATTGCAGGAATATGCCGTGACCGCAGCGGAACAATTTCACGTCAAGTGTCAGTTTCAAGGTGACGATGAAACTGATTGCACTGCTGGCAGTGAGGCCACCCATCTCTATCGCATCACCCAGGAATCAGTGCGAAACGCGGTGCAACATGGCAAGGCAACCCACGTGAAAATTTCCCTGACGTCCTGCGACGATTGTCTAATCCTGTCCGTGGATGATGACGGGACAGGTCTGCCGCCGCCACCCCAAAGAGGCCAGGGTCTTGGGCTGCGCATCATGGCGCACCGCGCCGGGATAATTCATGCCCGCTTCAAGGTTGAAGCCCAGCTGGGTGGCGGCACACTGGTGGAATGCCGGTTGCCTCATGCCTCAATCCATTTCGATGCCTGACCCCATGACTATTGTTCCGTCCGTTACCAAGCGGCACCGCGTTTTTCTCGTCGACGATCATCCCCTCGTACGGGAATGGTTGACCAGCCTCATTGAGCAGCAGGCGGATTTGACTGTGTGCGGACAGGCCAGCGACGCCAGTAGTGCGATGAAAGAAATCACCCGCTTGCAGCCTGATGTGACAATTGTCGACCTTTCACTCCAAGGGCAAACGGGCCTCGAATTAATCAAACAGCTGCAACCTTTGCTGGTGAATCCACGGGTGCTGGTGCTTTCCATGCACGATGAAGCATTTTATGCGGAACGGGCCTTGCGGGCCGGCGCCTTAGGTTATGTAATGAAGCGCGAAGCAACGAGCAAAGTGATCGAGGCGATCCGACAGGTTCTCCAAGGACAACTTTACATCAGTAAAACACTGGCTACCCAGCTGGCAGGTAAATTTCTGAGTGGTGGGACCAATGCAAAAGAATCTCCCCTCGCCCAATTGAGTGATCGCGAGATGGAGGTTTTTGCCCTGCTCGGCCAAGGCTATGAGACCAAACGGATCGCTGATGATTTGAGACTCAGCCCCAAAACGGTCCAAGTCTACTGCGGGCGAATCAAAGATAAATTACAGCTCGATAATTTCACTGCCTTAATTCGCGCAGCCGTAAGCTGGTTTGAGCAGGAACAGCGCGGAAGCTAGGCGGATTACTGTAGGGTTTAAGCCTACAAGCGGTGTCTATTCGCCACAGGTGACTTTATCAATTTCTGAGTACTAGTGTTATTGATGTCCATTTTCATACCACTGCACTCGAACCTGTCGCCCCACTATGGGCGTGGATATCGGAAATTAATATCGGAGATTTGAATCATCAATGCTCGGACTGGGGTGATGGATTTATCTGTGGCTAACAAAGCAAAGCACAAAAGATGAATCCACACCACACTCATAGAGTCAAAAAAGTTTCCAAAACGCCGCCGATGATTGAATGAAAGCGACCGAATACAATAGCCCATTTTGCGAGGTTAAGTCTGATAGCCCCCGATTGTTCTCCCGTTGGTATAAAATGCTGTTGCGGACTTATACGGTCGCGCGCGCCGTTTATCCCAAACCAAGCCTTAAGGCGGTCGCCGAGCGGTTGCTTTTTATACTGCGCAGCATCCGTTGCTACCCGCAGGCCAACCATTGGTATGAATGGCTGAACAAAGGAAGCCTTGCGCCCGTATCTCAGACCAACCCCATTCTCTATAAAAAAATCGTTCGTCCTTACATCAACCCAAGTTGGACGGTGGCGCAAAAGCTACTCGTGCTGAAAACGCATTATACTTTTCTGGCCGATCATTTATCAGCCAGCGCTTTTTTGCAGAGCTGCACACCGACAGGGCACGCCTTACTCAATCTCGTCCACGAGGACGAGCAGCTTCAGGTCCGTTGGGTCAGCGATCCGCGCTATAGCAAGGAAGGCGAATTGAGCTTGGTCCTTACTAGCGCAAAGTATCGCTGTTATGTTTCCAGCCTAACCTTCGTCATTCTCAAGCGAAGCACCGGCCCAGGTTACCTCATGTTGATCGGCGCCACGCAAGGACTCCCACCGGACGCCCATAAGGATATTATCAAGGAAATTTCCAAGCAACTGCACGGCTTGCGCCCCAAAGCTTTGCTTTTGTTCATCGCGCAAGAGGTGGCGAATATCTGGCAACTAAAAGAACTCAAAGCGACCAGCAACAAACTGCATATCTCGCGCCATCGTGACTATGCGCTCAATAGCACGCGTCGGCCGAATCTTTCCTACGATAGTTTTTGGGAAGAAAGTGGCGGGAAGATCGACCCCGTCGGCTATTACGATTTACCTTTGCAGCTGGTTCGACGCAGTGATGCGGAGATCAAATCAAACAAGCGTTCACTCTATCATCGGCGTTACCAGCTCCTGGCTCGCCTTACCGCGGATCTACAGGCTTGCCTCGCAGGGTTTTCAAAATCGCCGTCCCTCGCGATTCAACCTTACCCTCACCGTGCTCCGGCGGAGCACAGTCACTCCCAGAGCAACCTTGCCTTAGAGTCCATGCACACAGGATCATAAAACCCTCCGAGTGGGGCAATTTTCCCGCCCTACCATTGCGGCGATCAACCGTTCTCTTTTTATTTTAAGCCTATGATTGAAGTCAAAGATCTCGTCAAAAATTACGGGACGAAGTGCGCCGTGGCCGGTGTTTCGTTTCGCGTCAATCGCGGCGACATCCTCGGATTCCTCGGCCCGAACGGCGCAGGCAAATCGACAACTATGCGAATGATCGCGGGCTACCTACGCCCCGACGAAGGCACCGTCATGGTAGGCGGCCTCGATGTGACCGTAGATCCGGTCGGAGTAAAACGCCAACTGGGCTACATGCCCGAAAATTCACCCGCTTATCCCGAGATGACCGTTGAGGAATTTCTTGGTTTCATCGCCGAAATTCGCGGTTTTCGCACCATCGCCGCCCGACGGGCTCAGGTCGATCTTGCGCTTGCGCGCACGCAGTTAGTCACGGTACGCCGACAGGTGATCGAAACGCTTTCGAAAGGCTATAAACAGCGCGTTGGCCTCGCGCAGGCACTGCTGCACAATCCGCCCGCACTGGTGCTTGACGAGCCGACAGACGGACTCGATCCCAATCAGAAGAATGAGGTTCGATCGCTAATCAAAAGTATGGCGCAGGAAAAGGCCGTCATTCTCTCGACGCATATCCTTGAAGAAGTCGATGCCATCTGCACCCGGGTTATCATTATCGCGCAGGGCCGGGTCGTCGCGGATGAAACCCCCGCCGAACTGCGCGCCCGGGCTCCGGGCGCACGTCTCGACGAAATCTTCCGCGATCTCACCCGTTCGAACGCCTGAGACACCAACGTCCCCTCTTAAAAAACAATCCGCCCGCTGGAAACGACGAATCCTTGTGAAACAAATCGCCCCCATCTTCAAACGCGAGTTCCTCGGCTATTTCCGCACGCCGGTCGCCTACGTCTTCCTCATCGCTTTTCTCACGCTCTCGGTCTCTCTTGCCTTCTCCCGTTTTGGCGGGTTCTTCAAAGCTGGGGTCGCGGAGATGGAAAGTTATTTCACGTTTTTCCCATGGCTTTATCTCTTTCTCGTTCCAGCTGTCGGCATGAGACTCTGGTCCGAGGAAAAACGCTCGGGCACCGCCGAACTCTTGTTCACCTTGCCGGTTACCACCCTTGAAGCTGTGCTCGGAAAATTCCTCGCGGGCTGGGCCGTCCTCGCGCTCGCCGTCCTCCTTAGCTTTCCCCTGGCGATCACGATCTTCTATCTCGGCCACCCGGATTGGGGCGTGATTGCGGGCAACTATCTCGGGGCAATTTTAATGGCCGGCAGCTATCTCGGAGTCTGCGCACTGACCTCGGCGCTCACAAAGAACCAGGTCGTCAGCTTCGTTCTCAGCCTCGCGGCCTGCGCGGTGTTGCTTTTCCTCGGGTTCAGCAGTTTTACCGACATTCTTGAAAAAATATTACCGATCGCCATGGCGGACGCGCTCGCGAATTTCAGCTTCATCACGCACTTCGAACCGTTCACCCAAGGCCTCGTTGATCCCAAGGATGTCGTATTCTTCCTGTCCCTGACCGGCTTCACCCTCTTTCTCAATGTCGTCGCTCTTGAACGCTAATATCTTCGCCGCACTGTCATGAAATTCGGCCGCAAATCCCTCGTTATCGCTCTCCTCTTCCTCGGCCTCGTGCTGGTCAATTACTTGGCTTCGTCCTTACCGGTGCGCCTCGATCTCACCGCCGAATCCATCTACTCGCTCTCGGCCGGCACCAAAGCCATGCTCGGCAAAATCGAGGAACCCGTCACCCTCGAATTCTACGCCTCCAAAGATACCGGGGGGCTGCCCATTTTCTATAAAAATTATTGTGAGCGCGTGCAGGAGATGATCCGCCAATACGTCCGTGCTTCCCACGGCAAGCTGGTGTTAAGCGTTATCAACCCGGGTCCCGATACCCCCGAGGAAGAGCGCGCCACTGCCGCGGGTCTCACCCCCATGGCCGCAACCAAGGGCGGGGAGCAGTTTTTATTCGGACTCGTCGCTATCCAGGCCGACCAACAAAAAGTCATCGCCGCGCTCACGCCGCAGCGCGAGCAATTCCTCGAATACGATCTTTCGCAGCTCATCTACAACGTCCAGCAAACCGAGAAACGAAAACTGGGCCTGCTCACCAGTCTCCCGCTTCAGGGCAATGGCCTTGACGCGCAGATGATGGCGATGATGGGTCAACAGCCTCAACTCTCCCAGTTCGTCACCAGTGAGTGGGAACGCTCCTTCCAGCTCATTAAAGTCGAAGCCTCCGCCACCAACCTGCCGGCCGACCTCGACGTGCTCGCCGTCATTCACCCGCAGAATCTCACGCCGAAACTTCAATTCGCGATCGACCAGTTTCTCCTCAGTGGCAAGCCCGTCTTTCTCTGCGTCGATCCCTCGTCGCTGTATTTCAAACGCCAGGGCCGCATGCACGCCATGATGAGCGGCAATGGTCCGCCCCCGAACGTCTCCTCCGATCTGCCGGTCCTGCTCAATGCCTACGGCATCACCTACGACTCACAACAAATTGTCGGCGACCTCGAAAATGCCGCACAATTTCAAGCTCCGACCGGCGTGCTGCGCAATCCGGTGTGGCTGAAGCTCCGTCGCGAAAGTTTCAGCGACAAGGCCTTGCCCACCGCGCTGCTCAAGTCAGCGGTATTCATCGAGGCCGGCAGCCTAACACCGCAAGCCGGCAGTACACTCACCTTTACGCCCCTCATCCAAACTTCCACGCAAACAGGTGAGATCGCGAGCATGCCGCTTCAGCTTGCCCAGCCCGAAGACATCGCCCGCCAAATCACACCCAACGGCAAGAAAACCATCGCCGCCCTGGTTACTGGTAAATTCAAGAGCGCCTTTCCTGACGGCGCACCCAAGGACCTGGTAAAACCAGAAGCCAAACCTGCGGGCGATACCCCGATCCCAGCAGTACCTAAAGCCTCGCTAAAGGAATCCTCCAACACCTCCACCCTTCTTATTGTCGCCGACTCGGACTGGCTGTTCGATGACTACAGTGTAAGAAAGCAGGAAATTTTCGGCCAGACGGCTGTCGAGCCTTTGAACGACAATCTCGCCTTCGCCTCCAACTCGGTCGAATTTCTCGGAGGCTCGCAGGATCTCATCTCGATCCGAGGCAAGGGCAACTCGCTCCGTCCGTTTACGGTCGTGCGCCAGATGGAGATTGAGGCGCAGAAAAAATATCAGGAGAGACTCACCGCCCTCGACGCTCGCCTCCAGCAGGTGCAGACGAAACTCACCGAACTCCGGGGCAAGAAAAACACCGGGAACCGGCTCGTCGCCACTCCGGAAATGGCCAAAGCCATCGAGGACTTTCAGAAACAGTCGACCGTGATGCGCGCTGAACGCCGTGAAATCCGCCGCTCACTCCGGGAAGAAATCGAACGCCTCGAAAACCGACTGCTCGTCATCAACCTGCTGGCCGCGCCGCTCCTCCTTGGCGTATTTGGCCTCTGGTTCCACCAAACCCGCCGCAAGTGATGCCGCGTTCCCCATTGCGATGAAACTCCGTACTCTTCTCCTTGTTGTTACCATCCTCGCTGCGCTGTCTGCCGCAGTTTTCTTCACTCAGCGATCACCACGACCAAAGTCAGCCGACATCCGTCTGGGCGAGCCGCTCACCACTATCGCCCAGATCGAAGAAGCGGTGAATCTTCGCGTTACTGACCAGAACAAGACCGTCACACTGGCCCGCCAGCCGGACGGTTCATGGAGTGTCACCAGTTTTTTTGATCTTCCCGCTGATTTCGCAAAAATAACCGGCTTGGTGGGCAGTCTGACTGAGGCAAAGATTCAGCGACTGGTCACCACTCGGGCGGAGCGCATGGATCACCTTGGGTTCAAGGACACTCAGGTCGTACTAATCAACACTTCGGGAAAAGAGTTTCTCTCCCTGAGCCTGGGCAAGAACGCGGAGGGGGGCGGTCGCTTTGTACGCTACGGCGTCGAGCCCAAAGCGTACTTGGCTAATTTCGAAGGAAGCCTCGATGCCGAATCGAAAAACTGGGCAAACCCAATACTCCTCAATCTCAAACCTGAAGACATCGCGCAGGCGGATATTTCCACCGGTCAAGGATCATCGATCCTCATTTCACGCACGAAAAAAGACGAGGCGTGGACTTCGGCCCAAATCCCCGGCGGTAAAAAAATCAACGCCAACAAGATCTCCGCATTGCTGGCTTCGCTGGGGAACCTCCGTTTTACGGAGACCAGTGAGCTCAATGACCCCGGTTACATTGCCACGAAAGCCAGCGCGCGTGTGTGCAAGCTCACCACTTTCGAGGGGAAAACCCTCACCCTTACGTTCAGCCACAAACCCGAAGAAAAAATTTCACCGACTGCGGCCATCGCCGACGTCACGACAAGCCCCTCTAAACCGAGCCCAGCGCTCAATGCTCCCAAGCAAATCGTTTTCCCGCCATCAGACGCAGGTCCTATCCCCCTCCCGCAGCCGGCGAATACGACCACTCCCGGATTCGCGAACGCCCCCGTCAATCCGGTCTTTGTGGTGATCACCCACAGCGACGCTTCCGCACCGGTGAACGCGATCATGCAGAAACGAGCGTTTCAAATTGCCGGCTACATCTTGGCGGATCTGCCGCAGAAAGCCGATGAGCTTTTCGAGTCTATCCCACCACCTGAGCCCGCGAAATCCGCTGACGAAAAAATTGATGAGCCCAAACGGGACTGAATTCGACTCGGGCAATTGAGAGGGAAACAATAACGACACTCACGATGCACTTGAGCCTCCTGCAAATTCTCATTCTTGCCCTTATCCAAGGAGCGGCGGAGCTGTTGCCCGTGTCCAGCTCCGCCCACGTAATCGTGGCGGAAAAACTAATGGGACTCGACCCAGCCGATCCCCAATTAACCTTTCTCCTCGTCATGCTTCACACCGGAACGATGTTCGCGGTGATCGTCTTCTTTTGGCGCAGCTGGCGGCAGAGTTATTTTTCGAGCAGTGCCGCTTTGCAAGCCATCGGCGGGCGGGTAATAATCGCGACAGCCGTGACCGTAGGACTCGGGCTGACCCTTAAACAGTTAATCGAAAAAATCCTGCTCAAGGGCGGCGAGATCGAATCGCTTTTCTCGCGTCTTCCCCTGATTGCCGGGGCACTTTTCGGTGTAGGAATTCTGATCATTGGCGCCGGACTTCGCCGAAAGGACCGCCCGACCACTGACGAAATTACTCTGCGCGACTCGGCCTGGATCGGTGCCGTACAGGGGCTATGTCTGCCATTCCGAGGATTTTCCCGTTCCGGGGCAACGATCTCAACCGGACTGCTCCTTGGTATAGGGAAAGTCAAAATGGAGGAATTCAGTTTCGCGCTGGCGGTCGTACTGACACCAGCGGTGATCGGCAAAGAACTGATGCGATTGCTGCACGCGCACGCGGGAGCCGAGGCCGTTTCACTTAATCTCCCTCTGCTGGGTCCGGGGCTGCTGGGCATGTTGGCCAGCTTCATCGCCGGATTGGTCGCCCTGCGTTACCTGGCGGGTGTCCTGGAGAAAGGACAATGGAAATACTTTGGTTATTATTGTATTCTCGCGGCCATCCTCGTCGCGGGGCTGAACCACTATGACCTACCCGTCGGGCGATGAGTCACCGCGACCATACGGTCAGTCTGACCGCAATACTATGGGGAAATAGTTGCGATCGATGAACACCGACGACGATTCAACCGCCACAAAAACGTTTTGGGCGCATTTTGCGGATCTGCGCCAGGCTCTTATCCGCGCCGGCATTGCGGTAGGGATTTCTTTGATGATTTGTCTGACCTTTGCGGACAAGCTCGTGCAGATTTCAGAGTATCCCTTGCGACATCTTGAGCTCTTTGAGAAACCGCGACCGACCGTTAGTTTCCAGATCGGCTCCACCCTGCTCGGTCCTTATGTCGTTTCGCCCGACCAGTTCGCCGGCTTGCCTGCGGGTGAAACGCCGCATGCCGTATTCCAGATCGGCGTCGCAAAGGTCGGGCAGGAACAGGTCGCGACCTTGAAGCTGCTCCCTCCCACCCCTGAATCCAGTGCACTGGGCACTCTGCGGGTGAAGTTGCATAATTTTGGCCCGACCGAGGGTTTCCTCGTCGCTTTTCATGTTTCACTTTATGCCGCATTGATTCTCTCGGCCCCCTTTTGGATGTATTTTATTGGTGGCTTCATCATGCCCGCGCTCCATGTGAAAGAGCGCGAGGCCATTTTCCCTTGGGTCGGCTGGAGCTTCTTGCTGTTCATCATCGGTGTCCTCAGCACTTTCTTTGTCTTGTTGCCGGTTTCTCTGCGCGCCTCGGTCGCCTATTCCGATATGCTGGGGTTTGACGGCTACGATTGGCGCGCCGACGATTATATCAGTTTCGTCACCCATTTCATCCTGGGCATGGGCCTTGGTTTCCAGTTTCCGATCGTGGTGCTTTTTCTGGTCAAGATCGGCCTGCTGACCCACAAGCAGCTCGCGCATTACCGACGCCATGTCTGCGTGCTGTCGTTCATTCTTGGCGCAGTGCTCACCACACCCGAAGTCATCACCCAGGTTGCCATGGCCATTCCTCTCTATATTCTCTACGAGATTTGCATCTGGATCGCTTGGTATTGGGAAAGAAAAAAACGCCGCAATGAAACGGTAATCGAAATATAGTATTGGTTTCTATAGGGTGATCTAGTGCCCGCCTGCGCGGCAGACCAATCAACAGCGACCGGAACTTGATCAATTCGCCCAACCTGTTTTGCTCGGGTCGCCCTTGCTCCTTGTTTCTCTTTCATGAAGCCATATCTGGGATTACTCCTGATTTTTTCAGTGATAACCACTGCGACGCACGCCGCGCCGACCGACAGCGGACTGCCGGCACCAGCCCCGCAATTACTCAGCGGGCAATGGACGGCCCATTGGATCACCCATCCGACCGCACCGAAGAATGAATACGGCGTATATCTTTTTCGCAAAGCGATGAATCTGGAACAACGTCCCGCGCGTTTCATCGTGCATGTAACGGCGGACGCACGCTACCGGCTCTTCGTCAATGGTCACTCGGTCTGCTTTGGACCGCAACGCAGCGATTTAATGGCCTGGCATTATGAGAGTATCGATCTCGCTCCGTGGTTGCACGCCGGCGCCAATGTGATTGCGGCGCAGGTATGGAGTTACGGCGAAGACGCGCCCTTCGCCATTATCAGCCAACGGACCGGATTTCTTTTGCAAGGTGACACGAGTGCGGAACGGGCCATTGACACCAATGAATCCTGGAAGGTATTTCGTGACGAGGCCTACCGGGCGATTCCACCTGACCGGGCCAAGCTTAAAACATTTATCGTGATTGGTCCGGGTGATCGCGTGGAAGGTTCGGCCCAGCCCTGGGGCTGGGAAACAACAGAGTTCAACGAGCAGGCGTGGCCGACGTCACGCGTGCTCGGGCGCGGAACGCCGCAAGGCTGGGGCACGGACATCAGCTGCTGGCTGGTACCGCGCACGATTCCCTTGATGGAAGAAACTCCGCTCCGTCTCGCGCAGGTGCGTCGCACCCGCGGGATCGTGCCAGCCACGGGATTTCTCGAAGGAAAGGCCCCCCTGATCGTGCCAGCCAAGACCAGCGCAACGGTGTTGCTGGATCAAGGATTTGAAACCAATGCGTTCCCCCAACTCATAGTCAGCGGCGGCAAAGGCAGCCGGGTGTCGCTCACCTATGCCGAAGCCCTGTTCGATTCTCACGGGCAAAAAGGCAACCGCGACGAGATCGATAGGCGCGAACTCGTCGGCGTGAGCGATGAATTTCATCCCGACGGCGGATTACACCGGCTTTTTGCGCCCTTGGATTTCCGCACCTATCGTTATCTTGAATTAGCGATCGAGACGGGCGAGGAGCCGCTGGTGCTCGAGGATCTCCACGGAGTTTTCACCGGCTATCCGTTGCAGGAACGCGCTTCCTTTACCAGTGATAATCCCTCGCTGGCTAAAATTTGGAACGTGGGTTGGCGCACCGCGCGGCTGTGCGCGGGTGAAACCTACATGGACTGTCCGTATTACGAACAACTCCAATACGTCGGTGACACCCGCATCCAAAGCCTGATCTCGCTCTATGTGGCGGGCGACGACCGGTTGATGCGGAATGCGATCGAGTTGTTCGACCGTTCGCGCATTCCCGAGGGGCTCACGCAAAGCCGGTATCCCTCGGCCAGTCCGCAAATCATCAATACGTTTTCCTTATTCTGGATCGATATGGTCCACGACTATTGGATGCATCGCCCGGATAACACTTTTATCCAGGAGCGCTTGCCCGGGATTGAGAGTGTGCTGGGCTGGTTCGAGCGGAAGATCGACCCCAAGACGGGACTGCTCGGCCCCCTGCCCTATTGGACGTTTGTCGATTGGACCAACGAGTGGCCATGGAACAATGAGCTGGGCTTCGGCGGCACGCCGGCCGGCGCACGCGAAGGCGGATCGAGCATCGTTTCATTGCAACTCGCCGACACATTGCAGCGCGCGGTCGAACTTTTCCAAACGCACGGCAGAGCGGATCTGGCGGCACGCTATGAACAACGGGCGGCGAGTTTGCGCGTGGCCGTAGTTCACTCGTGTTGGGATGAGAAACGCCGGTTGTTCGCCGATACCGCGGAGAAAAAAGTATTCAGCCAACATGCCAATGTGTTCGCGGTATTATCCGGGGCGATCGATGGCGAGGCAGCCAAGGAATTGATCCAGCGGGTGGCGGCAGATAAATCGCTGATTCAATGCTCCACCTATTTTCGGTTTTATCTCCTGCGAGCGATGAAGAAGGCAGGGCTGGGCGATGAGTATCTCGCCCAGCTGGGTCCCTGGCACGACATGCTCGCAACCGGCCTGACGACCTTTGCGGAAAAGCCCGATCCTACGCGTTCGGATTGCCACGCTTGGAGTGCTTCGCCTGTTTATGAATTGCTCGCCACCGTGTGCGGCATCGAGCCGGCATCGCCGGGTTTTACCACGGTACGGATCGAGCCTCATCTCGGTGCGTTGCACCACGCGGAAGGAAAAGTCCCGCATCCGCTCGGTGACATTACGGTTTCATTAGACCGCACACTGACAGGACTCACGGCGCAAGTGTCTCTCCCGCTCGGCCTGACCGGTATGTTGATCTGGCAGGGGAAAAGCGCGGCCCTCGTTTCGGGAAACCAAACGCTGCGTTTCCCCTGAGTACAGCAAAGTTGTCTCGGACAACCCTCGACGAACCCGTTTAATTAGCCGGAGCGAGAAACTCGCTAAGCTTGTCACTGAGTTTACTGACCCCAAGACGGATGAAGTAGGCTTCCGCATCGGGTTTGAGCAAGGTGCCGCCCACAATGATTTCGGTCTTGGTTTTGGCATAGCCCAATTCATCGCGCGTACCTTCCAGATCTTTTATCTTGGCCAGGAGCTCTTCCGTCTTGCCCCGGGCGCGCAGTGAAAAGGTCGCCTGGAGCGGTTGCTTGAGCAGAGGTGTAGCCGGGGCATAGGTCACCAAGCCTGATCCCAACAAACGAATCTGCGGTGAAACCAAACTTATGTTTTCCAGGCGAAGATTAAGCGATGGCTCACGGACCGCGTGGACCGCAAACTGATCAAACTTCAACTCCCCGTACTCCTGCGCAAGTTGGTCAATAAAATAGGAAGTGGTGGCGATTTTCTCCGCAGTTTTATCGCCAATAATAGAGCCAACCAAATCCACCGCCTTGGTGACTATGGAAGTTTTATCCGTTAACCTTTTCAGTCCACGGAATACTCCCTTCCGGCTGGTGAGGTCAAACGTACCTCGCGTGCGATCAAAGGTGTCGTCGAAATTCAAGCCCTGTCCTTCCAACTGGCCCTTGACGGTGAAAAGTCCTTCCAGCGTCGGCGTGCTTTCGGGATTTATGGCTTTGAAAAATCGTCCCGTATCGAACTCGGTGAGCGAAAATTCTCCGGTGAGATGATACGGATCCAAGCCGGGCTCAAAGACGAGCGCACCCTCGGCGGTGAATTGGCTTTTCTCGTCGAAGGAGGCTGCGAGTTTTTCCAGCTGCACCCTGTCGTCACTCACGCTGAGCCGGCCGGTCAAACCCGACATCATCCAATCCTTGCCACTGACGATTGATTGGCAATCGAGCGAGATCTGGCCGCGTGTCCCAATCCAGAAGGCGGTTTGATCGGCAGCCGGTGGCGAAAGCGCCCGGCCTTGCGCCGCCGTGCTTTCAGCGCCTTCGCCTCCGAGCGGCGATCCGGCGACGGCGAGGAGCAGCAGCATGTCGGGTAATTCGAGATGCGCGGCAGTCAGCTTGGCATCGAACGAAAGGCCTTTAGCCGCCACCGCGCCTTCGGCGACAAAAAGCAGATCGGAACGGTGCCCCGCGTGATCGAGCAAGAGGGGGGATTTAAGAGAGAAATGCCCGCTCGCATCGACATCAGCGCGCAGACTCAAGTTGGCCACGGGTAAGGTTTGTCCGCTTTCACTGGCGACCATTCCATTCAGCGTCGCGCGCGCTTCAATCTGGGCTGAGCCACCCGCGAAGGCCGCCCGCACTTCCCCGCTGGCTTGGCCAGCCGACAAGGCATCCTGTCCTGCCAGCATGGGCTGCGACGACCAGGCCGGAAGATCCAAACTGAAAGTAGTGGTGGTGCGCAGTCCCGCCTCACCCTGAGTCAGTTCGGTTTTCAACTGAGCGAGGGAAACGTCACTGCCCGTCTGCAGCGTGACTGCCCCACTCTGCACGCGCGTCACCGCTCCCGCATTGAACTCCACGATCGGTTGGAGCTGTAGTTTTAACCGATCGAGTACAGGTGCTTTCTTTTGGGTAAGGGAAAAATCCAGAATGGAAACCGGGGCAGTCGCGCGCACCGAAAGTTTTCCAGCTTGCGCCGAGACCACCCACTCCGCCGGAGCGAGGCGTCCACTCACGCTATAGTCCGCAAAAATTTGCGCGACGGTGAGCAAAGGCCACTGGCCCAGTTTAATATTGGCCAGCGAGATTTCGTTGGGATCATCCGTCGCCACTTGGCCGTGAGCCAGATCATACGTGAACGGGTGGATAACCGTGATCGAACCGAGCAAGCTGCCTTTGCTATCAGTTGATTCAGACGCCAGCCGACGGACTTCGAGGTGATCGCCTTGCCACGTAAGATCAACGTCACCTTTCGCCTTCAAAGCACCCGCAGGCAGAAGAGGCAGCAGCAAAGTCGGCAACTCGGCGGTAAAATCGCCGGACATCGCAACTGCGTGAGGAAGGCCCGAGGGAACGGACACCGTCATCCGGGCATGCACGATATCGCCCTCGGGCGTTTTCAGCGTGAAGGCCCGAATCTTCGCCCCCATCTGCGCGGGAGAGAGCTCGGCTTCGGCCTCGATCAGCAGCGACGCTTTGGCCAGCAAAGTCCGCCCCGCGCGGGCGACGGCAATACCATCAGTGGCCAAAGGAGCAGTCGTCTGCAACGTGATTTGCCGCCCTTTTCCCTGCACGACGGAAATCTCGCCCGTGACGTGACCGCCAGAAATTTCCGCCGCGGTACAAAACGGGGCGAGCCAGGCAACGGGCAGACCGGATAGTTTCAAACGGAGAATTTCACCCGGCAGAGCGTCGGCCGTTTCGAGCTGACGTGACTTCCGGTTGAATTGGGGCGTACCCGACGTACGCAGTTCGAGCACAGGTTGCGCACCTGACGCGAGCCCGAGCGCGAGTTGCTTCACTTGGATCAAGCCTTTTTCAGCCACGAGATCGAAAGAACTCTGCAACTGGACCGCGCCCACCGCGCGCAGTTTCGGTTGCAGTTTTTCAAACTCAGACGCTTCCACTTGCAAGTTTCCTTGCATGCTCGCTCTGGTCGTGGCGGTGGAAACCGTGAACTGGCCGGAACCGTTGGCCGAAAACTTGGGTAATAAATAGCCCAGAAAAAAAGATTCCAACTGGGCGGAGCTGAGGGCGAGCGTCCACTCACCGACGTAAGCTTGGTTTCCGGCGGTCGGCGTAGCGTTGAGCTTCAGCGCCTGTTCACTTTTTCCTGCGCGCAAGGTGTCGAGCGTAACCTGATAGTTTTCGCCCGCAGCCATCCGGGACATCTCAGCCCTCAGTTTCAACTGGTTCTGGCCAGATAAACCCGGGCCGGAGGCATTCAGCACCGAGGTGATCGCGATGTGGTCAAAATTTCTTTCCAGTGACTCCCGCAGTTGCAGCGTGGCCAGGGCATCCAGCGTCGTGACCCTCGCACCCGGAGTCGGATCGTTCACCCGAGTCAGCAAGCGGAGTTCCCCTTCGTGCCCCGGGCTGATTTGTCCCCCCGTCAGCTGAAACTCACCCTGCAGGGCGGGTTGTCCGGACGATCCGGCCAGCAAAACACGACCTTGAATGGAAGTTTTTCCGAGTGTGAGTGCCCACGGCAGCTTCACTTGCGCCAAGGCACCGGAGGTGGCGGCGGGCGCGGCAGCCAAGCCTGCCTGGGTCTTTTGCGCGGACAACTGGCTGGCATCAACGAGCAAGCCTTGCGCGGTCAATTGCTCAATCTGGATCTGTCGATCCATGAGGAACGCCCAGAGTGAATAGTCGGCGTGCAGTTGCTCGAGCGACACTTTCACCCCGCGGTGTTCGACTTGCACGCCACGCAAGGTGAGAGATGAAAAGCCGGCAGAAACCGAATCCAGTTTCAGTTGGAGTTCCGGATATTTCCCCGCCGCGCGCAAGATGGCCCGGCGTTGCAGTGCTGGAATCAACGCCAAGCCCACGGCGAGAACGCAGAGCAGCAAAATAACCCCAACAAAAATTAGAATCGGACGAACCAGCTTCATGAAGAGTTGCGACTACGACACGGTAGCAAAGAGGAAGTTGCGGGCAAGGTGAGAGAAAGAAATCAATGAATTCTTATGTCGCCGCGTTTGAGGGCATAGCCCGAAAAGGTGGTCATGACAACGAGCGACCACGTTGTCGCGTTCGCTCCCCGTTCGGCAGGCTCAGGGCCTAGAGCGGAGCCGAAAGGCAACGCGGCTACTCTGGGTAAGTCGCAGCCGAGAGCGGCCGCGCTCCCTTCCCTCCCTTACTGGCTCGGGTACTTGATCTCTTTCGTTGGCCGGAGTTCGTCGGACAAACCGATCGCGCGGCGCGTACTGGCCACGGAAACATTATAACTGTAGTAAGCTTGTAGTTGATTCAAGCGAGCGGTGGTGAGATCAACCTGCGACGTAAGCACGTCGAGTTGGGTGGCCGTACCGGCCTTGTAGCGGACATCGGCCAGACGCACGGCTTCTTCGGCCTGCTCCACAACTTTCTTTGAAGCTTCAGCCAGCTCGGTGGATTGCTGGAAAACAGAAATAGCGCGGCGAACATCGATATCGACCGATAACTGCGCCTCAGCCAGGGCGAGCTTGGTCTGCTCAAGAAAAGAACGAGCTTGCACTACGCGGCCCGCGGTGGCGCGGCCATCGAAGATATTCCATTGGGACTGCACGCCAACAGTCCAGCCATCGAGAGATGATTTGGTGCTAGTAACCGGTGACTGGCGCCAATCATAAGCCCCGTACACCGAGAGATTCGGCAAATAGCCGGCACGGCCAATTGTCACCCCTTCGGCGGCGGCGGCCTCCAGTTTCTGCAGGCGCTGCAAATCTGGCCGCTGGGTTTTTGCTTCGTTCAGAGCCAAACGCAGATCGAAACTGGCGGGCTTGAATTCAAGCGTGCCGAGAAACTCGGGTAGTTTCGTCACGTTGGCGTCGTTCGCGGTAACGTAACCCAGCGATTGCCGCAGGGTCTCGATGGCAAGGCGATGGTCGTTGCGGGCGGTGATGAGCGCGGGCTGGGCATTGGCCAAAGCGACCTCGGCGCGCAGCACTTCAAAGTTCGAGACGGTACCGGCTTCAAACCGGTTCTTCACATCCTGCAACTGGCGCTGGAGGAGTTCGACATTCTTTTCCTGTACTTTAATTTTCTCGCGATTGACCAGCACCGTGTAGAAACGCACGCGCACATCGAGCAAAGCATCGTTGATAACCGACTGCAGGGCGAGCGTGGCGGCTTCGAGAGCAAGCTGCTGGCTCTTGACCCCGGCGGTCACGCCACCCCCGGCGTATAAAACTTGGCGGGCGGTAATGTCCATGGACCAGGCGTGATCGCGGCCATTGATCGAAGTCTCGTCGGCATTGCGCTGGTAACCGGCGGAGGCGGCGACATTCGGAATCTGCCTTGAACGTACTTCGAGCACGACCCCCTCTTGCTGACGGATACGCTCTTTCGCCTGACGAATGGCGAAGTTATTATCGAGCGCAAAGGCCAGCGCATATTCGAGATCGAGCTTCTCCGGCACGGAGAAAGTCGGATCGGGTTGGCCGTCGTTGAGCTGGGCAGACACGGGGAATGTCGCGAGTAAGCTCGCTCCCACAAGGATAAGACTGGTCAGGCGCATGCTGGTTTTCATGAGGGATCGAAAGTTATTTGGCGAGCACAGGTTGCGTCCGCACGTGTTCCGGGACGGGAGCGTGCAGATGTTCATGAGAGTGATTTTTCGCCATGAGCACATAGAGTGACGGAATAATAAACAGCGTGAAAAACGTACCGATGGACATACCGCAAACGAGGACCAGCCCGATGGAATTTCGCGCCGCAGCACCGGCACCGGTGACGAACACGAGCATCAAGTGACCAAAGACCGTGGCGGCCGTCGTCATAAGGATGGGACGAAGACGGGTCGAAGCGGCTTCGTGCGCGGCGGCCAGCTTGGTCCGGCCTTGTTCTTGGAGCGCATTCGCAAACTCGACGATAAGAATACCGTTCTTGGCCACCAAGCCGATGAGGGTGATCAGACCGACTTGGGAATAAATATTCCATGAGCTCGTCCAACCCCAGCTCCAATCCGGCACCGACGGATCACCGGGGATGCGCAGCGCGGTAAAGATAAGCGCGCCGAACATCGCGAGCGGAGCTGAACCCAGAATAATAATCAACGGGTCGCGGAAACTGTTAAACTGGGCGGAGAGCACGAGAAAGATCAGCACCAGTGCGAGACCAAGTGCCGGAAGAAACTTGCTGCCCTCTTGGCGCAATTGACGCGATTCCCCACCGTAATCGATGGTGTAGCCTTGCGGCATCACCTTGCGGGCTTCCGTCTCCAGGATCTTCAAGGCGTCATCCAGCGGCGCTTTAAGGATGCCGGAAATCTTGACGGCGTTCAGCTGATTAAACCGGTTGAGGGTGCGCGGAGTGACGGAGTTATTCAGCGTGGCCACGGAAGACAAGGGGATGAGTTTTCCCCCGGGACCGGAGATGTAGATATCTTTCAGCTGATCAGTGTTGAGCCGATCAGTGCGCTGGATTTGCGGAATCACCTTGTAGCTGCGGCCATCGATGCTGAAACGATTGACGTAGCCGCCACCCAACATGGAACCCAAATCACTGCCGACCTGTTGCAAGTTAAGACCAAGGGCGGCGACCTTGTCGCGATCGACGGCCACCTCCGACTGAGGCTGGTCATACTTAATGTCGAGGGTCAGGAAGGCAAATTTCCCACTCTGCATCGCCGCAGCCATTACCTTCTTGGCAATTTCGTATACCTGGCGCGAATCCGCCGTCGAAGCGATGACGAACTCAACCGGAAAAGTCCCGCCACCCGGAAGCGCCGGACGAAGAATGGGGCGCACTGAAATACCCGGAATCACATGAAGTTTAGGGCCCAATTCTTGTTTGATTTTAAAAATATTCCGTTTGCGCTCATCCCACGTTTTCATGACCGCACCACTGAATCCCCCATTGGGGAAAGTGATCTGGAAAGAAAACTCCACTTCGGGCACTTGAAAAAAAGCGTCGTTAATCCGCTCGGCGAACTTGGACGTTTGCTCCATGGTCGAGTTCGAAGCGGTATCAACAATACCCAGCACCACGCCCTGATCTTCCAGCGGCGCGAGCTCGGAGGTGAACAAGGAGAGAATGAACAGTGGCAAAACACTCAGCGTGATCACGGCCCACACCATATAGACCACGGGACGCGCATTGAGCGTACCGGCCAGCGCCCGTCCATAGGCTTTCTTCAAGCGATCAAAGGCGTGATTCACGAAACCAGCGAAACCTTTTTCTTCATCCGCTGCGTTGTGGAGGAAGTAGGCCGCCATCATGGGCGAAAGCGTCAACGCCACGACCCCGGAGATCAACACCGCCCCGGCGAGCGTAATCGCAAATTCCCGGAACAGGGCGCCGGTCAATCCGCCTTGGAACGCAATGGGGGCATAAACGGCCGCGAGCGTAATCGTCATCGAGATGATCGGGCTGACCAGTTCACGCGCGCCGACAATCGCTGCATCGATCGGGGTGCGGCCCTCGCGCAAATGTCGCTCAACATTCTCCACCACCACAATGGCATCATCGACCACGAGACCCACGGAGAGCACGATGGCGAGCAGCGTAAGCAGATTGATGGTGAAGCCGAAAATCTGCATCAGAAAAATCGCGCCGATCAATGAAACCGGAATCGCCACGATCGGGACCAAAGCGGAACGCAGCGAACCCAGAAAAAGATAAATAACAATAACGACAATGAGCAGAGTTTCAGAGAGGGTTTTTTTGACCTCACTGATCGCATACTTAATGTACTTGGTGCCGTCGTAGGCGATGCCGCCGGTAAACCCGACCGGGAAACGATTTTGCAGGGCATCCATCGCAGTGCGAACCCGCTGAATCACGTCCAGTGAGTTGGCGTTGGGCAAAACCCAGATGCCCATGAAAACCGCGTCTTTGCCCGAAAAATGCACCTCGGTATCGTAATTTTCCGCCCCGAGCACGACATCGGCGACATCCTGCAAACGGACAATGGTGTCCTTGTCCTGCCGGACCACGAGCTGTCGGAAGTCCTCGACGTTTTGCAAACTGGTGTTGGCTGTAAGATTGACCTGAATGTAGGCACCCTTGGTCTGGCCGATGGCGGCGCGGACATTGTTATTATTGAGTGCCTGGCGGACTTGGGCGGGACTGATATTGAGGGCGGCGAGTCGGTCAGGCTTGAGCCATACGCGCATAGCGTAAGTGCGGCCACCAAGAATATCGGCCCGTTGCACGCCTTCAATTGCGGTTAGGGCCGGCTGTACAACGCGCACCAAATAATCGGTCACCTGATTGGGCTGCAAGGTATCGGCGCGGAAACTAAGATACGCGGAGGCGAATTGGGAATCGGCGGATATCAGACTCACCGCAGGCAGCTCAGCCTCGGGAGGAAGATCGTTGCGCACTTGATTGACGCGCGAATTGATTTCCGCGAGGGCCTTGGTGCCGTCGTAATTCAGCTTCAGCCGTGCCGTGATGGTGGAAAATCCCTGGGAGCTCTGCGACTCAATGTAGTCGATGCCATCTGCGGCGGCGATCGCCCGTTCCAGCGGACTGGTAACGAAACCACGGACGAGATCGGCATTCGCCCCGATGTAGGGTGTAGAAACGATGATCGAGGCAACTTCGCTCTTGGGATACTGGCGGACATTGAGCGAACTCCAGGCCTGCAGACCGGCAATGATGATGATCAGGTTGACCACGATCGCCAACACAGGGCGACGGATAAAAATATCGGTGAACTTCATGAGCGCTGGGGAATAAGAATAAGCTAAGAGATCAGGTATTCGTTGGCTTAGGGTTGAGGTCGGCCTTGGGCGCGAGGGAATTGTCGATGATGAGAAGCGTGCCCTTGTTTAATTTGAAAACCCCGGAGGTAACGACCTCTTCGCCCGCCTGCACCCCGGAGAGTACATTGACAAAGTCCCCTTGTGTCTCGCCCAGTTTAACAAAGCGTTGTTCGGCGCGTTTCGTTATTTGGCCGGATGCTTCATCCTTCACTTCTTTGGCTACAAAAACCGTGTCGCCATAGGGCTGATAGTAAATAGCCGTGGAGGGAATAGCGATGACGTGAGTCTTCTCAGGGGAAACAACCCGCACATTCACGAACATGCCGGGACTTAATTGTTCTGCCGCATTGGCCAGAGTGGCCTCGACGCGCAAGGTGCGGGTCGTCGGATCAATCTCCGGGCTGATGGCCGTAACGAGGCCTTCGAAGGCCACACCAGGCCGGGCATCCAGCGTCACATGGGCGGCGTAGCCGACCTTGAGATCAGCGACGCGCTGCTGCGGCAAAGAGAAATCAACGTGAATCGGATCGAGTGCCTGCAACGTCACGATGGGATTCCCACGATCGAGAAACTGGCCAAGGTTGACGAGCCGAATGCCCACACGACCGGCGAAAGGCGCGCGCATGGTCTTTTTTTCCAGGATGGCTTTGATGGAATTCACATCGGCCACCACCTGTTTAAAAGCAGCTTCGGCATTATCAAAATCGGATTTCGACATAGCGTTACGCTCCCACAGATCACGGGCTCGCGTGATGTTAATTCGCGCCAATTCGGACCGGGCTTCAATCGCCGCGAGCTGGGCGCGTTCCACATCGGCATCCAATTCGATGAGAATATCGCCGGCTTTCACCAAGGCACCCGACTCGAACCCGATGCGCTTGACGGTCCCCTGCCCTTCGCTGGCGACGGTCACACCCTGGTCCGCACGGAGCGAGCCAACGGCATTGATCGTACGATCCCAGTCTTGGGCGGCCGCACTAGCCGTGGTGACACTCTCCGGTGGCATTTGAAAGGCCGGGCCCGGAGCCATCTCTTTTTTCTTAAGGCCCACGATGGTGCCGAGCACCAAGACCAGACCAACAATCGCAAAAATGAATTTTTTAAACATAGGAAATCAGCGTTAGTATTAAAGGGAGAGAGACAATTCAGCGCGCCGCAGCGGCAGACGCCACCGGTTCGGCATTCAGCGTCGACGCATTCTGGAGTATTTTATTGAGAAGCTTCACGAGGGTCTTGCGCTCGGCCTGACTGAGCGGATCCATCAGTGCGGCCATGCGCCGGAAATGTCCGGGCAATAATTTGTCCAGAAAAGTCCTGGCCTTGCGGGTAAGCGCAACGCGCATCATGCGCCGGTCTTGCTTATCCGCGGTGCGCTTCACAAATCCGTCGCGCACCAACGTATCCACCAGCCCAGTCATCGTTGCCCGGGTCACATTGGATTGATCCGCTAATTCGGCTGGAGTCATCCCGTGAGCGTGCGCTTCAGGATTATGGGATTCGCCCCACAGCAGCATCAGCACCCCAAAACGACCATGGGAAACCCCGTGCTCGGTCAGATTTTGTTCGGAATACAGAAAAGCCTCGTCACCCGTGCGCAGCAGGTGCAGGAACGCTTCGCAAGCCGAGGGATCCAATTCCGGAAACGTCTGCGCCGCCTCGAGGAGGCACTCGTAGCGCGGGAGGTTTTTCAGGATGAGATGAGGCATGGCTAGCGAGCGAATTGAGTTATAAGGAGGCAGACCATTAGCATCCTAATCACTTTTGCAAGCCGCCGTTCATCCTATTCCGATACAGTGGCCGGCACTAATAAACAAAACAGCCGGCCTAATGGCCGGCTGGGAAAGAGCAGATAATTTGCGTCAGTGTTATGCTTGCAGTGCCTTCGCGGCAGCGACCACGGCGTCGGTGGTGATACCGAGTTCCTTCATCGCGATGTTACCGGGAGCACTCAGACCGAAGCGGTCGATGCCGACGATTTTGCCGTCGAGCCCAACGTACTTATGCCAGAGAGCCGTAACGCCCGCCTCGATCGCCACGCGCTTGCGGCACGACGACGGAAGAACGGACTCACGATATTCCGGAGACTGCGCATCGAAGCGCAGGAAGGAGGGCATCGAGACCACGCGCGCGCCGCCACCCAAGGCTTTGGCGGCGGCCACGGCCCACTGCAATTCGCTGCCGGCGGAGAGAAGAATGTGCGTGAGCGGCGCCGTTTCCGGCACGGCAATATAACCGCCCTTCAGCACGCCGTTACGACGAGCGCTGACGGAAATTTCATTCAACATCGGGACGGCCTGGCGGCTGAGTGAGAGCAAGGTCGGACCATCGGTGCGCTCGAGCGCGGCGGCGAAAGCGCCGGCGGTTTCCTCGGGATCAGCAGGACGAATCACGTCGAGATTCGGAATCACGCGCAGGCCGGAGACAGTTTCGACGGGTTGGTGCGTCGGGCCGTCTTCGCCCACGCCGATGGAATCGTGCGTGTAGATATAAATGACCGGGAGTTTCGAAAGAGCGGCGATCCGCATCGAGGGACGCGAGTAATCGGCGAACACCAAGAACGTGGCGCACGAGGTGCGGAAAATGCCGTCATAGGCGAGGCCGTTGTTGATCGCGGCCATTCCGTGCTCACGAATGCCGTAGCGCAGATTGCGGCCGGCGCGATTGGTTTTGTCGAAATCCTTATCGGAGGCGATATAGTTGAGCGTTGAGCCGTAGAGATCCGCGCTGCCCGAAATCAGCAAAGGCAACTCTGCGGCGATGGGTTGGAGAATATCCTTGCCGGCCGCGCGGGTCGCGAGTTTGGCGTCGGCCGCGAAGGCCGGAATCTTTTCCAACAGCGCAGCGGCACTGGGCTTGTTATTGGAGGAATCGAGCAACGCTGCTTTATCTGGATTCGCAGTGCGCCACTCAGCGTATGTCTTCTTCCATTTGGAATAACCGCGCTTGAGGCGTTTTTTGTGGGCGGCGAAATACTCGCGCACCGGCTCGCTGACGTAGAAATGCTCCTCGGGGAGACCGAGACCTTTGCGGGCCGCATCGGCAAATTTCGCCCCACCCTCGCCGTGGCCCTTCGCGGTGCCTTGGACTTCGGGAATGCCTTTGCCGATGATCGTCTTCGCGATGATGAGCTGAGGTTTTCCGCTCGTCGCTTTCTTGGCTTTGTTGAAAGCCTTCAAGATCGCCGTGAGATCGTGGCCATCGGCGAGCGTCTGCACATCCCAATTCATCGCCTTAAAACGGAGCGCGGTGTTTTCGCTTTGGCTCTTGTCGGCCATCGCGTCGAGCGTGACGTCGTTGGAATCGTAGAATAGAATCAGATTATCGAGACCTTGGTGGCCGGCAAATTCCACGGCTTCCATGGCCACGCCTTCCTGCATACAGCCGTCGCCGGCCAAGCAAACGATGTGTTGATCGAAGATGGTATGCGTCGGCGTATTGAAACGTGCCGCAGCCATCTTGCCCGACATCGCAAGACCGACCGAGTTGCCGATACCCTGACCAAGCGGCCCCGTGGTGCATTCAACGCCGGGCGTCTCGTGAAATTCAGGGTGGCCGGGAGTCTTACTGTGCAGGACACGGAAATTCTTCAGCTCGTCGAGCGACAGATCATAGCCGCTCAGGTGCAGCCAGGTGTAGATAAACATCGAGCCGTGACCGGCGGAGAGAACGAAGCGATCGCGGTTGAGCCAGCGGGGCTCGTCGGGATTGTGCGTGAGCGCGTGGCCGTAAAGCACGGCACCGATCTCGGTCGCACCGAGAGGTAGACCAAGATGGCCGGAGTTGCATTTATGCACGGCATCGATGGCAAGACCGCGGGCTTGGGCAGAGGCAGTGGTGAGGATATCAGTCTGGAGCTTCATGAAATGGAAAAGTTTTTCAGAATAAAGGGTTAGTTAGCGTGATCCGGGCGGCGGCTGCAAAGCCCAATTTAAGCCTCATGATTGAACTGTCATGAAAGTTTTTCACGGCCAATAAAAAAGCGAGCCACGGTGGGCTCGCTTGAGAGAGTGCAGACAGGATTAATTAGGCCTTGGCGGCCTCGTAACGCTTCACCTTGACGGCCATAGCGGCCTTACCGGTACGGTTACGGAGGTAATAGAGACGGGCGCGACCGACTTCGGAATTCTTCTCGACCTCGACCTTCTCGATGTTGGGCGAGTTGACCGGGAAGACGCGCTCGACGCCCTCGCCGTAACTGATACGGCGGACCGTAAAGGATTCGTGGATGCCGCTGCCCTTGCGGGCAATCACGACGCCGGCGAAAACCTGGACGCGCTCTTTGTCGCCTTCGCGAACCTTGGTGTGCACTTTGACACCATCACCGACCTTGAAGGAGGTGATATTTGTTTTCACCTGATGGGCGGTGATTTCTTTGATGATCGGATTCATGGCTGTTTTTTTATTAAATCGGGACGAAATTTTTGAGTTCTTTCCAATTGCTGCGCGTGCCGCCACTTCTCGATTTCGCCATGGTTGCCCTGGAGGAGCACTTCTGGCACGGACATGCCGCGGTAAACGGCGGGACGCGTGTAATTGGGAAAGTCGAGCAAGTTGCGGGTGAAACTTTCGCTGGTCAATGACTTTTCTTCACCGAGTACACCTGGAATGAAACGAGCGAGTGCATCGATCACGACAGCGGCCGCCAAAGTGCCATTGGTCAGCACATAATCCCCGATGCTGATCTCTTCATCGATCACCGTGTCGCGTATCCGCTGGTCGATCCCTTCATAGTGACCGCTCAGGAAAATAAGATGTTGCTGCTTCGAGAGCTCCTCCGCCTTGGCACTCGTAAATGGCACGCCGTCGGGCGTCAGATAGATGCGACGGCAGCCCGGAGTTTGCAATTCCTCGATGGCCGCAAAGATGGGTTCGCACTTCATCACCATCCCCGCCCCACCGCCAAAAGGACGGTCATCGGTCGTCTTATGTTTATCGACCGACCAGTCCCGGGTATTGCGGACGTTGATCTCGAGTAATTTGGCTGCTTGCGCCCGGCCCAGCATGCTTTCGGAGAGAAAGCCGTCGAGCATGGCAGGGAAAAGCGTGAGAACGTCGATACGCATTGAAATGAAAACGGTAGGAGCCTGTTTACAGGCGACAAGGATGTTCCCTGCCAAGCAAGCTGGTTCCTCGCTGTTTACGGTTGGTCGTGGAGATTGCTTGGGTAGCCACAGGCCGCCGTGCCTGTGGGTCTGGGATGCGTGCGTCAAACTCGGCAGGCAGGGACGCCTGCCGCT